>CAYULN010000123.1:0-14196 GCA_964445605.1 uncultured Caulobacteraceae bacterium | reverse complement strand
CGTCCACGTCGTGATTATTATAGGCGATGTCGTCGGCGATGGCGGCGCACTGCGCTTCCAGCGAGGCGTAGGTATCGGGCCGCAAGTCCCATTGCTCGTTGAAGTCAACGATGGACTTCCACGACGGTTCGGTCATGTGGTGGCCGACCGGGCCGTTATGCTTGATGATGCCTTCCAGGGTTTCCCACGTCAGGTTAAGACCATCGAAGGCGGGGTAACGGACTTCCAGCTTGGTAATGACGCGGAAGGTCTGGACGTTGTGGTCGAACCCGCCCCACGGCTCCATGCACCGGTGCAGTTCGTCTTCGCCGGCATGGCCGAACGGCGGATGGCCGAGGTCGTGCGACAGGGCGATGGTTTCGGCCAGGTCGACATCCAGTTCCAGTGAATGCGCCAGCGACCGGGCGATCTGCGCCACTTCCAGGCTATGCGTCAGCCGGGTGCGGAAATAGTCGCCTTCATTGGCGACGAACACCTGGGTCTTGCCTTTGAGGCGGCGGAAGGCGGTCGAATGGATGATGCGGTCGCGGTCGCGGGCGAAGGCCGTGCGCGTCAGGCTGTCCGGCTCGGTATGCAGGCGCCCGAGGCTATTGGCGACGTTTTCAGCATAGGGGGCCAGGTTCATGCGCGATCCGGTAATGGCGAAAGCTGCGGGCGTGTCTATACTACAATTCGTAACCATCACCTAAAAAATCACCGCTTTTCGCGGCAAGGGCCTGATTTTCGCGGCGAAAACCTCTATATTGACGGCATGAACCACAATATTACCCTGACGGCCAACGCCGCCCGCCATATCAACGCCTTAAGCCGCGAGGCCGGCCATCCGGTCATGCTGCGCGTCCTGGTCGAAGGCGGCGGCTGCTCGGGCTTTCAGTACAAGCTCGATCTGGTCGATCACGCCCAGCCCGACGAAAGCGAAATCCGCCATGACGGCGCCGTGGCGCTGATCGACGAAATATCGGCACCATTGATGGCCGGCTCGATCATCGACTATGTCGAGGAACTGGTCGGTTCGCAGTTCAAGATCCTGAACCCGCTGGCCACCTCATCCTGCGGCTGCGGAACCAGTTTCTCGCTTTAATCCTGACAACGGGTGACAGCACAGGCTTCGCCATGCCTTGCGACTCCGCGGGCGGTGCTCTAAACCTGCGGGCCATGAAACTCGCCACCTGGAACGTCAACTCCGTCAACGCCCGGCTGCCACTGATCCGCGAGTGGTTCGCCGAGGCCCAGCCCGACGTCTGCGCCCTGCAGGAAATCAAATGCATTGACGAGAAGTTCCCTTATGAAGCGTTCGAATCGCTCGGTTATAATTGCGCCGTCCACGGTCAGAAAACCTGGAACGGCGTCGCCATCCTGTCGAAATTCCCCTTGAGCGACGTCAGCCGGGGCCTGGGCGGCGACCCGGCCGACGAACATTCCCGCTATATCGAAGCCATAGTCGAGGCGCCGAAACCAGTCCGTTTCGTCGGCATCTACCTGCCTAACGGCAATCCGCTCGGCACCGACAAGTACGCCTACAAGCTGCGCTGGCTGGAACGCTTGCATGCCCGCGCTGCCGAGATGATCAAGCTCGAGGAAGCGACCGTCATCACCGGCGACTTCAACATCATCCCGACCAGGGACGATTGTTGGAAGGAAAGCGTCTGGCTCGACGACGCCCTTTATCAACCGGCCGTCCGCCAGGCTTACCAGGGCCTGAAAAACCTCGGCTACACCGATGCCTTCGAAGCGGTACCGCCCGAAGGAAACCGTTACACCTTCTGGGATTACCAGGCCGGCGCCTGGCAGAAGAACGAAGGCATCCGCATCGACCATCACCTGCTCTCTCCACAGGCCGCCGACAGGCTTGTCAACCTGGTCATCCACAAGGAGACGCGCGGCCGCACCCACGACGAAGCCAAGCCGTCGGACCATGTGCCGGTCGTGATCGAAATCGACGGCTAGATTTAGTTGAATCTTAACCGGCCGGGCGCACACTTAAAGCTTTATTAGTCATAGCTGGCCCGGTATCGCCATGGCCCACGCAGCGCGCATCCTTCTCTACTTCTTCTTCGCCGGCATAGGTCTGACCTTGATCGCCTCGGGTCTGATGTGGTGGTTCGAAACCTCGCGGCGCCTCGGCCGCGCCCTGCATTCCTCGCTTGGTAAAACGCCGGACGCCGTCGTTTTCGATCTCGATGGCAAGAAGGCCGCCGGCCTCGACTTTACCGCCGGCGACCTGGCCGTGTTGTGGGAAACCGGCGGCAAGGGCCTGGTCTTCAGCTTCAACGAAATCGAAGGCGCCGAACTGATTGTCGATGAACGGGTGGTTGCCCGCGCGCAAAAAGGCGAGCCGCGCCGGGTACTTAACGAAACCCATGCCAATGCCGGCCGCGTCACCCTGCGCCTGATGTTCGACGATGTCGAAATGCCCGAATTCGAAATCAACCTGTTTGGCGAGATCAGCCAGAGCCCGGTCCACGCCAAGACCGCCGCCGACGCGGTCCGCTTGGGACGCAAGTGGCTGTCGCACGTTGACGCCGTCATCAAGCGCCTGCCCCAAACCCAGACAACGCCCCAGGCCCAGCCGCAGCAACAATCCTCGCCCTACCCGGCGCCTGAAGTCGCCCCAATCAGCAAACAGACACCGCACTATCCGCCGGCCGTCAACCCGGCGCCGCGCATCCAGTCGGCGCCCTGGGAATCAGCGCCACCCTGGGAAGTGGACGACACGGAAGAGGCGCCGGACGACACCTATCACGACCATCCGCACTAGCTGCAACTTGCGACAAACAAACCACAAATCGCTGGAAAAAATCAGTCGATTACGGTGTTTTCGCCGCCTTGCGCCTTATTCCGGTCGTGCCCTCTTAACCTCCGAAGCAAATCGTGGTTAATATATGTTCGGCGCCCGGTGATGGATTGGGGCGTCGTCGTTATCCGGGTTTCGATCTTGCCGACATTCCTGCCTGCTCTGGTCATCCTGTCCGCCGCCCTTCTGGCCATCCTGTTCATTCTGTACAGGATCTATGAAACGCGCGTCGAAGAACCCAAGAAATTGGAAGACGAAGTCAAGGAAGCCCTTGGCGGCGCCAAGGCCGAGGTCGAATCGATCGAACCGGTGCGCAAGGCCGCATGCGCCATCTCCTACGCCGCCAACAAGGTGGTTATCGTCCGCAATTTCGGCAAGTTGCCGACGCGTATCTACGCCGTCAGCGATCTCTACGGCATGGAGGTCTTCGTCGACGGCAAGGTGTTCGCCCGCGTCGTCCGCGCCGGTTCGAACAAGCCGCTCGACAGTGGTTCCTACAAAGCCATTGATGAGATTTCGCCGGACGTGCTGCGTGTCACCATGCGCCTGATCTTCGACGATCCGTCGCATCCCGACTACGAACTGGTCCTGTGGGACCCGAACGATGCCTTGACCGCCCGTGCCGAAGGGCCGCGCGCCGCCTTGCAGACGGCGCGGAAGTGGTTCTACCACATTGAGGCCGTCCTGCGTCGCCCGGCCGCCAAGGATCTCGCCAACCTGCCGCCGATCACACCCGCGCCCGAACCGGCCAAGGTCGCCGCCCCGGCACCGGCTGCGGCGCTGGAAAGCCCGGCGCCCGCCCCTCTCCCGGCACCGAAGCCCGACGGCGACGTGCTGAACGCTCCGCTCATTCCTTATCTTTGAACCTCAGTTTTAAAGCCTCAGACGCATGTTGACCCTCGCGCTCGCCTGCGCCTTCTTCCTGTCGATCCATGTGATGATCAGCGGGACGGCGTTCAAGGATCAGATCATCAGCGGCATCGGCAAGATCGCCTATTACGTCCTGTTCTGCCTGTTCTCGGTGATCGGCCTGATCTGGATGTGTGTCGCCTTCGCCGTCGCGGTTGGCAATCAGGACGGCCTGGACCACACCTTCTGGACGGCGCCGACCTGGTTGCGCGTCATCGCCCTGGTCGCCAATTTCGTCGCCTTCCTGCTGATCACCCTAGGCGTCTTTACACCGTCGCCGACCAACCTGCTGGCCTTGCGCAAGCTGCCGGACAAGACCGTCTATGGCGTTATCCGCATCTCGCGCCACCCCATCCTGGCCGGCATCGGCCTGTGGGCTTTCGCGCACCTGGTCTGCAACGGCAATCTGGCGGCGTGGCTGTTCTTCGGTTCACTGCTCGCTCTGTGCGCCCTGGGCGCCAACAATATCGACCGCAAGCGCCTGGCTATGATGGGCGAAACCTACAACTCGATCAAGAAGCGCACCTCGATCATCCCGTTCGTGGCGATCATCGAAGGCCGGACGGCTTTCGTCCCCGAGGAGCTGGGTTATGCCAAGATGCTGCTGGCGGCATCGGCCTTCTCAGTATTCGCCGTGCTTCACGAGTTTCTGTTCAGCTTGCGCGCCCTGTGACTGGACGCGACCGCGCACCGTGCGGTAATTTTGCATCCGCGAGGACGGGCGCGACACCGGTTACCGATATTTTCGTTGAAATTATCACAAATCTTTGAATTACTGGTTCTATAGCTCTGAAAAAATCAGATGGGTGGGTACGCGTAGCGATCATGAAGCTGTCGGCTTTGACTCTGTTGCTGTTCTTTGTGTCGGTGGTTCTGATCGTCGGCAGCCTGATCGGCTATTTTCACCCCATGCCCTATTTAACGGAATACCGTTACTGGCTGGCGATCGGCGGCTATGCCGTGCTGGCCTTCGGCATCATTTTCAAAGGCCATTCAAGCTAGGCGACGTCCTCATCGACCGCTAAAGCCAGATCCAGGGCCCGCAGGGCTTCCTCGCCTGTACATAGCGGCCGCGCCCGCTTGCCCAGCACGGTTTCCAGAAACCGGAACACGCTCGTCCCCAAAGGGTCCTTGGCGATGGCCGCGTCGGCGAAATCGGCATTGAGCGCGAACGGGGTCGTATTGCCAAACGTCCGGGCCAGGAAATCGATGGCAACTTCACCGCTCGGATAAACCAATCGCATGGTCCGCTTGCGTTCGGCCGCCATGCGCGAGGCTTCGAAAGACGCCGTCATGCCGTTCTCGAAGTCGATCTCGGCGACCACTTCATCGGCGCCGGTGGCCTTGTAACCTTCGTCGATGCGGCGCTTGCCCGAAGCTTTGAGCCCGCCTGGCACGCTGCCTGACAGGCTGAGCGCCAGGTCGAGATCGTGGACCATCAGGTCGAGCACCACCGACACATCGAGATTGCGCGTCGACGCTGTGCCGTTGCGCACCGCTTCCAGCCGCAGCGGCTTTTCCGGCACATCATAAAGCCCCATCGCTTCGAACATGGTCCGTTCCTGGTGGCCACAGGCCAGTACCAGGCCCTTTTCCACCGCCAGGTCGACCATGGCCTGGCCATCCTCGACCGTCGTGGCCAACGGCTTTTCGCTGTAGACATGCACGCCGGCCGCCAGGGCCTTCTTGGCCACACCAGCATGGGCAAACGCCGGCGTCGCTATGGTCACCGCGTCGAGCTTGGCCAGAAAGGCTTCCAGTTCGTCGCCGCTGAACGCCGTCACGCCGTGCGTTCCGGCCAGGGCCTCGGCGCGGCTTTTGTCGAGATCATAGATGCCGATGAATTCGACGGCGATCCCGGCGTCAGCTGCCTGCTTGTACTTGTTGGCATGATAGCCCCCGAATACACCCGCACCGGCCACCCCGACCCGCAAAACTTTCGTCATTTCAGCATCCTTTTACCGCAACTGCAGCCTTCCGGAGTTCTAGACGGGTTCGCTGCGAAGCGAAATAATTATTTTGCTGTGCACACCGGCGTGATCCGTCACGAAAAGGACTTTGTTTGCCCGGCTCTTCACGCTAAAAGCCGAGCTTCCCTGCCTCGGCGTTTCCTCGCCTGATCACCACCGGAGATTGCAAGTCGTGAACCGTCTGTTCGGCGCCTACGTGATGGTCGATTACAGCGCCGCCGAAGGCAAGAAAACCGGCGAATCCTCGGTGTGGATCGGCGTGATGAAACGAGACGTGCGCTTCCGCCTGTCCTATGAAGCTTTCAATCCGGCCACCCGCGCCGAAGCCCTGGCTCAGTTGAAAACCCTGTTCGCCGACCTGCGCAAGCGCGGCGACCGGATCCTGCTCGGGGTCAATTTCGCCCTCGGGTTTCCACGCGGCACGGCGGCCAAGCTGCAACTTAAAGGCACGCCATGGGAAGCCATGTGGGACTTCATGGCCAAGAATGTGGTCGACAAACCGGACAACACCAATAACCGCTTCCAAGTCGCCGCCAAGATGAACCGGCTCATGACCGATGAAGCCTATCCGTTCTGGGGTTGCCCAAAGTCGGCGGCACAGAAATGGCTGTCGAGCCTGAAACCCGACTCGTTCGGCAATTTCCCGGAATTTCGCCTGACCGAAGATGCCGTTCGCGCTCTTAAGAATAAGGCCGCCCAACCGAAGAGCCTGTGGCAGATGCACGGCGCCGGCGTGGTTGGCGGCCAGGCCATGCTCGGCATCGCCGCGGTCAAATCTTTGGCCGAAACCTTGAACGGCAAGGCGCGGCTATGGCCGTTCCAGACCGGCTTCGGCGCCTTGGACGAAGCGGCGCTCGAAGGCATCGATACGGTGATCGCTGAAATCTTCCCGCCCTTGTTCGAAGGCACGGCCGAACCCGGCGAAGTCAAGGACGCTGCCGCCGTACGGCTGACGGCCCAAGCCCTCGCCGACAAAGACGACAAGGGCGAACTGGCTGCACTGTTCGCCGCGCCGAAGGGCTTGAAGGACGCCGACGCAGCGATCGCCGCGACCGAAGAAGGCTGGATTTTGGGGGTCTAACTTTCGGCCTTGCGGTCAAGCCACAGGAAGCGGCCGGTCTGGAACGGCCCGGAAATCGCCGACGCGACCACCACGGCCCAGACCAGCCCGCCGACGCCCCAGCCGAAGGTCAGGCAAAAGACAAACCCAAGCGGCAGCATGATCGCGCCGTAGGACAGGTAGTGGATAACCGTCGGCGCCACTACATCCTTGCGGGCGCGCAGCGCCTGGGCCGCCACCACCTGCAGGCCATCCGGAATGAAGAAGAAGCACGACAACAGCAGGCCATGCCGAGCCATCGGGATAAGCGCAGGATCAAGCGTGTAAAGTCGAGTGATCGGATCAACAGCCAGCAGGACAACCACCACCACGCCGGCCATGAACGCCGCCGCCGATACGAAACTGACCTGGCCGAACCGCGCCACCTCCGGCCAATCCCCCGCGCCATAGGCCTTGCCGACCAGCACCGAGCAGCCGGCGGAAATCCCCATCGGCACCATGAATACCACGCTGGCAAAGTTGAGGATGATCGCCCAACTGGCCACAGCCGTATCGCCGATCCGCCCGGCAAACATCGCCATGCCGGCGAACGCCGCCGTCTCGATGAAATAGGCCGCGCCGGTGGCGTAGCCGATGTGACGCTGCTCGACTGCACCGGTGGCATCCGGCTCCTGCCGGCCGAGCAGGTCGAATGGTCTTACCTGCTTCAATCGGATGACGTATATCAACAACCCGGCCGCCTGGACGAGGCGCGCCACCGTCGTCGCCGTCGCCGCCCCCATGGCGCCGCTGAAATGAATTCCGAAAAATGTGAACTTTCCCGGCACCAGCATCAACAGCAGTACAATATTCAACGCATTGACCAAAAAGGTGGCGATCAAAATATCGCGGGTCCGGCTTAATGCTTCCATAAACTGGGAAACAGCTATCGACAGCAGAAAGGGTGGCATCGACAGGGCGAAAATGATCATCGGCAAGCGCGCGCCGGCGGCCATCTCCGGCTTTTCAATGGCGTCCAGAAAGGCAATGCCGACTATCAGCAATAGCGCCATAAAACCGAAACCCAGCCACAAAGCATATGTGATGCCGCGCTGGAAAACGGCGCCGATGCGATGCAAATCGCTGGCGCCAAGGAAATGCGCGGTTTTCACCTGCATCCCCATGGATAGCCCCCAGCTCGTGGCCGCCGGCACCCAGAACAGCGACAGGGCCAGCATCAGATAACCAAGCTCGGCCGAGGAATAGCGTCCGACGACGACCGTGTCGATCAGCGCCATGACCTGCACGCCGACCCGCGAGCCGATCACCGGCCACGACAGGCGGAAAAGGGCGGCAAACGCCGCCCTTGTTTCCGGTGCCAATTGTGATCTCAATCGCAACATGCGCCGTCCCTAGCCGAATTTGCCGACAGGGGCAATCTGGGCCGCCGCTTACCGCGCCCTTATATAGACGTCTATGCTTTTGAACGTCTGCGGATCCGCTTTACAGTCGCCATCTGTGTCATAGCACCCGTGCGGAACCATCGACCCGTCGAAATCAAAAATAACACCCGTCCCTGTGTCGAAATTCGCCACGGCGCCATCATGGATAAAGACGTTAAGCTTCCCGGCGGGATACAGCCGCTTGAGATCGGCCAGGCTCATGCCGACATGCGCGCCCTTCGCCGTGAGAAAGATCGGCGATGCCGTCCTGAGTTGGCGAACCGAAGCGTGCTTGCCTTCGGTAATGGCATCGATAGCCGCGTCGCTACAAATGGCGACCGTGTAGACGGCGCCCGCGATCCCGCCGCTCGCAAAGGGGCCCTCCGACATATTGAACCTTGCCTTGAGCGCGGATACCGGCTCGCCCAACGTCAACGGCCCCAGGGCGTGCGCGGTCACGGCGAAGCTGGCAGGACACGCCTGTGGCGCGGCAATCAGGACCAGATACAATGCAGCAAGCGTCAGCACGGCGTTCTCCCCTTCGACGGGAGAGAGCCTACGCGCAAACCACTATGCAGAAAAGGCGTTTTACGCCGCTTTCGAAGCCTTGTCCTTCAGGCTGTGCAGCCGCTCGGCAACCAGGAAGCTGAGTTCCAGCGCCTGGTCGGCGTTGAGGCGCGGATCGCAGTGCGTATGGTAACGGTGACTCAGTTCGTCCTCGGTCAGGGCGACGGCGCCGCCCGTGCATTCGGTGACGTTCTGGCCGGTCATTTCCAAGTGCATGCCGCCCGGGTGGACACCTTCGGCCGCCGCAACATCCACGAAGGCTCGCACCTCACTCAGGATACGGTCGAACGGCCGCGTCTTGTAGCCGTTGGCCGCCTTGATGACGTTGCCGTGCATCGGGTCGATCGACCAGACCACCGGCACGCCGTGCGCCTTGGTCGCCGCCATCAGCCGCGGCAGACGTTCGCCCACCTTTTCAGCACCGAAACGGCCGATCAGGGTCAAACGGCCCGGAATAGCCTCAGGGTTCAGCGCATCGATCAGGCGCAGCAGGTCGTCAGGCTCCAGCGTCGGGCCGCACTTGACGCCGATCGGGTTCTTGATGCCTTGCATATAGTTGACGTGCGCGCCATCAAGTTGCCGTGTGCGCTCGCCGATCCACACCATGTGGGCCGACGTGTCGTACCAGTCGCCGGTCGTCGAATCGACGCGTGTCAGAGCCTGCTCATAGTTAAGCAGCAGCGCCTCGTGCGAGGTGAAGAAGTCGACCTGGCGGATCTGCGGATGACTTTCCGGCGTCACGCCGATCGCCGACATGAACGACAGGGTCTCGGAAATCTTCTCGGCCAGTTCCTTGTAGCGCTCGCCCTGCGGCGACCCCGACACGAAGCCCAGCGTCCATTTGTGGATGTTGTACAGGTCGGCATAGCCGCCATTGGCGAAGGCGCGCAACAGGTTCAGCGTCGCCGACGACTGATGATAACCCTGCAGCAAACGCTGCGGATCGGGGATCCGGGCTTCCGGCGTGAATTCCATGCCGTTGATATTGTCGCCGCGATAGCTCGGCAGAGTGACATCGCCGATCGTCTCGGTCGACGACGAACGCGGCTTGCCGAACTGGCCGGCGATGCGGCCGACCTTGACTACCGGCTTGCCGCCGGCGAAGGTCAGGACCACCGCCATCTGCAGGATCAGGCGGAAGGTATCGCGGATGTTGTCGGCGGAAAATTCCTTGAAGCTTTCGGCGCAGTCGCCGCCTTGCAACAGGAAGGCATTGCCCTTGGCGACTTCGCCGAGGGCCGACGTCAGACGGCGCGCTTCGCCGGCAAACACCAGCGGCGGCAGGTGCGCGAGTTCAGCCTCGACGCCGGCCAGGGCCTGGGCGTCGGGGTAATCGTTCGGAATATGCAGGGCCGGCAGGGACCGCCAGTCCTTCGGGGACCATGTCTTGTTCATCCCCGGTATGTAGTCGCTCATGCGGCCAAACTCAACCCGCTTTTCTGATTGCTTTATCCGGCAAGGCGTTGTCCGCTTTCATTTCCAGCCCGACCGCCTTGATGCCGAAAATGATGGTGATCAGCATCATCGCGGCCACGCAATGCAGCCATTGCTTCCACATGCCATAGCTCAGGGCATTGAGCAGAAAGTAGTTCGCCGCCGCCGCCAGCACATAAGGCCGCGCCAACTGCTGGGCGGAAGGCTGCGCGGCCAGGTGCTCCGGTGTGGCCTTGGCCTCAGAGGCTCCGCCCAGAGCCTTCAGGCTGCCCTCGGCCTCGGGGACCTCCACGGCTTCCGATCCCTTCGGCGCCAGGAACCAGAAGATGCACCCCCACAACAAGGCCATCAGCAGCAACCCCGGGATTCCGAGTTCCAGCCAGGCCTGCAGCGACAGATTATGCGGATGATCGGGGATATAGGGATCGAAACGCCTGGCCGACTCATAACCCCACCCCAGCCAAGGCTTTTCCAACGACCGGTTGACGGCGTAGGTCCAGATGTCGATGCGGGCCGCCCAGGACGCCGGCAGATGGTCATGCAGCGGCTTGGTCAGACCAGCCCGCATCACGCCCAGGACAACCAGCGGAAAAGCCAGCACCCAGAAGACGGCAAGCCCAGCCAGGACGCGTTCCGGCAGAATGCCGCGTCGGCTCCAGGCCGCCGGCCAATTGGCCGTGGCCCAGAAAACAATCGCCGCGGCGACCAACGTGAAAATCTGCGCATTGGTGTCCACCGTCACCGCCGTCCATAAAACCGTGACCACCATCAGGAGGATCGGTCCTATCCATTTCCGCCACACCAACCAGAAGGCCAGCGGCCAGAACAGCATCAACAGGAAGGTATTGAGGTTGGAGGCGTCGACGATGACCATTTCCGGCCGCTGATGACCGAACCAGTGGACGTTCATCCAGTTGCGCAGCCCGTCGTTACTAATCGCGTCGACAAGTTCGACGGCGAATAGGGCAATGGCCAGCCAGGTCATCCAGGTCAACACCCGCCCGGCGCGCCTTCCCGTCAAGCCGCAAGCCGCGAAGACCAGCGCCCAGGTGGTGACCCACATGATCATCGGCGCCCGGAAATACCGTGTCGATAGGTGCCAGGCATCATGCAGGCTCTTGCCTGATGCCAGCATGGCGACAAAGTCGGAACGCAGAAAGCCGAGGATCAGAACGGCCCCGGTCGCGCCCATGACCGGCCAGAAGGCGTGTGCTCGCTTGCCAATCGGGTTGAAACAGCCGATGCACAGCAAGCCCGCCAGGAATATCAGCGGCGGCAGATTGGTCGTCGCACCGAAATAGATCGTAACGAACAGGACCGTCAGATACAGGAGGAACACGGCTTCGGTGTAGCCGTTGCGCACCTTGTTCCAGAGCCAGGCCAGCCCCCCCGCCACGCTCATAGTCGCTTGTCCTTCAGTGTCACCAGTTCTTCCGCCGCCGTCGGATGCACCGCGCAGGTCGCGTCCCACACCGCCTTGGTCAGCTTCGCCTTGACCGCCACGCCGGCCAGTTGGATCAACTCGCCGGCCTCGCCGCCAACGATATGCACGCCCAGCAGGACGTCCGTTTCCGCATCCACGACCAGCTTCATGAACATCCGGCTTTCGCCCCCCGTGAAGGCGGTCTTCATCATGCGGAACTTTGTCGAATAGATGTCGACCTTGATACCTTTCTCGATCGCCTGATCCTCGCTGAGCCCGACCGTGCCGATCTGAGGCTGCGAAAACACCGCCGTCGGCACATTTTCGCGGTCGTAAGCCGTCGGATTATCCTTCAATGCCGTCTCGACGAAGGCAACCGCTTCGCGGATGGCGACGGGCGTCAGGTTGAGCCGATTGGTGACGTCGCCGATGGCGTAAATGTGTGGATGCTGGGTGCGCGAAAAGGCGTCGACCGGAATGGCGCCGTGGACGTCCGGCGTGATGCCGATGGCGTCGAGATTGAGCCCTTCGGTCTTCGGCTTGCGGCCCGATGCATAGAGGATTTGTTCCGTCCGGAAGGTCTCGCCATTGTTCAGCGAAATCACCAGTTCATCGCCTTCCTGGTGCAACTTGAGCGGCTCGACCTGGGTCATGATCTTGAGGCCCCGCAGCTTCATTTCAGCCGTCAGATGGTCACGCACTTCGCCGTCGAAACCGCGCAGGACCTTCTCGCCGCGATACATCAGCGTTACGTCAACGCCGAGGCCATGCATGATGCCAGCAAACTCGACCGCGATATACCCCCCGCCGACAATCACCATCTTTTTCGGCAGCTTTTCCAGCTTGAACATATCATTGGATGTCAGAGCATGTTCGAGTACGCCCGGACAATGCTGTGGGAGAAATGGCCAGCCCCCGGTAGCGATTAGGATCGTCTTCGCCGTCACCTCACGGACCTCACCACCCGTCGTCAAGGTCAGGGTGTGCTCATCCTTGAACGCGGCGGTACAGGCGATCAGTTCGGCCCCGGCCCGGGTCAAATTGCTACCATAAATGCCGGCGAGCCGCGTCAGTTCCGCGTCCTGCTTGTTCTTGAACGTGTGCCAGTCGAAGGCGCCTGAGGCCGCGTCTTGCCAGCCGAAACCACGCGCATAGTCGACCTGTTCCGGCACTTCCGACGCCATGACAAGGAACTTTTTCGGCACGCAGCCGCGCAGCACGCAGGTGCCACCCGGCCGGTCTTCCTCGGCGACGCGGAGCTTGCGGCCGAGATGGGCCGCCAGGCGCGCCGCGCGCACGCCGGCGGATCCGGCCCCGATGACAAACAGATCGTAATCGTACTCAGCCATAAAATTTCCTTACGGATAAACCGTCTGAACCCCTTGTTCGGTACCGATCAGCGCCACTTCGGCCAGGTCGAGGAACAGACCGTGATCGACCACGCCGGTCACCGACTTGAGCGCATTGGCCAGGCCCGACGGTTCGTGGATCGCGCCGCAGGCGACGTCAAAGATAAGATTGCCGCCATCCGTCATAAAGGGGGCGCCGTCACGCTTGCGCATCACCGGCACCTTTTCGATATCGAATTCCAGCAGCACATCGCAGATCCGGTTGACCGTCCCCTTGTAGGCGAACGGCTCGACCTCAATCGGCAACGGGAACTTGCCCAGCACCTCGACGTGCTTGGCGGCGTCGGCGATGACGACACAGGTCTTGGCCTGTTCCCAGATCAGTTTTTCGCGCAGCAAGGCGCCGCCGCCGCCCTTGATCAGGGCCAGCCCCTCGCCGACCTCATCGGCGCCGTCAACGCACAGATCGAGCGCGCCGACATCATTGATGTCCTTGATAGTCAGACCGAGACTTTCGGCGAGTTGCGTAGTCTGCACCGATGTCGAGACCAGGGTCAGCTTCAGGCCGGACTTGACTCCTGCCGCTACCGCCTTGACAAAATAGGCCGCCGTCGAGCCGGTGCCGAGACCGACCTTCATGCCGTCCTTGACATAGGCCATCGCGGCCTCGCCGACTGCCTGTTTCAGTTCGTCGGCGGTCATTTCTTGCTGGCCGCCTTCTCTGCGTCTTTTTTAGTTCGGAACGCCTTGGCCCTGCCCGGCTTGTCGGTTTGGACATTGCGCTCAAAGGTCAGCGCATCGGCCGGCACGTCGCGGGTGATCACCGATCCTGAACCCGTCATGGCGCCGTCGCCCACCGTCACCGGCGCTACCAGCGAGGTATTCGACCCGATAAAGGCGCGCTCGCCGATCACCGTCTGGTATTTGAAGAAACCGTCATAGTTACAGAAGATGGTGCCCGCGCCGATATTGGTCCCCGCGCCAACGCTACCATCACCCAGATAAGACAGGTGATAGGCCTTGGCGCCCTCGCCGA
This sequence comes from uncultured Caulobacteraceae bacterium, assembly GCA_964445605.1. Lineage (GTDB taxonomy): Bacteria > Pseudomonadota > Alphaproteobacteria > Caulobacterales > Caulobacteraceae > Asticcacaulis. The sequence continues at coordinate 233 of CAYULN010000123.1, read as the reverse complement.
CCTTGACGATCTTGACCTCGACGAAGTTGCCGATATGGGCGACCTTGCCGATATCGGCGCCGGGCCTTAAACGCGCGTAGGGTCCGACGATCGCGCCCGGCCCGACGTGCGCACCATCCAGATGCGAAAAGGCCCGAATGACCGCGCCGGTGGCGACGCTTACACCTTCACCGAACACCACATTCGGTTCGATGGTCACACCCGGCGCGACCTCGGTGTCGTAGCTGAAGAAC
>CAYULN010000122.1:0-12868 GCA_964445605.1 uncultured Caulobacteraceae bacterium | reverse complement strand
GTCTCTGCGGCCGGCATCGAGCGCGGCGTTCAGTTTCGCGCGGTCGAGTTCGCCTTCAGAGGCAGAGATGACCACGGTCGCGACGCCATTGCCGATGAAATTGGTCAGCGCCCGGCACTCGCTCATGAACTTGTCGATGCCGAGGATGATCGCCATGCCGGGAATAAGCGCCGGATTGATGACAGCCAAGGTCGCGCCCAACGTAATGAACCCGGCGCCGGTCACGCCGGACGCGCCTTTCGACGTCAGCATGGCAACCACCAGCAGGGTGATCTGCTGGTCGAGGGTCAGCGCCACCCCCATGGCCTGGGCGATGAACAGGCTGGCCAGGGTCATGTAGATGTTGGTGCCGTCGAGATTGAACGAATAGCCGGTCGGGATGACCAGGCCGACGACCTGCTGCGAGCAGCCGATGCGCTCCATCTTCTCCATCAGGCTCGGCAGGGCGCTTTCCGACGACGAGGTGCCGAGGATGATCAGAAGCTCGTCCTTGATGAAGGCGATCAGGCGCAGGATGTTGAAGCCGAACAAAGCCGCGATGATGCCGAGCACGACCACCACGAACAGGAAGGACGTCAGGTAGAAGGTGCCGATCAAAGCCAGCAGGTTGCCGAGCACCGACGCGCCGTACTTGCCGAGGGTGAACGCCATGGCCGCCCCTGCCCCCAACGGCGCGGCCCGCATGATGATGTTGACGATGTCGAAGATGACGCGCGAACCCTGCTCGACCAGATTGCGCACCACCGCCGCCTTATCGCCGAGCCGCATCAGGGCAAAGCCAGTCAGGATGGCGATGAGCAGGACCTGAAGGACATTGCCCTCGGCGAACCCGCTCAGGAAGGTGTCGGGAATGAGCTTGAGCAGGAAGTCGGTGACGGTCTCCTCCTTGCCGACGAACTTGGCCACCGCCGCCGCGTCGCCATGCAGGTTCAGGCCGAGGCCGGGATGGACGAAGTTGCCGACCGCCAGACCGATGGCCAGGGCTATGGTCGACATGACCTCGAAATACAGGATGGCCTTGAAGCCGACCCGGCCGACCTGCTTGGCGGCTTTCATGTGGCCGATGCCGGACACGACCGTGCAGAAGATGAGGACCGCGATCATCATCTTGAGCAGCTTGACGAAGCCGTCGCCGATGGCCTTGACCCAAGGCTGGGTGGCTATGTCCGGCCACATCAGCCCGACGGTGGCACCGATGGCGATGCCGGCCAGGACCTGGACATACAAAAGCGTGTACCAGGGCTTTTTCGTCCCCATGCCTGCGTTTCCCGTTTATGGTCGTCCTATATGCCCGGCAATCTAGGCGGGGTTCAGGTTTGGAGCAACAGATTGAATCAGCGCCCCCTCACGCCCGCGGAAATCGCCGCCCTGCCCGCCGGGCTGGTGGCCGCCGTGCCGGTGTCTAAGGTGCGGCTGGTCGACCGGCATCATCCGGTGTCGCGGCTGGCGCAGGTTTTTCGCGGCCATGCCCTGATCGTTGTGCGCGGTCTGCATATTTTCTGGCCGGGCCTGCCCGCCGATCTGAGCCGGGACAAGGACCAGCTCGCCATCCTCGGGCACGAACTCGTGCATGTGTGGCAATACTGTGGCGGAATGACCTTGTTACACTACCTGTTGCGCGATATGGTTTGCAATCTGGGACGTTATAACTATCGGCTCGAACCGGAAAAAGCCTTTAAAGACTACGCCTTCGAACAGCAGGCGGCGATGATGGAGGATTGGATGCGGCTGCAAGGGGGGCGGATGATCCGCTTCGGACAAGGGCCGGTCGACGCGAACGCGCTGGCCGCCAAGGTGCCGTTCCTGTGATCGAGAACGCACCCCGCCACTGGCTGCACAACCTGCCTCGGCCCAAAGCGGACGGCAGCAAATACGATCGCGGCCACGCCATCGTGCTGGGCGGGCCGATCCAGTCGACCGGTGCGTCGCGGATGACGGCGCGGGCGGCCTTGCGGATTGGCGCCGGCCTGGTGTCGATCGCCTGCGACGCCACAAGCTTGCCGATCTACGCCACCAGCCTGCAAGCCGTGATGACCAAGGTCATCCGCGACAACAGCACCTTTGCCGACCTGCTGAACGACAAGCGGATCACCGCCGTGGCTTTGGGGCCCGGCGCCGGCGCCAATGAAAAGACCGGCGAAGCGGTCCTGACCGCGTTGCGCACCAAGAAGGCCTGCGTCATCGACGCCGACGCCATCACGTCGTTCCGCACCGCGCCGCGCATCCTGTTTTCCGGCATTCGCGGTCCGGTGCTGCTGACGCCGCACAGCGGGGAGTTCTACCGTTTGTTCGGCGCCATCACCGACCGCGCCGCCGATGCTTCGGCCGCGGCCAAGCGCTCCGGCGCGGTGGTGCTGCTGAAAGGGCCGGAAACGGTGATCGCCGCGCCCGACGGCCGGATCATGATCAACCGCAACGCGCCGCCGACCTTGGCCACGGCCGGGACCGGCGACGTGCTGACGGGCATTGCGACAGGGTTGCTGGCGCAGGGCATGGAAGTGTTCGACGCCGCCTGCGCCGCCGCCTGGATCCAGGGCGAAGCGGCGCGGCTGTACGGTCCGGGCCTGATCGCCGAGGACCTGAGCGAACAACTGCCGGCCGTGTTGCGCGAACTGCTGACCCAGAAGGTCAGCCGTTCAAGGGTGCGCCGCAAGACCGGCAAGACCGCCGCCCAGGAATGGGCCCTGCCCGAGCATCAGATCGGGCAGACCGCGCCGGTGCCCTTGAGGCCGCAGTAGCCGCCGGGATCCTTGGCCAGGTAGCCCTGGTGGTAACCCTCTGCGAAGTAGAACGGCGCGTGCTCCCTGTTTTGGGGCGCCTCGATCTCGGTAGTGATGTCGCCCTTGCCCATACCTTTCAACGAAGCCTGAAAGGCGGCCTTGCTCTTGACGGCGGCTTCGAATTGTTCCGGCGTCGAGGTATAGATGGCCGAACGGTACTGGGTGCCGATGTCGTTGCCCTGGCGGTTGCCCTGGGTCGGGTCGTGCGCCTCCCAGAAGGTCTTGAGCAGTTCGGCAAAGCTGACCTGCTTAGGATCATAGACGACCAGGACGCCTTCGGTGTGGCCGGTCTGACCGGTGCAGACCTCCTTGTAGGTCGGGTTGGGCGTATAGCCGCCGATATAGCCGGCGGCAGTGACGTAGACGCCGGGCAGTTGCCAGAACAGGCGTTCAGCGCCCCAGAAGCAGCCCAGGGCGAAGACCACCGTCTCGAGGCCGGCGGGATAGGGTCCCTTGAGCGGCTTGTGCAGCACGAAATGGCTGTCTTCAGTGGGAATGGGATCGGGCCGTCCCTTTAAGGCATTGGCGGGGGCGACCATCTGCGTTTTCAAACCAAACATGGTTTATTCTCCTTGGTTGCGCCGGATATACGCTTCGTCTGCCCATATGGTTACAAAAAAGCGAGGTGGAAGATCAGGATTTGGCTTGCTCTGGCGCGAAGCGTCGTTATAAAGGCCGCCTTTCCAGTGGACAGGTGACCGAGTGGTTGAAGGTGCACGCCTGGAACGCGTGTGTACGGGCAACCGTACCGAGGGTTCGAATCCCTCTCTGTCCGCCATTATCACAGAATAACCTCTTGTTTTTTAAAGATTTATTCCATAGATCCGGCCCGCTACCCCCTCACCTACCCTCTCTTTCGACGACGATATTTATCGACAGGTGGCGACATCTAGCGACACAGGGTTCAGACTGACACCCTCAGACAGGTAATTAAGGAGTACTGGCAATCGCCGCCCAGATCGATTCGACTATTTGCGAATCGGTATGCTTCACGTCGCATAGGGCACAGCTCTATTTGCGATGACCACCGCTCAAAATGTTTGGGGGTGCGCGGGAAACGTCTTACCTACATTACCTTATTGAAAAGACAGAGTTTTCTGCCTTACTACCGCATTACCTCGACCTTACTTAGTAATGCATATAAGGCCTTACTTTTGGAACAAATAAAAGCCTTTATAATCAACAAGGTAATGCGAGACGACATGAAAAGTAAGGCCAGGTAATGCGGCCATCATTACCTCAGACGAAATATCAACACACTGAAATAATTATCCATTTTCTCGAAAAATTGCCCAAAATGGCCCCTGGTAATGCAGGTAAGACAATTCCCGACCACCCCCTGGAATTTTGGGTGGTTTTGGCGATTCGGAACGAGGAGTAGATTGGTCCATCGTGCGGGATGCCGTTGATCGTCTGTCTCGTCAATATGCGTCACCTGGGACATATCCAAACAACCGATTAAAGTGTTGCGAACTAAGGCTTCGTCCATATTTAGCTGTGCGTCAAAAGCGATAACCAAAGAGTGCGGGCGAGGTGTGGGGACGAGCGCCGCGACAGGGTTTGAACCGAACTTGCTTTGGCACTAGCGGCCTTATGATTGTAGATTATCGCAGGGAACTGACCCGATCAGGCTCAGCAGCTTGTCGCCATCGTCGGCTTATCCAGCAGCCTCGATACCAGCAGCGAAAGCAAATGTGCGAGGCGCGTATCTTCCGCATGAAGGTCGGCAAGATGTTAGCCGACGGAGATTGCCAGGGAGCCACCCGCCTTGCCTTTGAAAATGGCCAGCTTGAGCTGGGGCAGTCTATCACCGCGACTTGCCAGTCAAATGCCACAGCGGTCGCCAATAAGCCGCTGTTCTAGGGCTCGGGCCAAATGCACTTCACCCATCACCGACTACAAGACCCAAATCAATAGCCACAAATGGCTGGTGGCAGCGGCCGAACTTCAGATGGATGGGCTGGGAGGATTTGTTACAAGGCTTACGCTTGAAGGAGCACAATAATCCAATTCGGCGGCTTCAGTCGTTGTGGTCCGATAATTGCTGCGACGGAGTATCACCGTCGGAGGACTCACATGGCCACTTTGATGAAGGTTGCACATCCCGTAGACGCGCATGTTGGACAAAAGATTCGTACACTGCGGCGGTCTCAAGGGCGCACCCAAACCGAAATGGCTGCGGCCATCGGTCTGACTTTCCAGCAGGTGCAAAAATACGAGCGCGGGGCCAATCGCATCAGCGCTTCGAAGCTGCATGAGATCGCGGAGTTTCTGAAAGTCCCTGTGACCTATTTTTACGAGGGATATGGACAGACCGAAAATGAGGAAGTCGCCATCTTTCCGCTGCCTGCCGGCCATACAAGCGCTTTCCTCGAAACGTCGGAGGGGATGCAACTCGCCTTGGTTTTCCCGCGCATTGTGGAAGCTCAGCAACGTAGGAGGCTTCTCGACCTAATAAATGCTTTGGCGGAAGCGCCAGAGGAGCTTCCGAACCAATCCGCAAAAGTCGTGACTGCCGACAAACATGCCCTGACCTCGCGGTTACAACGTCAGCTCGCTTCAATCGAAGCCATGCCGCGCCGACAACAAAAGATAGTTGGCAATGTCATCGATACTTTTATCGCCCGGTATGCTGCGAGTTAGCAACGCAGTGCGGCCCTAATTATGCAAGTGAAGTCATGTCATCGCAATTACGAATTGAAATAATTTATACTTATGTTAATCTATATTAGGCCCGTTTCAGACATACCGACAACGCGACCATTCAATATTAAGACATTTGCACTAGACCCATCCTTATTCTGCCAATAATAAACCTGTTCACCAGGTATTGTTGGGACGGATAATCCTTGTATATCTTCGTTTCCCGTGGCCAGCTTCCCCCTATAGCCCACAATTTTTTCCACGTCTGCCAATGTCATATTAGGCTGAATTTTCCGAAATTCAGAATATGTCACTGCATCTCTTTCGACACAGGATGATAACGCAATACACAAAAGGCTGCTAATGAGGAAAATTTGGTGATTTTTCATGCGCAAATACTTCTTGTAAGCATTAATTGCACACCTGAACTGTCGCAAAGTTAGCTATGGTGGGGTCAGCAAATCCATCTATAACATGCACGTTCCAAATGCCAGGTTTGAATTTCTGAGTAACGCTCGATCACCCAAAATGGTTGACGTGAGTGTGACGCCCTGGTGTTTGGTACCCCAAAACCACTTGATCAAAACGGATACTCAGTGCAAATCAACATTCTACTTGTATAAGGAATTCCCTTTATCGTTTGGACTTATGATCACAGTTCCAACATTTTTCGAGAGAGAAATTTTATGAGATGGCCAAGTATATGGGTCTTTCGGATATTTCTTCCCATCAAATACGAGAGCAGCGTCATATCCATTGACTTCTCCCCCTCCTTGTACCCACACGCCCACGTCGGGGTGCCCATGGGATTGGGTGGATAGAATTCGAATAGGAGGATGGATATTTGTTACGTTGCCGATGACTTTAAACTCAGATTTATAAGGCTCTAATATTAATAAACTACAGCCTCCACTTCCGCAGGAGGTCTTCCCATAAACATATGTAATTATTATTTCTTTTCCATTTTCGGCTGAGATGCTCTTAGAAATAATCTTAAGCGTCTTATCAGGGCCGTCAATAGGGTCCACGAGGTATCTTCCAACATATAATGGAACTTTTTCCACTAAATTTGTAGAATCCGCATTGTAAACCCCATCTGCAAACGCGCCTGCCGAGGATGAAGTAACAAAAATACAGATTGAGAAGACGGCTACGCACCTCATGATAGCTTTAGTTGTTTTCTGTTCCATATTTCATCCCTGTCCTAGAATTTCATCACGCATCGCACCCTTATTCTGGCGGGAAGCAACTTCTTAAATCCAATACAGTTCTTCCGTAATTTTTAACAGCGTCAACGTCAGGATCCCCGGTCAAACCAGAACGACTGCGGTTATAAAGATTAGCAGATTCCTGCAAGAATCTATCTCCTGAAAGAGCTGGAAAGCGCCTATTGACATATTTTTCTTGACCTTGGAAAATTTTACCAGCTTCCAAGGCAGCTGAAAGAGTATCATGTGCCTTAGACATATCTGCTCCAGATGAAGGATCCAGCTGGAAAATACCCTGACCGCCACCATTCTTTTGGTTCACATCTCTAAAATTTGACTCTCGCATCCCAATTGCAGCCAACATGTCCGCGCTAGGGTCGTTGAGGTTAAGAAGTGCAGCCAATTTCAGATCGAACCATGCAGCATATGCTCTTTTCACTCCATTGTGGTCCTTATCGGCGGCTTTAAGTGCAGCATTACAAGCGGTCGAATTTTGAGGTGATACAGTTGTTGACGGCTGTTGCTGTTGGTTAGGGCACACAATCCGGTTACCACAGAGCGCCGCCTGAACTGGGGAACAATTTAGCCCCGTAACACCACATTGCCCCCCGAGCCTGTCAAAATTGTATGGTGTAACGCATCCATTCCGCACGAAACACGTATTGGCATTGCCAGTCACGAAAACATTGCCACCATTTACGTTTGGGTCCTGGAAACCTCCCATCCCGCTCGGATCGCTCATATTGACCGTATCTCCTCCCACATAAGCATACCAGTTCATGCCATCGCCGTAGCCGATGGGATCGGTCTGCATGAACCGTCCGATGACGGGATTGTAGAGCCGGGCCTTGTAGTAATACATGCCGATTTCCGGCAGCCAGGCCTGACCGGTGTACTGGAACCGGCCGGTATTGCCGGCGGTGGGAAGACCGGAGTCGTCGTAGGTATTAATGGCGATATTGCTTCCGGCAGAGTTGGTGATGCCGATCACCGTGCCCTGGTTGTCGGCATGCAGCCACCGCTTGTCCGTGGTGCCTGAGCCTTCGTACCAGACCAATGGCTCGTCACTCCCCGGCCCATGCACATAGCGGCGCAGCATCTGGCCTGAACCGTTGTACTCCGCGATCAGGTCGGCGCCGTCATAGACGAACTGCGTGGTCGTGCCGTTCTTGGTGATGCTCAACAGCCGGTTCTCGGCATCATAGGTCAAGGTCGAGGTGACGCCGATCTGCGTTGCCGAGGTCAAAAGATTGTTGGCATTGTAGCTAAAGCTGCCACCGCCGCCATCGCCACTCAGGTTGCCCCGGCTGTCGTAAGTCAGACCCGCCCCATTGGCCGTAGCAACCTGGTTCAGGCCGTTATGGCCGTACGCGGCCGTGACATCGGCCGGGACCTTGTAGTTGAACACCGGACTGCTGTTGGTCTTGCTGGTGATCTGGTCGGCGTTGTTATAGAGGAGGCTGATCGTATTGCCCGGATAAGCCAGGCTGGTCAGGTGGGCGATGTTGTTCGCATCGAAGCCGTAGGTCGTGATCTGACCGTTGCCCCGGTTCAGGTGCAGCCGCCGCCCCAGGCTGTCGTAGTCGAAGCCGGCAAGGACGGTCGAACCGTTCTCGGACAGACTCAGCAGCTCGTCGCCGTTGTCGTAGGCATAGGCGACGTAGAACCCGTCCGGATAGGTCAGCGACGTCCGACGGCCCTGGTCGTCATAGCCATAGCCGATTACCGCCCCGCCGACGGAATCGTTAGTCTCCGACAGCATCCAGCCCAGGGCATTGTAGGCATAGTTCGACACATGCCCATTATTACTATGGCTTAGCACCTGGCTGAAATTGTCGTAGGTGAAGCTTTCCGTCACCGCCCCGGACTTGGCCGACACGCGCCCGATGGCGTCGTACGTAAAGCCGATCGACTGGCCGTCGCGTAAAGTAATGCTGGTGACCCGAGCGCCGCCATAGGTCGTCTGCTCGCAGTCCGACGTATTGACCGCCGCGCCGTTGCCGGCCTGCGGATAGCAGGTCGAGACCAGCCGGTCGAACTTGTCGTAGCTGTAGCTGGTGACATTGCCCTTGCCGTCGGTCAGCAAGGTCAGGAGGCCGGTGGAAGCATCGAACGTCTTGCTGAAATCGGCCGATGCCGCCGATGTGCCGTAGCCGCTGGTGGCCGAAGTCACTTGGTTCGTCGTATCGTAAACGTATTTGACGATTCGGTCGGCGCCGCCGGTGCCTTGACTGCAGGCTGCCGGAAGGGAAGCGAAATCCGCCGTGTTCAGGCGCACGGCCTGGCAATCCGCCCGCAGCATGCTGTCGTAGGAGGTCTGGCTGACATGGGTCAGCGTGCCGTTGTCGTACTGGCGGACGACGATGGGCAGGCCAGTGGCGGTGCTGTACTGGGTAGTGGTGCTGACCACCACGGTCATGCTGTTGAGCGCGTTGATGTCGGTCCCGGTCGCGGTGCCGGTTTCCACCATGTCGACGCGGCCGTCGCTGTCGTAATGGCTGCGCGACGCCGGACGCGGCCGTGAACCGCCACCGTCCGGATCGATACCGATGGTGCCGATTGGGCGGTTCAGCGTGTCATAGAAGGTATAGCTGCCGTCGCTCTTTTTCTGGATGATCGACGACAGCCCGTTACCGTTGTTGTCGTAGCTGACGCTTGTGGTTTGCGCCAGCGATCCGTCGCCGCGTTCGACAGTGGTCAGCGACGGCAGAACGTTATTGGCCGTGTAATCGATGATGGTCTTGGCCTCGTCGGTGCCGCCGACACAGGCATTCAGGTTGGCGGTCATGCAACTCGACGTGCCGGTTTGGCGCCAGACGGGCGCTTGGGCCACCAGGTTTCCGGACGCATCCTTGATGTGTGGTGTGTATTGCGCATAGGCATGCCGCACTTGCGCCTGCACGCCGTTGACGGCCGGCTTGGTCTCGGTCAGCACGCCGCCGTGGTCGGGGCTGTAGGTATAGGTCGTCGTCACGCCCGCCGGATCGGTGACCGTCAGGGGCTTGTTGCAATATTTGTAGTTACCGGTGCCCGGGGCGTCGCAAGTCGCATAGGTCGAGGTCGTCACCAGGTACTTGCTCGTGTCCGTCCCGGCATCCTTGGGCACGACGGTGACCTGTGTCACCCGGTTGGCCGTGTCATAGGTGTAGGTCGTATAGCCGCCGGTCAGGGTCGTGCCGCTGTAGGTCGCGTCCGGATTGATCACCTGCTGTATCCGGGCCGGGGTGTACCAGGTGCCGCCGTATTGATAACTCGTCTTGCGGCCCAGCTCGTCTGTCTGCCACAGGATGCCGGCGAAGTTCGTCGCGACCTGGCGCGTCGTCTGGTTGGGCGCCGTCACCGTGGTGATCAACGAGGCTGCGGTATTGGCATTGGCTGAAGCCGCGATGTCCTGGTAGCTGTAGGTCCAGGTCGCGCCTCCGGCCGTCACCGACGCCACACGGCCGTTTGTGTCGGTGCCGTTGTAGACGATGGTCTTGGTCAAGCCGCCCGGCGAGGTCAGGGTGACCGTATTGCCGCTGGTGGCGTAGCTGACGACTGTGGTGCCGTTCCGGGCAATGGTCGTGGTGCCTGAGTCAGTTGCCGTAGTGGCGACTGGAAAGCCTGAACCGACGGAACACGACGCCGCGGCCGGGTCGCAATAGGTCGCGCCCGTATTGATCGCCGTGATTTTCGAATGGGTGGCGGTGGCGTCGGTTTCGTATTTCAGCATCCAGCCTAGCGAGCTGGTTGTGGAATAGCCCGTTGCGGTGCTTGTCGGGGCGATGGTCTCGCCATCCGGCTTGGTAAAGCTCTGCAGTAGGCCGCCGTCGCCGCCGTGATAAACGGCGCGCGTGCCGTCGGCCAGGGTCAGGGTGCACGTTCCGTTCGTATACCAGTTCACACCTGATACCGTGCCGGTGCACTGCAACTTGGCGGTGCCGAGAACCTGGCTGAACGGTTGTGAGCCTACGGAAGATTGTCCGAGACTCGCCCCTCCGCCAAGGAAGAAGCGATAGATGCTGCCGCCGAAGCTGACATCATCGGCGATGACACCGCCGCCGTCTTCATTGGGACTGACCGATATGAAAAAGATGTGCATGGCGCCGGACAGGGTGCTGGCGCCGCCGTTGACCGCATAGGAAAGCCCGCTGCCGCTATTGCCGATGCCGGTCTCCAGGCTGGGAAGGTCGATCTTGCCGGTCGCCAGGTTGACGCCGTTCTGGTCAATGGCGGTTACGGGCGGAGGCTGGACGATCGACTGCGCATTGGCCGCTTCGGAGAAACCCAGGCTTACGCAGATCGCCGCCGTCATGGCAACAACGCCGCAAAAGCGCGAAATCCAGCGAGTCATAAAAGCCCCCTCCGGCATCGCTGCCGGCCCCAAGTGCACATACAAGGCGTTAATCCTGAGCAGGTTTGACTAAAATCTTACAGCCCTGGAACTTCATTCCCTCATGGAGGGCATTTTTGAGTTTCTCGCCTCTGAATAGGAGTAAGCCTTAGATATTGGCCGGTTAATTGTATTCTCTGCCTGTTGAAGTTGTTTTGGCGGAACCAAGGGTGCGTTTCCTGCTTCGTGTGCGGAGCGGCAGCGGAGGGGGGATTTCAAATGTCGCAGGCGCGTGGCCTTCGCCGATTTTCGGCTGGCGTTTCAACCCTCGCTATATTGTCCTGGGCATTTGCCGGGTTGCCTGCGTACGCTGGTCCGACCACCTACAGCTACGATGCAAAGGGACGTGTCACCAGCGTCACCTATCCCAACGGCGGAACCATTACCTACAGTTACGACAACGCCGGTAACCGGACGAGCGTCGCTCGGACTCACGGCACCAATGCCGTGCCGGTCGCCAGCAACGACAGCACTTCCACCGCCTATGCCACGGCCGTTTCGCTGGACCCGCGCAGCAACGACGCGGATGGCGACGGCGACACCTTGACCATCACTGCCGTCAGTCAAGGCGGACATGGGGCCGTCACCTTCTCGGCGACCTCAGTCACCTATACCCCGGCTACCAATTTCTCGGGCACGGACAACTTCACTTACACTATCTCGGATGGCAATGGCGGAACGGCGACAGGCACCGTGTCCGTAACCGTCAGCAATGCGGCGCCCACGGCTGCCAATGACAGCTATTCGACCGTCCACAATCATGCTCTGACCGTCGATCCACGCAGCAACGACAGCGACCCCAACAATGACACCCTGACCATTACGGGGGCCGGCTCAGCGCCTCATGGGACGACCAGCTACACCGGTACCTCGGTGACCTACACGCCGACTTCCGGCTATGTCGGTTCGGACAGCTTCACCTATTCGATTTCGGACGGCCATGGCGGTTCAGCCGCGGCCACAATCAGCGTGACCGTTACCAATGCCGCGCCTTCCGCCAGCAACGACAGTCAAACCACAGCTTACAACACAGCAAAAACCTTCGATCCGCGTAGCAATGACACCGACGCCGATAGCGATGCCCTGACCATTACCGGTGTTGGTTCGGCGGCGCACGGAACCACCAGCTTCACCGGTACGTCTGTCACCTATACCCCCGCCACGAATTATTCCGGCTCTGACAGCTTCACCTACACCATCTCCGATGGCTTTGGCGGCACTGCCACAGGCACTGTCAACATGACGGTTTCTGCGGCCTCCAACGCCGCCCCTGTTGCCAACAACGACAGCAAGACGACGGCGTTCAATACCGCGTTCACCATCGATCCGCGCACGAACGACACGGATGCCGACAACGATACCTTGACCGTCACAGCGGCCGGTTCGGCCTCACACGGCACCACCAGCTTCACCGGCACGTCGGTCACCTATACCCCGACCTCGGGCTACTCGGGTTCCGACAGCTTTACCTACACCCTCTCCGACGGCCACGGACACACCGCCACCGGCACGGTCAATGTCACCGTGTCGACCGCCAGCGGTCAGCAGCCCTACAATGGCACGCTGACGCCCTGGGCCATCGCCTCATCCGGCACCACCACCATCAGCGCCCTGAACTTCGACTCGGGTGGCGAAGGCGTTTCCTGGCACGACAGCGATGCCGGCAACAACGGCACCCAAAGCCGCACCGGCATCGACGTCGACATCGCGCCGTCCGGCACGGCTATCGGCTGGGTCAATAGCGGCGAATGGGTCGAATATACCATCAATGTCGCCACCACCGGGGATTACAGCTTCTCCACCAAGGAAGGCGAACAGCTCACCGGCCGCACCGTCACCGCGACCTTTGAACAAAACGGTTCGGT
>CAYULN010000121.1:0-9931 GCA_964445605.1 uncultured Caulobacteraceae bacterium | reverse complement strand
TTAATCATCGGTGCCTTGAAACACGCTCTGGCGTCGGCGGGCCACCGCGCGTCAACGACCGTCGCGGGTCAGGCTTTGGGTGGATTGCGCCCCCAGGTGCAACCGCAACTGAGCTTCAGCCGGCCATTACCTTCGCAAATCGCGGCCGTCCGCCCCTTTATGGGCATGACGTTGGACGCGGTTCCGTTTCAACCAACCGCGCGGGTCGAAGGCGTTCCAACGGAAATCAAATATTATGAAAATCAAGGGGTTTCCGAATCCACCTTTACAGACGTACTAACGGAAATTTTGCCCGTTAGTGAAGCTGTAGAAACACCTGCCTTCCCGCTCGGGGCGGCGCGGGCGCAGATTCATGAGACCTATATTATCGCCCAGACTGACGACGGTTTGGTGATTGTCGATCAACACGCGGCGCATGAGCGGCTGGTCTACGAGCAAATGAAGCAAGCCATGGCCGAGGGCCAGGTAACCGGCCAAAGCCTGCTGATCCCGGAAATCGTCGATCTCGAGCGCGAGGAAGTGACGCGGCTTATGGCGCGTCAGAGCGATCTGGCGCTTATGGGGCTTGGGATTGAGGCTTTCGGACCAACCAGCGTTCTGGTGCGTGACATCCCCGCCCTGCTCGGTGACTGCGACATTGGTGGTCTGGTGCGCGATCTGGTCGACGACCTGACCGAGCACGGCGAACTGTTGGCGCTTAAGGAGAGAATGGCAGAAATCTGTGGCGATCACGCCTGCCGGCACAGCGTCCGCGCCGGCCGCCGGCTGAACGCCGACGAGATGAATGCGCTGTTGCGCCATATGGAGGCGACACCGCATTCCGGCCAATGCAATCACGGCCGACCGACCTATGTCGAATTGAAGCTCAAGGATATTGAAAAGTTGTTCGGTCGCCGTTAAACGCCGACAGCCTCACAAAGGCCGGTAAGCGCGGCGGATGCATGTCCCATGCACCCGCCGCCGCTTTTTTGGCCCCACCCGTTGAGGTATAAAAAAACCTGCGGCACCAAGGCCAGCAGGCGAACGTACGCTTAGTGCGTAAAATTCAGAATGATGAGACTAAGGCCCATCAGGACGCCCGTCACCTGTACGCTCAGGCCTGCCACGAGCAGGAGCCTCAGCGCACCGGGACGTCGCTTGAACGTACCGCTCTTTGTCATTTGTACCGCTTGTTGTTCCATCACCAACCCCTAGTTTTTCTAGTTTATTCGCAAGGCCGGCGAAGCAATTTTTATGCCTTCTTGATCTTTACGCCTTGTTAAGAACATATTGTGGATAAGATCGGCAGACCGTCAATATAAAAATCTTCGTGAACGCGCCAATTTTACCACTAAATCGATTGACTTGAATTTTTAATAAAAAAAATCAGATAGTTATGGAATAAAAATTTTTTGCTTCAGGAAAAGAACCTGGGCCGCCCCATAGATTTTTGTGTTGATTTTTTCCCACACATCTGTGGCAAAATCACCCTCATCGACCCCACGCTCAAAGACGATTGTGGCATTTTCGGACAGCCACCCCCCCGTTTTGAGGCACTCCAGCGCCTGTTCACCCAATCCCTTGTAGTAGGGTGGATCAAGAAACACTAAATCGAAGGCCTCGGCTTGGGCACCGGGTCTCTGCCCCAGTTGGGTGGCGTCGCGCCTGTGGACTCTTGTCCGGCCGAAAAGGCTCAGGGCTTCGACATTGTCGCGGATGGCGCCGCGCGCCGCCTCGTCGGTTTCGACGAACAGGCAGAAGGCAGCCCCTCGTGACAGGGCCTCAAACCCCAGACCTCCGGAACCGGCAAACACATCCATCACCCGGGCCCCGTCGAGGTCTGGCGCCCATTCGGCATGGGCCAGGATGTTGAAGATGGCCTCACGGGCGCGATCGGAGGTCGGACGGGTGTTACGCCCGTCCGGCGCCGTCAACGCCCGGCCTTTGAAATCACCCCCGACGATCCGCATGCTTAGTCGTCGCTGCGCGGCTTGCGCGTAAAGCCACCGGGCTTGCCTGCCGGACGGCCGCCGGAAGGCCGGGGCGACTTGAAGTCGCGCCCCTTAAAGCCGCCCTCGCCGCGCGGCTTGCCGGCAAAACCTTCACCGGATCGCTCGAAACGCGGTTTGCGGTCTCCGTCCGGGCGAGGCGCGTAGGTTTTCTTGAACGCCGGGCGCTCACCTTGCGGGCGGTCGTCGCGGCGCGGCGTCTGATCGCCGCCGCCGAAATACCGCTGTGCCCCGTCAAAAGCCCCGGCGTCGCCGGCCGGAACGTCGTCACCAAATGGCTTGCGCGCATAAGGTTTCTTGGTGAACGGCCTGCTGTCGCCTTCAGGTTTGTCAGCGTAGGGCTTCTTGAATGCGGGCCGCCCGGGCTTGGCGCCATAACGCGGCTTGTCGGCGAACGAACGCCCCTCGCCTCCTTCGCGGTCTTCACGCGGCTTGAAGCGCGGGCGGTCATCACCGCCACGTTCCGGACGCGGAGTCCAAGTCTTGCGTTCGGTGGTGCGTTCGGACGATTCAGGGCGTGGCTTCCACGCGCGGTCTCCCGCGGGCTTCTCCCCGAACGTTCTGGCGGCATAAGGTTTTTTACCCGGAGCCCGGTCGCGGCCTTCCGGGCGTGGTTTCCAGTCACGGCGGTCGCGGGCCTCGCCGTCGCCCTCGAACCGCGGGCGTTCATCGAAGTCGCGCTCCTTGTACTCACGCTTCTCGACGAATTCGCGACGTGGACGCTTGTCGCCGAATTTCTTATCGCCAAACGTCTTATCGCCAAAAGGCTTTTCACCGCGTGCACCGGGCTTGAAACGATCGCCACCGCCCCGGCGGCCCTCAGGTGCAGCCTCACCGCGCGGCGCACGGGCCTTAGGCGCGTCGAGGGTCTGGCTCGCCCCCTCCGGAGGAAGATTGCGCGCGTCGATCTTGTCGGACAGCAATTCACGGATGACGCGCGGGCCGACTTCCTCGACCTCACCGCTTTCCAGATTACCGAGCTGGAACGGACCATAGGCCAGGCGGATCAGGCGGTTGACCTTCAGGCCGATGCTTTCCAGGACCTTGCGGACTTCGCGGTTCTTGCCTTCGGTGATGGCCACGGTCAGCCAGACATTGGCGCGGCCGTCGGCCTTGTCGACCTTCTTGTCGAGCGTCGCCTCCATCGGACCATAGATGACGCCGTCGACCGTGGTGCCGTTCTTCAGCCGGTCGAGCTGCGCCTGGCTGGTCTGTCCCAACGCCCGGGCGCGATAGATCCGCACCCAGCCGGTGGCCGGCAGTTCGAGCGCACGCGCCAGTTCGCCGTCGTTGGTCAGCAGCAGCAGGCCTTCGGAATTCATGTCGAGGCGGCCGACGCTGATGACGCGCGGCATGGGCTGCGGCAGCTTCTCGAAGACAGTCGGACGGCCCTGGGGGTCGGAATGCGTGGTCATCAGGCCGACCGGTTTGTGATAGCGCCACAGGCGGGTCGGTTCGGCCTTGCCGATCGGACGGCCTTCGACGGTAATCGTATCAGCGGCACTCACCAGGACGGCGGGCGTCTCGAGGATACGGCCATTGACGGCGATCTTGCCCAGGCCGATCAGGCGTTCGATTTCGCGACGCGACGCCAGGCCGGCGCGCGCCAGCACCTTGGCGATGCGTTCCCCGCCCTTGGGGCTGGCATCCTTCGCGTTCTTCTTGGGAGCAGCCTTCTTGGCCTCACGCGCCTTCTTGAACTCGGCGCCGGGTTTTTGCGCCTCCCGGGCGTCGCGGAATTCCTGCGTCTGATAGCGGTGGCCGTCGGCAATATCCTGCGCTTCGCGGGCCTTGGCCGGATCCATCTCGGGGGCGGTGTCACGCTCTCCAGCGTTACTGTCTTGGGTCACGGGAATGACTTTCTCTGTGCGGCCCTGAGGGCCTTTTTACTTGACGTGCGGCATCGGGTCGGTCTTGTGCTTGGACATGGCGGAAGACGATTTAACCCTTATGCAGGCAGCATTGGCTCAGGCGCGCGAGGCGGCCCTGGCCGGCGAGGTGCCGATAGGCGCTTTAATCTTCGATCCGTCAAGTAAAACTGTCGTTGCAACGGCAAGAAATTCACCGATCAGCCTTAACGATCCGTCGGCGCACGCGGAAATTCTGGCTTTACGAACGGCGGGGCAAGCGGTCGGCAATTATCGCCTGAGCGGCCTGTGGCTATATGTGACGCTGGAACCGTGCGCCATGTGCGCCGGGGCGATTTCGCACGCTCGCATCGGGCGGGTCATTTACGGCGCTCCAGATGAGAAAGGCGGCGCGGTCGAGCACGGGCCAAAATTCTTCGCTCAACCGACCTGTCATTGGAAGCCGGAGGTGACGGCAGGCGTTGAGGCGGAAGAGAGCGCGGCGTTGCTGAAAGGATTCTTCAAGGCGCGGCGCAGCTAACCGATAAGCTTGCTCAGGCCGATCAGGTTGCGCGCCAAGGTTTCCAGCAGCCATTGTTCCGGCATATCTAGGGCCCGGATGGCGCCAAAGGTGGGCTTGAGCGTCTCGGCGTCGGCCTTGCCGCGTCCCCTCGCCTGCGCCTGCAAGGCATCGGCGAAAGCCAGCAATTGATCACAGATGGCCGAGCGGGCCGCCCTGGCTTCGTCGTCCAACGACGCCGCGCGCCATTGGCTGCGGAGCAGTACGCTCAGGGCCTGGATGTGCCGCGTCAGACCGACAATGCGCGCCGAGGCATGTTCGTCGCTTTTGCCGGATTTACGGTCGCGGGCAACTTGGCTGAGGTCGAGCAAGGCCTTGCGGATCTTGGCATCGACGGTTTCGCTGCGGCGAAAGTCCGGTTCGGCCAGGCCGGCCTTCAATTGGGTGATCAGCAGCGACAGGATACGCGTCGCCTTGGTGGCGGCAACATGTTCGTGCCGTTGCGGCAGGACGATCATCGAGACAAGGATGCCGATGACCGCGCCCAGGCTCACCACACCCGCGCGGGCCAGGGCGACGTCCAGTTCCGGCACCTTGGCCAGGGGCGCCGACAGCATGATCAAGGCCGAGATCAGCGAGGTTCGATAACTTGGGTCATAAGACGCGGCGATGCTAAGCGGCACAAGGGTCAGGAGCAGCAATTCATAATCGTTGAGGCCCGAGCGCCGGAGCCAGACGGCGACAAACGCCATGGCGATACCGCCGGCCGTGGCCAACAGGCGGTAGAAGCCTGCTTTGATAGCGCCTTGCTGGTATGGCCGGGTGACGATGATAGCGCTGAAAACCGCGCTGTAACCACGTTCGTCGCCCAGCGCCCGGGCGGCGGCAAAGGCCAGGAAGGCGGCGAGTACCAGCCGAAGGGCGTAAGCGCCTTCAGGCCAGGTCCAGGTTTTCGGCAGGCTGAGTTTCATATGATATTACGTATCAGGCGCGGGAACCGACGGCAATGTAGGATCGTTTTGTGACGGGGTCTGGGGGCCGAACCGTCTTTTCCAATAAAAAACCCTCGCCCTAAGGGGCGGGGTTTCTTATTGGAATAAAGAAAGACTGGGGCCCCAAAGAGCGATTCTTGGCCCCAGACCCCGTCACAAAAGAGCCAGGCATGACCGTCAACTTCGACACCCTCTCCAGCAACGGCCAGAAAATGTGGGCCCGGGCCATGACCCACCCCGATCTGCTGACTAGCATCGCCCTCGCCCTGGCCATCCTGATCGTCACCCTGATCGTCTCAAGGTTGGCAGCGAACGCCGTCAAACGCGTGGCGCGCAGATTCTCGCAGACCGATGCCGACCGCACCCTGCCGGAATTCCTGTCGCAGGTGGTGCGCTGGATGATCCTGACCCTTGGTCTGGTCGCCGTGCTGAACCGGCTGGGTATCGAAACCGCTTCATTCATCACTGTGCTGGGCGCGGCGTCATTGTCGATCGGCCTGGCCTTGCAGAATACGCTCGGCAATGTCGCCTCCGGCCTGATGATCCTGTTCACCAAGCCCTACCGCATCGGCGACACGGTCAAGGTCGGCGAAGTGCAAGGCCGCGTCCATCGTCTGGGTCTGTTCGACACCGAAATCGACAATCTCGACAACGTCCGGGTGATGATCCCGAACACCAAGATTTTTTCCAATGAAATCTATAATATCTCGACCAACGGCGCGCTGCGGATCGAGGTCAAGGTCGACGTCGGCTACGACACCGACCTGGAGGCCGCCATGGCTTTGCTAAGCCGCGTGGCCGAGGCGCAGCCCGATCATCTCGATGGCCATGAGGTCAAGGTCTGCGTGCAGGACTTCGCCGCCAGCGGCATCACTCTGTCGGTATGGATCTGGGTGCTGCCGATCAATCGCTGGTCGGCCCGCACGCAGTTGATGATTGCGGTCAAAAAGGCGTTGGACGGGGCCGGGATCGACATCCCCTACCCGCACCAGGTGGCGCTGGAGAAAAAGCCGCCCGTCCCCGTCATGAAGGCTTAGAACTTGTAGCCGACGCCGAAGGTCACCACCGGATAGGTCGCCAGATCGTTGAGCGTGTTCTGCAGGTCCTGACGTTCCCGTTCCAGGTCGGCCTGGAAGCCGGGCTGGCTGGCCAGCAGGCCTGTGGCGCTCATGGTCACGGTCGGCTTGCCCTGGAAATAGGCCCCGGCCTCGAAGTTGAAGTCGACCGTGCCGGCGCCCCAACGCCAGCCGAGGCCCAGATACGGCGCCGACGACTTGTACTTGCCGTCGGCATTGATCGTGCCGATCTGCGCTGGCGTGTAGGTCGTCAGGCCGACCTGGGTCGAGCTGGCCGGCGTCGCCGACGCGGTAATCTTGTTGCTATTGGCGAACAGACCGGCGGTCAGATAGAACGGATTGGCGTCGGCGAAGCGGTAGTCGACCTGGCCGCCCAACTGGCCCAGCTTCAGCTTGCCCGTATATTGGATGTTATCCGACGTCGTGTCGTAATTGTAGTTGAACGCATTGGCGGCGGCGCGCAGGCTGAAGTGCGGCGACACCTTGCTGCCGAATTCCCCTCCGACACCGAGCGTTGAAACATGGGCGTCGACCCAATGGTCGGCCTGAGCCGCGGGGGCGGCGTGGGCAGCCGGGGCCGTGGCAAGCAGGCCAGCGGTAACGATAAGAACAGCGCGCATATTCGAGTCTCCCTCATGTGCGAACGGAAACTGGAATAGGCCGCCATTGGTAAACAAAGCGGACAACGCAGCGAAAAAATTAACGCAGCGTAAGAAGATTTAATCAGAATATATCAGCGGCGCCGACTTTATTAGCTAACTGATGGCGGTGAATATCGCCGGTCATGACAAAAAACGCCGCCGTCGAGAGACCGGTAATCAACAATCCGGCGACCATCATCCAATTGTTCAGGGTGGGCGCATATACGATGCCTTCGCCGGTGTCCTTGGCGAAATCCAAGATCAGATTGCCGATCAGGAAAGACCACCACCACAACACGATCAGAGGCGGCCCTTTCAGATACTGACCATTCACCGGCCCGTAACTGGCGATCCAGATGTCGCGCAAAGCCTGATAGGGCTTGTAAAGACTGGCAATGGGAACAAAAAACCAGCCGACGGCCCAACCCGGCGTGGAAAACTTGGCCGCTGGCCGCAGAACATGGGCATTGCGACAGGCCCCGTAGACCCAGCACAACGACACGACGCCGCCGATAAAAAGCCCGATGACGAACAAAAGAATTGCCACGACGCCCAGCAAGGTGACCGGCAGCGATTCGCGGCCGTCGGCCAGCATGGACAAAATGATGGCCAGTGCCCATCCGGCCATGCCGGCCATTTCCACGCCCATCAGCAGGCGCGCCCAGAATGTCAATTTTATCAAAGGCTTGAAGACATATACGCGAGCTTGTTTTTCCGCCATGTCTTCCCTTCCGTGCCGGCGTTAGAGCCCCTTGCGGCCGATTTCGTAGAAGCGTTCGGCGCGCTGCGCCACCAGCTGTTCCGGCGACAGGAAACTCAAGGCCTTCAGCTCTTCCTCAAGCACTCCGCCCAAGGTCTCGATCATCTGTTCAGGATCGGAATGCGCGCCGCCGGCGGGCTCTTCGACGATGCGGTCGACAATACCCATCTTGAGCAGGTCCGGGGCGGTGATCTTCATGCGATCAGCCGCATCCTTGGCGCGGCCGCCGTCCTTCCACAGGATCGAAGCGGCGCCTTCGGGCGAAATGACGCTGTAGATCGAGTGTTCGAGGATCAGCACGCGGTTGGCGGCCGCCAGGGCGATCGCTCCGCCGGACCCGCCTTCGCCCGTCACGGTGGCAACGATCGGTGTTTTCAAAGTCAGGCCGCATTCGGTCGAACGGGCAATAGCCTCGGCTTGGCCACGCTCCTCGGCGCCGATGCCCGGATAGGCGCCGGCGGTATCGACGAACGACAGCACCGGAAGGCCATATTGCTCGGCCATCTCCATCAGGCGCACCGCCTTGCGGTAGCCTTCCGGGCGGGCCATGCCGAAATTGTGCTTGAGGCGAGTGGCAGTGTCGTGGCCTTTTTCGTGGCCCATGACCACCACCGCCTGGCCGCGAAACCGGCCCAGGCCGCCGACGATCGCCGGGTCGTCGCCGAACTTGCGGTCGCCGCGCAGCTCGACGAAATCCTCGATCAGGCCGTTGATATAGTCGACCAGATGCGGCCGTTCCGGATGGCGTGCCACAAGGGTCTTCTGCCAGGGTTCCAGGTGGGCGTAGGTTTCCTGACGCAGACGTTGCGCGCGGTCCCGTAAGGCTTTCAGTTCGTCATCAAGATTGGTGCCGCTGGCCGACAGGGTCGACAGCTCCTCGATCTTGGCTTCCAGATCGGCGATGGGTCGCTCGAATTCGAGATAGTGGCGCATCGGACGCTCGGGTTTACCTGTCAAGGTTCGTGAATCTAAGGGAGATGGCCTTTACCAGCAAGGGCATGCAAGTGCAAAGCGGATTTTTGCCGCAATCATAAACCGCCAATGCATCGAAAAAGGTTAAGTCCCTTGGTCATGACCGCCTACGCGCCAACGGGTGATGCGTCTCCACCACTTCGCGCAGGCGTTCATTGGCGACATGGGTATAGATTTGTGTGGTCGAGATATCGGCGTGCCCCAGCAGGGTTTGAACGGTACGCAGGTCGGCGCCCCCTTCCAGCAGATGCGTGGCAAAGGCATGGCGCAGGACGTGCGGCGACACGCGCGCCGGATCGATGCCGGCGTTGATTGCCGCTTCGTCCAACAATTGTCCGACACGACGGCGGGTCAGATGGCCGTCGACGCCGCGCGAGGCAAATAGGAAAGGGTTCGCCTGGTCCTTGGCCTGAAGGAATGCCCCGCGGATATCGAGATAGGCCTTGATCGCCGCCCGCGCCGACGGATTGAGCGGCACCAGCCGTTCGACCCCGCCCTTCCCTTTAATGATCAGAAAGGCCGGATCACGTATTACGGCGTCCAACCGCAGTGATACCAACTCCGAAATCCGCATGCCCGAGGCATAAGCCATTTCGATCAGGCACCTCAGCCGGACGGCTTGATTCGGGTCCTTGGCTTCAGCGGCGTCAATCAAGGCTTCGACTTCGTCACGCGATAAAATCTTCGGTAGCTTCAATCCTTTGCGAGCGGCGGCGATTTTGCGGCTAGGATCGTTAGAACAAATGTTTTCCGCGACACAAAACCGGTAGAACTGTCGTACTGCCGAGCGCTTGCGTTGCATGGAACTGGATGCCAGACCTCGTTCGTCCAGAACGGAGAAATAACGGGCGATATCGGTCTCGCCGAGGCCGAGCAGGCCGGACGGCGTGACGCCGAGCGTCTGCATCAGATCGTCGAGATCGCGGCCATAGGCGTCAAGCGTCGGCCGCGCGGCGTTGCGCTCGACGGCCATCATCTGCAGGAACTGTTTTACGGGATCGAAGGCGCGGGTCATGGCTATTCAAGTTGAATATGGTCTTAACTCTGGCCTAAGCGCCCTAACATCGTGTAAAAGCCGGGCATGACTCGACTTTTCCGCGTTCTTTCGGGCGCGCCCGCTCTTTCCCCTCCCGCG
>CAYULN010000120.1:0-4745 GCA_964445605.1 uncultured Caulobacteraceae bacterium | reverse complement strand
CCGGAAATGGCGCGCGGCAAGGGTGTCAAGCTGCAGGCCTATAAGGGCGGCGGCGTGCGCGACATCGCCGTCTTCGATTCGAACGCCGGCGCGGTCTGGTATGACGGCTCGGGCAAGGCGCGCGATTTCAAGGACTTCAAGGACTTTTCCGGCAAGCGTGCCCAGGCCGGCAAGATGGCGCCGCGCGGTTTGCGCAAGCTCAGGCCATGATTTTGACAACCCACTGCCGGCGCGCTACCCTTTGCCGCCGGACCAAGGGAGAATGTCTTATGCGGGTTCTGAAAATTTTGGGATTGGCCGTTGTGCTGAGCGCATTCGGCGCGCCGGCAGTGCTGGCGCAAGCCACCAATCCAGACATGTATGAATCCAACACACACTTTGGCGCCATCGCCGTGGCCAACGGCCCGCCGCTCGCCTACGCCAGCGCTACCAACTATACCACGCAGCGCGAAGCCTCGAGCGCCGCTCGTCGCGCCTGTCAGAAGAAGGGCGGGCAGGGCTGTCAGACGGCCATCAATTTCGAGGATGTCTGCGGCGCCCTGGCCAGCGGCACGGACGGCAAATGGGCCGTCGCGCAGGCCCCGTCCAAGCCGGAAGCCCGAACCGCCGTCCTCGCCAAGTGCAAGGACAGCGGCATCGACGGCTGCAAGGTCGAGATCGTGGCCTGCGCCGACGAGGTTTCGTAAGCCTGCAATTTAGGCGCTGGGGCGGCTTAGAAGCCGCCTCGGCCACCACCACCGCCACCGCCACCGCGGAAACCACCGCCGCCGCCCCCTTGCCCGCCGCCGCGACCGCCGCCCTGTCCGTCGCCGCCATAGCCGCTGAAGCCTCGGTTGCCGTTGCCGCCACCCTGGCGCTGGATGACCTTGCCGAAGGTGTAGCGGAAATTGACCATCACGCTGGCGCCCGGGTCAAGCCGGTCGCGGAAGCCGCCTGTGACGCTGCTGGTATAGAAGGTCTTCGTCTCCTGGCTCTCCAGGACGTTCTGCGCGGTGACCGTCAGGACGAATTTCGATGGGATCAGCTGCCGCGTATAGTTCAGCCCGACGACCGTATAAGGATCGGTGAAGTCCGTCGGCGACACGCTCTTGCCGTTGTACCGGACCATCATGACGTAGTTGTTCTTTTTGTCGGGAGACTGATAGCTCAGCCGAATACCGCCGTTGGAGCTCGGACGTTGCTGCTTGATGGGCAGGCCGCTGGCGAAATCCGTGCTCTTGCTCAGGGTATAGTTATAATTATAGTTGATGTTCATCCGCCAGGCACGGTCTGGCGTCGACAAGTTCAGCGTGGTTTCAAAGCTGTATTTTTGCTGTGAACCGGCGTTGTCAAAGGTCGACAGGATGACGCTGGGGTTGGACGGCAGGAAGGTGCTGACGCGTTCGATGGCGCCGACGGAAGTGGCGTAGCCGAGCGTCGTGTAGAAATCGAGGCCCGTCGTGTCGTGGCTGTATTTCAGGTTGAAATTGTCGCTTTTTTCCGGCTTCAGGTTGGGATTGCCCGACCGGGCGTTGAGGCCGTCCTCGCTGAACACGATCAGGGGATCGAGCTGCGAGCCAAAGGGGCGCTGGATCTTCTTGCCCCAGTTGAAATAGAAAATATCCTTGTCCGTCACCTTGTACTGGAAATAGGCGCTGGGGGCCCAGTTGACCTTGTTGGTGACGGAATGTCCGGGAACCGTCGTGGTCAAGGGGTTATAGGAGAGCAATTCCTGCGACAGGTCTTCATAGCGCAGACCGAGCGACGTGCTGAAATGTTCATCGAACATCTGTTGCAGGATGAAATAGCCGGCGAACAGTCTCTCGTCGTCGTTGAACTGCTTGACCTGTGAAACATTGGCCACTTCCGGCGCGCCGAGTAGATAGGTCAGCGACTGATAATTGAAGCTGTCACTGGTGCTGTGGACCAGGTCCCAGCCCATCTGGACGCTGGTTTCCGTGTTCTTGTCCTGGTTTTCAGCCAGCTGACGCGAGAAGTCGCCGCTGAATTCGTCGGTCGAGCCTTCCGACTTGCTCCGGCGGGCCTGATAGGTGTCCGGCGTGCTGAATATGTTGTTGACCGTGCGCGTGATGGTATTGTTCTGCGCCCAGTTCTGGCTGCGCTGCCACTGCATCTTGAAATCGTTGCTGGTGCCGATTTCGCCGCGGGCGTCGTAGGTCAGCGTGAAATTGAAGTTGTCGCGCGGACCGTTCGACGTGCTCAGGCGTGACTGGTCGCTGAGCAAGGTATGGGTGCCATCATAGGACTTGGTCTGGCTGGCGTTGAACGTTGAGCCGCCGGTATGCTGATAGGACAGCTGCCCTTCCAGCGAATCCATCGGCGTCAGATTGTAGGTGCCGTTGATCAGGGCGCTTGAATTGGTATTGTTGTTCTTGTTGACGGTGTTGGTGATGTTCTCGCGTAGCGTCGCGCCGGTCGTTGGATCTAAGGTCAGGCGATCGTCAAACGTACGGCTTTTGAGGCCGCCTATCCCGCCGCCGCCACCGCCATTGGGGCCGCCACCCATTCCACGGCCGCCACCGCCACCGCGCGACAGGTTGATATTGCCGCGTAAGGTCAGCTTGCCGATGACCTTGCCCGTCTGCAGAAACAGGCTGCCACGGCCTTCGTCCCCAGCCTGCACGCCCATCGCGGTCTGGGGTCTGATGCCCCGGCCCGGCTTGGTGACGATGTTGATGATGCCGGCGGAGCTGTCCGAACCGAACGAGGCGGGAGGGTTGGGCAGGACCTCGATCGAATCGATGTCGGAGCCCTGCATGCTTTGCAGGGTGAAGGCACGGGCATCGCCGGTCATTTCGGCCGATCGCTTGCCGTTGACGTAAACCTGGACGTTGGTGTTGCCGCGTAAGGCGACGGTGCCGTCCTGGTCGACGGTCACGGACGGAATATTGTTCAGTACATCGGCGGCCGCGCCCGTCGTCGAGGTCGGGTCCTGCTTGACGTCGTAGACGTCCCGATCGGGCTTGTGCACGACAGCCGGCTTCTCGGCGGTGATGGTCACGACAGTCTCGTCCGGCGCATCGCCGTTGCCTTGGCCTGAGTTATCGGCCGGCTTTGCCGTCGTACTGGTTGGCTTTGCGGCCGGAGGCGGCGCCGGCGGCGTTGCCGGAGTCGGCGCGGCCGCAGAGCTTGATGATGACGAGGACGAAGTCGTTGTCTGGGCGTGGACCGACGCCGCGCACAGGGCCAGGGCGAGGACGGCCAGGCTGGCGGTACGGACGAAGCGCGGACGGCCGAAAGGCGTGAGGCGCGTGCCGGCGCGGGCGGGGCTAAGGCTCAGGCGTTGGGACATCGGAAAAACTTACCTTGGATCGTTCGTGTAAAGCGTGTCGGCAATCTAACGCAAATGCGGCGGCATTCCGTCTCTTTCGCGGCAACTAATTTATATTACAATGTTGAAATGCAAGGATTTGTAAGGCAATCGGATACGGTTATGCTTTTTCGCATATGCAATATGGCTGGAAGGTAATATCGCTGGTATTCTTGTACGGGCTAGCCTGCCAGGAGAAAAAGCGGCCGCCGTGATATTGTCTGACAAACGGTACGGCGTTTCGATGAAAGCCGTATGACGGCGCTCAGTTTTCGTCGTCGGCCAGCGGATGGATTTCCTGCCAGCCAAAATCGGTCAGGCCCTCGAGCGGCTGATAACGCGCCTTGTAGTCCATCTTCGGGCTGTCCTTCACCCAGTAGCCCAGATAGACATAGTCGTAGCCCGCGCGCATCGCCTGGTCGATGTGGTCGAGAATGATGAAGCGCCCCGGCGACCGGTTCAGCAGCTCCGGGTCATAGAAGCTGTAGACCAGCGACAGGCCGTCATTCAGCGCGTCGACCAGCACGCAGGCGACCAGTTGGCCGTCCTGGCGGTATTCGATCAGGTGCGTGCGCACCAGGGTGTCTTCGACCATGGCGACCAAGTCGGGCCAGGTCATGTCCATCATGCCGCCGTCGGGATGGCGCGCCTTCAGGTACTTCTGCAGCAGGTCGAACTGTTCGCGGCTGGCCTCGGCCTCGAC
Source organism: uncultured Caulobacteraceae bacterium (assembly GCA_964445605.1). Taxonomy (GTDB): domain Bacteria; phylum Pseudomonadota; class Alphaproteobacteria; order Caulobacterales; family Caulobacteraceae; genus Asticcacaulis. The sequence goes on along the minus strand of CAYULN010000120.1, from coordinate 732 downwards.
GAAATGGCGCGTCAGGCCGGCATTGGCCTTCAGGACGCGCTTGTCCGAGCGGCTCAAGGCGTAGCGCTTGACCGGGATGCGCACGCTTTGGCAGGCGCGGCAGTTCTGGCAGGCCGGGCGATAGGCGATGTTCTGCGAGCGGCGGAAGCCGATGGCCGACAGCTGGTCGTTGACGCCGATGGCTTCGAGCGGCGGCAGGTGCACGAAGACCTTGCGCTCTTCCTGGCCGGGCAGATAGGGGCAGGGGCCGGGGATGGTCAGATAATATCTGAGTTTACGCCCCGGAAAATGCTCACTCATGAAGGATGCCCGATAAAAACGGCCGAAATCATCGTCCGACTATAGTCGCAACCGGCTAAAATTCGGCAAAAGGATTCGTCTTTGCCGCGATTTCAAGTTTGCCCGCTCCCACGGGAACGTCAAGCAAATTCACCGAATGTGCAAGGTAATGCAGCCACTTCGGCGGCCACTGGTTTGAAAAAGCTACATACCGCCATTTTGCGGCAGAACAGGGGCCTCGCGCAACAGGACGATCGCGATGCGGCGATTGCCGGCCAGCGAGGGATCGTCCGGATACAGCGGTTCCTTGGCGGCCTTGCCGGCGACCTGGGCGATGCGGTCTTCGTCGACACCGGAGCCTTGCAGCACGGCGCGCGCCGCGTCGGCGCGGTCGCTGGACAACGCCCAGTCGCGCGGGTTCTGGCCGGATTGTCCGGCGACGCCCGAGGTGTG
>CAYULN010000119.1:0-5927 GCA_964445605.1 uncultured Caulobacteraceae bacterium | reverse complement strand
GCCGGGCGCCAATCCGACCGACGACGCCTTTTTCGCCGCGCCGCCGCCGATGAAGCGGTCGAAGCTGGCGGCCTTCGGCATGACCCGGCGGTCGGGCCGGTCGGCGTCCAACGACCCGGGTTTGCAAGATCTGCTGGCGGTCAACAGCCCGACGGTCTGCCTGGTCGGCAAGAGCTGGGACTGGCAGGTCGAGACGGCGCTCAAGGTGTCGAAGCCGGAAAACCTGCGCATGATCGGCGACAGCCTGGCGCATATCGTCGCCAACGGCCGCGAAGCGGTGTTCGACGCCGAACATTTCTTCGACGGCTACAAGGCCAATCCGGTCTACGCGCTCGAAGTTCTGATGGCTGCCCATCAGGCCGGCGCCGAGTGGCTGGTGCTGTGCGACACCAATGGCGGTTCGATGCCGTCGGAGGTCCGCCGTATCGTCGGCGCGGTGAAGGAGAAATTGCCGGACGCCAAGCTCGGCATCCATTGCCACAACGACACCGAACAGGCGGTGGCCAATTCGCTGGCGGCGGTCGAGGCCGGGGTGCGCCAGGTGCAGGGCTGCATCAACGGCATCGGCGAACGCTGCGGCAACGCCAACCTGATCGCCATCATCCCGACCCTGATGCTGAAGATGGGCTATGACTGTGGCATTAGCAACGAACGGCTGACGCACATCGGCGAGCTGTCGCGGCTGGTCGACGACCGGCTGAACCGGGCGCCGTTCCGCCATGCCGCTTACGTGGGCGCTAGCGCCTTCGCGCACAAGGGTGGCCTGCACGTCAGCGCCATGAACAAGGACAGCCGGTCGTACGAGCACATCGACCCGGCCCTGGTTGGCAATTCGCGCCTGATCCTGGTGTCGGACAAGGCCGGCCGCGCCAATATCGTCAGCCGCCTGCACCAGATGGGCATAGAGGTCGCCGACGATGACGACCATATCGGCGAGCTGGTCAAGGCGGTCAAGGAGCGCGAGGCGCTGGGCTACGCCTATGAGGACGCCAGCGCCAGCTTCGAGCTGATGGCGCGCGAACGGCTAGGGCAGTTGCCGCGATTCTATGACCTGGAAAGCTATCGGGCGCTCAACGAATACCGCGTCGACAGTCACGGACGGCTGTTCACTGTGGCCGAGGCGACGGTGAAGCTGAGCGTCGCCGGCACGTCGGTGATCACGGCGGCCGAAGGCAACGGGCCGGTCAACGCGCTGGACGCCGCCCTGCGCAAGGCCTTGTTGCCGCACTATCCGCAGTTGGCGAAGATGCACCTCAACGACTACAAGGTGCGTATCCTGACGCCGGCGGAAGCGACGGCGGCCCTGTCGCGCGTGATGATCGAAAGCCGTGACGACGACGGCCACAAGTGGAACACGCTGGGCGTCAGCCACAACGTCATCGACGCGTCGTACAACGCGCTGTGCGACGCCATCACCTACCATCTGATGAAGGCGGGGCAGGCTTCACGGAAGTAAGGCCGGGCAAAAGTAAGGCTGGCGGCCTTTACAGGCCCAGCTCGCTCAGGGCGAGGTGGCCGTCGGGCCGACGTCCGGTATCGTCGCGTTCCCAGCGGAACAGCCGGTCCGTTTCGGCGATGGCCAGGTCGTTGATACTGGCCAGCCGCCGCCGCATCAGGCCGTCATCATCGAATTGCCAGTTCTCGTTGCCGTAGGCGCGGAACCACTGCCCGTCGCCGTCATGGCATTCGTAGGCGAAACGGACGGCGATACGATTGCCGGTAAACGCCCAGAGCTCCTTGATCAGGCGATAGTCGTGTTCCCGCAGCCATTTGTCGGTCAGAAAGCGCTCGATCTCGGCGCGGCCCGTTATGAACTGACTGCGATTGCGCCATTGGCTGTCCATGGAATAGCCCTGGGCCACGCGGGTGGGATCGCGGCTGTTCCAGGCGTCTTCGGCGAGGCGGACCTTCGACGCCGCGCCGGCGGCGTCGAACGGAGGCAGGGGCGGCCGGCTCATGCCACGGCCTTCGCCGCAGAAGCGCTGACGACCGGGAAGTCAATGTCGGTGCCGGCAACGATGTTGAGATAGTTAGTCCACACATTGAGCGCGACATGCTGGACGATTTCGATGATCTGCGCGTCGTCGTATCCGGCGCCGCGAACCGTGGCGACGTCCTGATCGTCGACCTGGCCGCGGTCGCGGGCGATCTTGACGGCGAAACGCACGGCGGCGTCGGCCTTCAGATCGTTGGAGGCGCCGTGACGATTGGCGGTCATCTCGGCGTCGTCGAGCCCGGCGACGGTCTTGCCGAGGTAGGTGTGCGCCGACAGGCAGTAGTCGCAGCGGTTGATCTGGGCGACCGCCAGCGCGATTCGCTCATGTGTAGGCGCCGGCAGGGCGCCCTTGCCGAGAGCGCCCATCATGCCTAGGTAGCCTTCTAGCGCGGCCGGACTCCCGGCGACCGTGCGGAACAGGTTAGGCACGGTCCCGAGCTTCTTGTTGACCGCCTCCAGCAGTGGCTGCGATGCGGCGGGAGCCTCGGCGACGGTGGCGGAAGGGGAAAGGCGGGGCATGTCTTGTCCTTTGTAAACCGGGCCGGATCGGCCACGCCCCGCTTGTATAATTTTCCATTTATGCAAAATAGATGGCAACATATAGAAGCTTGTTTCCGGAAAATGGAAAGATAGATGGATCGTCTCGACTCGATGATGACCGTGTTGGAAGTGGCCCGGGCCGGGAGTTTGTCCGCCGCCGGCCGCGCCTTGCGCATGCCCCTGGCCAGCGTCAGCCGCCGCGTGTCCGAGCTGGAAAGCCACCTCGGGGTTCAATTGTTTACCCGGACCAGCCGCAAATTGACCCTGACGGAGGCCGGTGAAGCGTATGTTCGCGCCTGCCAGCGCATCGTCGACGACATCGCCGAGGCCGAGCGCGCCGTATCCGGCGAGTACACGGCGCCCAAGGGCGGGCTGACGATCACGGCGCCCGTGGCCTTCGGACGGTTACACCTGTTGCCTGTATCCGCGGCGTTCCTCAAAGCCTATCCGCAAATCGACCTGAAGATGCTGTTCACCGAAGTCACGGTGAGCCTGGCCGAAGCGCAAATCGATATCGCCTTGCGGATCGGGCCGCTGTCCGACAGCCAACTGCACGCTCGGCCCATCGGCCAGGTACGGCGTGTCGTCTGCGCCCATCCGGCTTATCTGGCCGAGCGCGGCATTCCCCAGGCGCCGGAAGATTTGGCCGGGCATGACTGCGTGACCCTGCAGACCATCTCGTCGGTCAGGAGCTGGACCTTTCGCAAGGGCCATCGCGAAATCGTCCAGCCTATCCATACGCGGCTGGGCGTCAACCTCACCCAGGCGGCGGTCGACGCCGCGGTCGAGGGTATCGGCTTAACGCGTCTTCTGGAATACCAGGTCTCGGAGGAGGTGCGTGCCGGTCGATTACGCATCGTGCTGGCGGAACACGAGCCGGAGCCTTGGCCCATTCACCTGGTCTACCCGGCGCAAGGTCCGCTGCCGCAAAAAGTCCGCGCCTTTCTCGACTGGGCGACGCCCCGATTGCGAGACCGCGTCGCGGCTGCGGCTATTTAGCAATCCGGTGGAAATACACTCGGCTCGGAGAGCTTCGGCCTCATCACGGCCGGTTGAGCAGCCATTTGAAATTGTTGCTCAGGATGTCCGCCGGAACGGTTTCGTCGACAGTTTTCTCGAGCGTCGCCAGGGTGACGGCGCGCAGGCTGTTGCGCCAGGCTTCGTCGGCCTGCCACATGACGCGGGCGATCGGGCACGGCCGGTTGTCGCAGTAGTCCGACGGCAGGCAGGGATTGTTGAAGCGGATATTGGTGCAGACGAAGGTCGAGCGTTCACCTTCGACCGCCTCGACGATATCGAGGAAGGTGATGTCCGCCGGCGACTTGGCCAGGCGGTAACCGCCGGTCGGGCCCAGGGTGCTGGTGACCAGGCCGGCCGCCGACAGGGCCTGCAGGGCCTTGGACAGGTACTCCTTGGGCACGCCGTGGAATTCGGCCAGGGTCTTGGTAGCCAGATAACGGTCGGGCGGCAGGCCGGCCAGAATGGAGCAGCAGTGCAGCGCCCATTCAACCTGATTGCGTAGAATCATATGCCCAACCTTCCGAATCCCGGCGCGGAGACACCCATATCCTTTGCGGACACGGGTGTCATCAGCCTCGCTATATGCGGCGGGGCAGGGAAAGGGTTCAGTTGAGGTTGGCCCGGGTCAGGCCGTAGGCTTCGTCGAGCGCGCCCGGCACGTTCTGGAAGGCGATGCTCAGGCGGTTCCAGCCGTTGATGGCCATGACGCAGAAGGTCAGGTCGGTGATTTCCTTCTCGCTGAGCTGGGCACGGACGGCGTCGTAGACGGCGTCGGTCACGCCGTGTTCGCCGAGCTTGGTCACGGCCTCGGTCCATTCCAAGGCGGCGCGTTCGCGCTCGCTGAACAGCGGCGATTCGCGCCAGATGGCGACGTGGTACAGGCGCAGCTCGCGTTCGCCGCTGATCTTGGCCTGCTTGACGTGCATGTCGAGGCAGAAGGCGCAGCCGTTGATCTGCGAGGCGCGGATTTCAACGAGATGCTGCAGATGTTCATCGATGGTGCTGCCGCGCAGCGCCAGGCTGAAGTCAAGATATTTGCGGGACAATTCCGGGGACAGGGTTTGGGCGTTAAGACGGGGTGACATGGTTTGGCTCCAATCAAGGATATTTTGTATCCTTAAGGATATTAAATATCCTCAATTAAGGGCCGAGTCAAGCACCATCGGAAATCGCTTAGTTTTTTAAGGATTTCAGTTTTCGACGACGTTCAGCTCGCCGGGTTGACAGTCGAAGATCAGGCATAGCTTCGCCAAGATGTCAAAACGCATGCCGCGTATAGCTGGCAAGCTGGAGAGGTATAGATCTTACGGCGCCGGTGCGGTGAAATAGGCCGTCGTGTCGGGTAGGGCGGCGGTCAGTTCGCGCTCGACCATGCCAGAGAACAGCTCGGCGCCTTTCGGGCCCATGTGGGTGTAGTCGACGCGCAGGCGCTTGGGGGCGTTGGGATCGGGCGCGGGCGGCGGCGGTGCGGGCTGGCCGGCGGCCTTGGCGTCCTGGGCGGCCTTCATCCAGGCCTGGCGGGCGGCGACTTCGGCTGGTGTCGGCGCGGGTGGACGATAGGATGTGCCGGTGGCGGCGGCGGCGAGGGCTTCGGGCGCGGGCGGCACGGTCAGGCCGAGATATTCCGCCTGGACCGGGCCCATGGCCTGCACGGCCGCGTAGCTTTCGGCGTAGAGGTCGAGCACCAGGAAATGGTTGTCCGTGCCGACCTGGCGGATGGTCGCTGCGTAGGGATCGAGGCCGTGCTGCAAGACGCCGCTGGTAAAGCCGCGCTGGGTGACCGGCGTGATCAGCACCGGCACGAAACCGGCCGCCTTCACCTCGGTGGCGAAGTTGGTCATGTTGGTGGCGTATTCCGGCCTGGTGGTGTGGCGTTCCGGCAGGTCGGAGCCGTCATTGGTGCCGAGCTGCATCAGGACGTAGGTCACCTTGGCGGTGGTCGGTTGCGCCATCTTGGCGGTGACTTCGGCCCAGGAGCCATCGACGCGGTAGCTTTTCGAGCTGCGGCCACCCTTGGCCATCAGGTCGCACTCGACCTCGGGCTTGAGGCGGGCGCAGAAGGCCGGGCCATAGCCGGTGCCAGGCTGCATGGTCGAGTCGCCGACCAGGATGAAGCGCGCCACCGGATTGGCGGGTTGGGCGCGGACGGGCGGCGGCGGCAGGGCGGCCGGCGGTTCCGGGATCGGCTGGGCCTGGACGATTTCGGGGGCGGCGGTGGCGGCAAGCGCGACGAGGACGGTAAGGCTCAGGCGGCGGAACATGGCAGGTCTCCCGTTATTTTTGTGATTGTTTGCGTGTCGGGGATTTCAACGCTAGATTTTCGAAGTTCCGGCGGTAAACGTGTCGGGCAGGACCGCGCGGCGAGGGAAAT
>CAYULN010000118.1:0-9607 GCA_964445605.1 uncultured Caulobacteraceae bacterium | reverse complement strand
TGCCGCGCTTACGGTATCCCTGGTCAAGATTGGCATCGGCCGAAACCGGCTGGAAGCTGGCGAAGTCGTGCGGAATGGTGACGGTTTGCCAGGCGCTGTCGTCGAACTTCGGCGACGCCGCGCCGCCGGCGGCGCCCGCCTTGGTCGAATTGTAGGTGGCGTCGTGCGTTGACGGATTGGGGAAAGGGACATCGCCTTCGAAGAAGCGCCAGCCCTTGTTGAGCAGCACCGTCCGTCGGCCTTGACTGAGCGGCGTGACGCGGACGGGAACGCTGATCGCCTTGGCCGATCCGGCAACAAAGGCCGCCGCGCCCACGCCCGCCAAGAGTTCCCGCCGGTTCATGATTTTTCTCCCTGCCCATCACCGCTCTTTGGCGGCCAGGCCGGGAGTTTGGCACGACTTACGGCCGGGGCGAAGCCATAAAAATGGCTTTCACCGGCAAAAATTTAGTCGACCGTGATGCCCAGCATCTGCACGGCTTCGACCGAGACCTGGCCTTGCGGCAGGCCCTGGTCGGCCTGGTACTTCTGCATGGCCGCGACCGTGCCGACGCCGAGATTGCCGTCGATCTTGCCGTGGTAGTAGCCCTTGGCCGTCAGGGCCTTCTGGATGGCGACGACCGTTTCCGGCTTGGCGTTTCGCGGACACAGGACCTCGCGCCAGACCACGTCGGCCTTGCCGACCAGGCGAGTCTTGTCGACGTCGCGGTAGACGGCCGGAATCGTGTAGGTTTCGACGTGGGCCGGGCTGATCTCGGTGCGCACCTTGCGCTTTTCATAGACCGCCGGGATGGTCACGTCCTCGACATGCTCGGGTTGATCGACCACGACCTTGGTGACCTGACGGGTCACGGCCGGAATGTCGATGCGGCGGGTGGTGGCGGGCGCCACTTCGGCACGGACCTTGCGGTCTTCGTACACCGCCGGGAAGTCCTTCAGGCACCAGACGAAGGGCGGATTGCCGTCCTTGAGGTATTGGCGAGCCGCGTCGGTTTCCGGCACGTTTTGCGGCGTCTTGCCCGGCCAGGTCAGGTAACCGCGCTGGTCGGAGTGGACCGGGCGGCCATCGGGCGTCAGCATGGGCGCGTTGGTCGGCACCGCGCGGGTCTTCACCCATTCCTGGTGCGCCGGCTGGACCAGCACATGCTCGATATGAGTCTCGTATTGCGGCGGAACGGTCTCTTCGCGGGTGGTCGCTTCGCGGACCACCTCGGTGACGACTTCGGTGTGGGTGACGGCCGCGACGGTTTTATGAACGACCCGTTCCGGGCGGACCAGCACGTCCTTTTCGACCCAGTCGATCACGGCGGGCACGGCGCGCTTGGCCGTGCGTTCCGGCGTCACCAGCACGTGGTCGGTGTAGGTTTCGGCCTTCGGCGACGTAATCAGTTTGGCGAAGCATTCACCCGGCTTGGCCGAGTTACGGATATCCTCGGGCACGTCCTTCCAGGCGGTATCGTCGCCCTTGCCTTGCGGGCAGGCGACGACCTTGTTGTCCGGCAACATGGTCTGTTTGGTTTGGTCGGCGGCGCTTGTGCCGGTCTGGACGACCTGCATGGTCTGATGGGCGGCGGTCTTGGCTTGGCCCTTGAAGGTCTTGGTCACGCGTATGGGCTTATTGGCCGGCTTACTGACGGGCTTGGCGGCGGTTGTCGCCGCAGGCTTGGCCGCCACTTTCTTGGCCGTCGGGGCCGGCCGCTTGGCGGCGGCTTGCGAAACGGCCTCCTCCGTGCCGGTCGGCTCGGTCAGGGCCGGCGCGGCGACGGCCAGGCCGGCGGCCAAAGCCATGAGGGCGATCCCGGACTTCAGGTTGAGATGCGGTATGGAGCGCAAGACTTTCGGCACAGCTTAAGACCCCGTCGGCGGCTTTGAGAATTAAGACAAAATTAACGTTTTATAACGTGCTTCGCCAAGGCCTAACACCCATCACGCGTAATTTGACGCGCGGGCGCCGCCGCACAAAGGGCTTGACTTCTGTGGCGCGACTTCCGATCAAGCGCCCGGCTTAAAATTCGCTCTGTCCAAGGTATCGCTCATGATTTCCCGTTACGCCCGCAAGGAGGCCGCCGCCATCTGGGACGCGGCCGCCAAATACAAGATCTGGTTCGAGATCGAGGCGCACGCGGCGACCAAGATGGCCGAGCTCGGCGTCATCCCGGAAGAGGCCGCCGAAACCCTGTGGGCCAAGGGAAAAGACGCGCAATTCGACGCCGACCGCATCGACGAGATCGAACGGACGGTGAAGCACGACGTCATCGCCTTCCTGACCCACGTTTCGGAAATCGTCGGGCCGGAAGCGCGCTTCCTGCACCAGGGCATGACGTCGTCGGACGTGCTCCACACCTGTTTTGCCGTGCAGTTGCAGCGGTCGTCGGACCTTTTGATCGCTGGCGTCGATCTCGTCCTGGCGGCGCTGAAGAAGCGCGCCCTGGAGCATAAGTTCACGCCGACCGTCGGCCGCAGCCATGGCATCCACGCCGAGCCGGTGACCTTCGGCCTGAAGCTGGCCGGTTATTATGCCGAGTTCGTCCGAGCGCGGGCGCGGCTGGTGACGGCGCGGGCGGAGATTTCGACCTGCGCCATTTCCGGCGCGGTCGGCACTTTCGCCAACGTGTCACCGGAAGTCGAGGCCTCTGTCGCCGACAAGATGGGCCTTGAGGTCGAGCCGGTATCGACCCAGGTCATTCCGCGCGACCGCCACGCTGCTTTCTTCGCGGCTTTGGGCGTGGTGGCGTCGTCGATTGAGCGCCTGGCGGTCGAAATCCGCCACCTGCAACGCACCGAAGTATTGGAAGCGGAAGAGTTTTTCTCGGCGGGCCAGAAGGGCTCGTCGGCCATGCCGCACAAGCGCAATCCCGTGCTGACCGAAAACCTGACCGGCCTGGCGCGCCTGGTGCGTTCGGCAGTCATGCCGGCGATGGAAAACGTCGCCCTGTGGCATGAGCGCGATATCTCGCATTCGAGCGTCGAACGCGGCATCGCCCCGGACGCCACCGTGCATCTCGACTTCGCCCTGCGCCGCCTGGCCAACGTCATCGAAAACCTGGTCGTCTATCCCGACAATATGCAGAAGAACCTGGACCGCCTGGGCGGGCTGGTGCATTCGCAGCGCGTGCTGCTGGCCCTGACACAGAAGGGCATGTCACGTGAAGACAGCTATTCGGCCGTGCAGCGCAACGCCATGCGGGTGTGGCGCGGCGAAGGCAATTTCCTCGATTTCCTGGCCGCGGATCCGGACGTGTCGAAGTTCTTCACGCGCGAGCAGTTGGAGCCGTTCTTCAATCTCGACTACCACACCAAGCACGTCGACACGATCTTCGCGCGCGTGTTCGGCTGATGCCGGCGCTCCGCTCCGACGGCTTCGACACGGCCGGCTATGTCAGCCGGTTCACCAATAAGGGCCGCATCCGCCTCGAAGGCGCCCTGTCGGCGGACGATGCCGAGGCGGCGCACTTCGCGCTCGAACAGGGCACGCCGTGGGAACTGCAACTGGTGTCGGCGGAAGGCCAGCCGGAAGTCATCAACCGTGCCGAACTGAACCGCCTGCCGGAAAGCGAAATCCAGTCGCGGCTGCAAGGCGCCGCCGAACGCGCGCAATCTGGCCTGTCTTGGCTGCGGCTTGGCAAGAATTTGATGGGCGACGAGGACATCCCGCTGAAGGGCCTGGCCGACCTGCTCAAATCGCCGGCCTTCGCGCAATTCTGTTCGGACCTGACCGGCCTTAGCGATCTGGCGCTCAGCGACCTGTCGGCGGTCTGCTACCGGCCGGGCGATTTCTTCACCCAGCATACCGACCTGGCGGCGCGGCTCTGTTTCGAATGGAATTTTTCGAAGGACTGGCGGCCGGACTGGGGCGGCCAGGTGCTGTTCCATGCGCCGTCCGGCGATATCGAAGGCGGCATCCTGCCGCGCTTAAACGACCTGAGCCTCTACGCCGGCGATCAACCGCGCTCGATCGCCTCGGTGGCGCCCTACGCCGCCGCGCCACGGTTTTCGATCACCGGCCGTTTTTTGTAGCTCAATCGTCGCAACGCCTTTTCATGGCACCGTTCTTGCTGATCTCCCCCCATCAGGGAATTCCCGCGTGTCAAATAAGGAACGGTTTCAATGGTTGCGACTGCACGAAAGACGCCCGACGACAAGGTTACGCCGCTCAAGCTGACGGCCGTCAAGACGCCGGCCAAATCGACCACCGGCAAGGCGACCAAGGACAACCTCTTGCAGATGTGGAGCAAGCTGGTCGACCTGCACATGTTCAACGACAACGTCAAGCAGGAGCGCCTGCGCAATTTCATGATGATCGAAGCGGTCATCATGCTGGGCTTCACCGTCGCTTTGGCCGAGCTGTTCGCCGTGCCGAACCTGGGCGGCGAGCTGGTGTTCATCGTGTTGAGCTTCACCCTGTGCATCATGGGGTTCATGCTGGCGCGCCGCACCGAGCACATGGACATGCGCACCTCGCACTATGTCCGCACCATCAAGAACCAGCTGCACCACGTCGAAAACCAGCTCAAGCCGATGATGGACGGCGACATGCTGCCTTATGAGGGCCAGTTCAAGGTGCTGAACGAGCACACCCTGCAACTCGACGTCAAAGGCAATTACAGCGAACTGACCCCGAAGGACATCAAGACCCGCGGCCGCCTGATCCAGTCGCACGCCGCCGGCTTTCATGAGCGCCTGGTCATCCGCGCCACCGGTTACGTCTGGGCCGCCGCCTTCTTCTGTGTCATCATCACCGGGACGGTCATGCTGACCCCCGCCCTGCACATCGGCATGGAGCGCCTGTCGCAGGAAGTCATGCACGGTTACAAATAAAAAGAAGCGTACAATCCAAGACCTTAAGGCCGGTGCTTGCGTCCCGGCCTTTTTCATTTATCTCAGGGTTAACTAAAAAAACGGCAATCGCAAAAGGCGCGAAGAGACAGCTGCCGGTGCAGATTATCGACAAGCAAAAGGAATTTGTTGGTGATATGGTCGGGAGAAGGTTCCACCTGAGGGAGGGTATGCGCCGTGATAAAAGATTTGCTCATCCAAGCTTACAACTGGAACGGAAGTTATTGGATAGCTGCGCTTTTTGTTTTTCTACTGATTTTTGACGCGCTTGCGAATAAGAGAGCTCTTGTTATGCTTCCGCCAAATACACTAAAAGAATCTCCAGTAGCATATTTTATAGGATTGACGATTATATTGGTTAGCGGCGCGCTTGTTTTGTTGAAGTTGCTGTTCATATACTTTTAAAAATTAGCAGCCGGGCCGTCACTGCCTCCAAAGAATATTTAATCCCACGCAACCACAATATATTTGTTGGCTTTGCTCGAGTGTGAGGGTCAGGCGCCGGCCTTGAGCGATTCGCGCGACTGGGCGAGGAACTCGGCCGCCTTGACGCGGACCTCGGCCTCGCGGACGACGATGTTCGACGCCACCAGGTCGCCGAGCACCCGGCGAATCACGTCCTCCTCGGAGGAGGCGTCAGCATGGCCCTTGCCGATGGCGCGGGCATAGTTTTCCTTGGAGTCGCCGGTCAGTCCCATTTTTTCCGCCGCCCACATGCCGATCAGCCGGTTGCGGCGTTCGGCGGCCAGAAATTCGAACGTCGGGGGGGAACCCGCCTCCGTTGCCGGCCGTGACACTTCGGATGAACGCTCGTCGAAAATGGGCATTGGGGAGAAAACCTTCCAGGCTGCGGATATTTGTAAATCCGCTTGCTCGCTTGTGCAACAAGAACCGGCGTTTACAGATCAAAAGTTTTTGTTTATTTGCGGCGGTTCGGCGCATCCACTATGATGCGCGCCTCAACCAGGACGAAGGGTGTGAGTCTCCAAGCTTCGTGAACCTCCTGCCGCCGGCGCATTCCGTCCGGCGATTATCGGCTTTTCACAGGTTTGCTTCCACCGGCCCGCCTCCCTTCCCTATTCGGATAGACCCATGACCACCCGCCGCAAGAAAATCTACGAAGGCAAGGCCAAGATCCTTTACGAAGGCCCCGAGCCCGGCACTTTGATCCAGTATTTCAAGGACGACGCCACCGCCTTCAACGCCCAGAAAAAGGCCATCCTCGAAGGCAAGGGCGTGATCAACAACCGCATTTCCGAATTCGTCATGACCAAGCTGACGAACATCGGCGTGCAGAACCATTTCATCAAGCGGCTGAACCTGCGCGAGCAACTGATCCGCGAGGTCGAGATCATCCCGCTCGAAGTCGTCTGCCGCAACGTGGTGGCCGGGTCGATGGCCAAGCGCTTCGGCCTGCCGGAAGGCCAGCAGTTGCCGCGCTCGATCATCGAGTTCTATTACAAGAACGACGCGCTCGAGGACCCGATGGTCACCGAGGAGCACATCACGGCGTTCAACTGGGCCAATACCCAGGAAATCGACGACATCCTGGCCATGACGTTGCGCGTCAACGACTTCCTGTGCGGGCTGTTCGCCGCCGTCGGCATCACCCTGGTCGATTTCAAGATCGAATACGGCCGCCTGTTCGAAGGCGACTTCTCGCGCGTCATCCTGGCCGACGAGATTTCGCCGGATTCGTGCCGCCTGTGGGACGCCCAGACCAACGAGAAGCTGGACAAGGACCGCTTCCGCCGCGACATGGGCAATGTCATCGAAAGCTATACCGAAGTCGCCAAGCGCCTCGGCATCATGGGCGATATGCCCCGGGTTATTGACGGAGGCATTCAGTGAAGGCCAAGGTTCACGTATTCCTGAAACCCGGCGTGCTCGATGTCCAGGGCAAGGCCGTCGAAGGCGCCCTGCATGGCCTCGGCTGGGACGGCGTATCGAACGTGCGCGTCGGCAAGGTGCTGGAATTCGACCTGGCGTCGAGCGACGAAGCCGCCGCTAAGACCGAACTGAAAGCGATGTGCGAAAAGCTCCTGGCCAACACGGTGATCGAATCCTACAAGGTCGAGGTGGCGTAAGACGATGGTTTCCAAGGGTTTCAAGGCCGCCGTCCTCGTTTTTCCCGGCTCCAACTGCGACCGCGACTGCAAGACCGCCATCGAAACCACGGTCGGCGGCAGCGTAGAGATGGTCTGGCACCAGGAAACCGCCCTGCCCGCCGGCCTCGACCTGATCGTTATCCCGGGCGGCTTTTCCTACGGCGACTACCTGCGCTGCGGCGCCATGGCGTCGCTGTCGCCGGTGATGGCCGAGGTCAAGAAGGCGGCGATGCGCGGCGTGTCGGTGCTCGGCATCTGCAACGGTTTCCAGATCCTGTGCGAAGCCGGTCTCCTGCCGGGCGCCCTGCTGCGCAACCAGGGCCTGAAATATGTCTGCAAGCCGATCGAACTGACGATCGAGAACCGCAATACGCGCTTCACCTCCGCCTATACCGGCAACAAGACCGTGTGGATGACCCAGGGCAACGGCGACGGCAATTACTTCGCCGACGCGGAGACCCTCAAGAAGATCGAGGACAACGGCCAGGTGGTCTTCCGCTATGCCGACAATCCCAATGGCTCGGCCAACGACATCGCCGGCCTCATCAACGCCGAAGGCAATGTTCTGGCGATGATGCCGCACCCGGATCGGGCCTTCGAGGCGGCCCTGGGCTCGGACGACGGCGCGCCGTTGTTCCGCAGCCTGATCAATTCTATGCAAGCGGCCTAAAGGACTGTTTCTTTACTAACCCGTTGCCCCATGCAGGTTTGACGCAGCAGTATATTACACTGCACCGCATTGTTTTATCTTAACTATCTTTGCCGCTTGACAGGAATATAACCTCTGGTAGGTTGCATATTACAGTTCCGTGCCCGGAAACACTCCGGCACAACTCGCTTCTAGGGGGAATTCCTTTGCGCAATATTCTTGTTCTGGGCCTTGCGGCCCTGTGCCTTACTGCGTGCGCGTCCACGCCTAATCCGCTGGCCCTGACCACCCGCGACGGCTTCTACGTCAAGCAAGCCGATGTCGTCTGGAAGGTCGACGAGTCGAAGCGGACGCCGAATGCCGAATACGACGCGGGCAAGGCCGACCTGCAAGCCCGCCTGAAAACCTCTGTCGAAAACGAATTCAAGACCTCGCCGTCGGGTTCCGAAGCGGCGATCTTCGAGGTCGACGTAACGAGCTACAGCCGCGTCGGCGCCGCCATGGGCAATATCATCGGCGGCTCGAACATGGTTGTCGGCGACGTGCACGTGCTGCGCGCTTCCGACCACAGCGAAATCGCCGTCTATAAGGGCGTCTACGGTTCCTATACCTCGAACGGCGGCATCATCGGCGCCATCGCCCAGGCCGCCAGCAAGCCCGACATCGTCGGCATCATGGCCAATACCTTCGCCGCCGACATGCGCAAAAAGTTCGACTCGAAGTAAAGGCAGCGCGCCATGCGTAGTCTTCTTGTCGCGGCGGCCCTGACCGCCAGTGCCGCCGGCCTGCTGGCCGGCGGTGCGCCCGCCCGGGCGGATACGCCGCCCGCGATCAATCCGGATCTCCTGACCATCAGCGGCCGCTACGGCTTGCCGAAGGCGACGGCGGTCGTGACGCAAAACCGGCTGCGCGTCGGCGAGATCAAGATCGACGCCAACCTGACCACCGGCCTGAATTTCGACGGTCCGGCCTTCCAGTTCGCGCTTCAGCAGGGTCTGAGCAAGTCCCTGGTCAATCACGGCCTGCAGGCCGGCGCCGACGCCAAGGACCCGGTCATCCTGCAGGTCGAGGTCTTGCCGTTCGCCTTCACCGAGGTGGTCGACGCCGACGGCAAGCCGGGATCGACCACCGCCCATGCCATCATCCGAGTCATCGGCTCGAGCACCGATCCGGCCCTGGCGGCGTGCGTGAACTATGAAGCGCAGGGCGAATTCAAGGCCTTGCACCGCCAGCATTCCGGCAACGGCAAACGTACCGCCGGCGTCATCGCCGGTCTGGTTGTCGCCGTGATCAATCCCTACGCCATTAACACTTTCACGCCGGAAAGCTTCAGCAACGCCGACCTGGAAAACCGCAATCTCAATGCCCAGCGAACCGTCAGCAGCAATGAGGGCATTTCGCCGGGCTTCGACACCAAGGCCGACCAATCCTACGCGGCGCTGAACGCAACGCAATTGGCGGTGTACAACTATCTGCATCATGAATTGCAGGACAATCCGGCCTGCTTGGCGGCGCCCGCTCCGGTGCCGGTCAGTGAAACCAAGCCTTCGGACGCGTCACCGGCGCCCACGGCGACGCCTGCGGTCGAGACTCCGGCCGCGCCGGCGCCCACGGCAACACCTGCCGCCGAGACGCCAACCCCGCCGCAACCGGTGACGCCGCAGCCCGCATCTACTCCGGAAACCAAGGCATCGGAAACCACACCCGCTCCGGCAGCGACACCGGCTGCCGAGACGCCCCCGGCCACGCCGGCTTCACCGCAGACGGCGGCCGCGTCTTAGTTAGCGGCCGCCTGGCGGCACTGGATATTGGAGAACGCGTCTTCGATGTCGCGATAGGCGACCATGGTCTGCAGTTCGGCCTTGCGGTCGTCGAGCAGGACCTGGATCGCGTGGCGTTGCGAGTCGTGCTGACACGGTGCGTTGGCATTCTGGCTGAACGAGTCGCTGGACAGCGTCGCCAGCCACATGATGCGCAGCTTCTGATGGCCTTCCATCTCCTTGACGAAGCCGTC
>CAYULN010000117.1:0-5369 GCA_964445605.1 uncultured Caulobacteraceae bacterium | reverse complement strand
CGCCGTCGAGCACGCGCAAGCTACGCTCGACTTCGATGGTGAAGTCGACGTGGCCCGGGGTGTCGATGATGTTCAGGCGCTTACCGGCCCAGAAGGCGGTCGTGGCGGCCGAGGTGATGGTGATGCCGCGTTCCTGCTCCTGCTCCATCCAGTCCATGGTGGCGGCGCCGTCGTGGACTTCGCCGATCTTGTGGCTCTTGCCCGTGTAATACAGGATGCGTTCGGTGGTCGTGGTCTTGCCGGCGTCGATGTGCGCCATGATACCGAAATTTCGGTAGTCTTCGATCTTGTGGGTGCGGGGCATGGGTCAGCCTCAAAACGTACGGGTAAATAGATATTTCTTGCAACAGCGCGGGCGGTTTAGCTCAAACCGCCCGCGCCTCAAAGCAAAATTTTCGCGACTGCAATAACGCCAGAAAATCTCGTGAAGAGATTACCAGCGGTAATGCGAGAAGGCGCGGTTGGCTTCGGCCATCTTGTGCGTGTCTTCACGCTTCTTGACGGCGGTGCCGCGGTTGTTGGCGGCGTCGAGAAGTTCAGCGGCCAGCTTTTCCGTCATGGTGTTCTCGCCGCGCTTGCGGGCGGCGTTGACAAGCCAGCGGATGGCCAGGGCGCGGCGGCGGTCCGGGCGGACTTCGACGGGCACCTGATAGGTCGCACCGCCGACGCGGCGCGAACGGACTTCGATCGACGGCGAGACATTGTCGAGCGCCGAGTGGAAGGTTTCGATCGCGGTCGCATCCTTCTTTTTGGCTTCGAGGATGTCGAAGGCGCCGTAGATGATGTTTTCGGCGACGGCCTTCTTACCTTCGTACATGACATAGTTCATGAACTTGGTGACGATCAGATCGCCGAACTTGGGATCGGGCAGAACTTCGCGCTTCTCTGCGCGGTGACGACGTGACATTCTATCTGCTCCTTACTTCGGACGCTTGGCGCCGTAATGCGAACGGCGCTGCTTGCGGTTCTTGACGCCTTGCGTGTCGAGCACGCCACGCAGGATGTGGTAACGGACGCCGGGAAGGTCCTTGACGCGGCCGCCGCGGATCAGCACGACGCTGTGTTCCTGCAGGTTGTGGCCTTCGCCCGGAATGTAGCACACGGCTTCGATCTGCGAGGTCAGGCGCACCTTGGCGACCTTACGCAGAGCGGAGTTCGGCTTCTTCGGCGTTGTGGTATAGACGCGCGTGCAAACACCGCGGCGCTGCGGGCAGCCCTTCAGGGCAGGCACCTTGTTGCGCTTCGGGTTCGGCTGGCGCGGCTTACGGATAAGCTGGTTGACTGTGGGCATCGGTCTCGATGGCTTTCTTTATGTTGAGACCTGTGCCGTTTGGCCGGAGGGTCTCAGGTTTCCGTTCGACAGTTTTGAGGGCCTTGCCGGAACAAACACAAAAGCCGCAACCTGCGCTCTGGAGGTTACGGCGGGGACACAGCCCCTGCATAAATCCGGTTCGGGGGGGCTTTTGACGGCCGGACCTCGAAAATGTTGAGGCGGCTATAGAGGAGGAAGAAGCACAGGTCAAGCCTCGCCACCCCCTATGATCGATTTTCCTCGGTTCGCCCGAAGGTTGCCGGGACGCGATCGGATGCACCCTAAAGCGGCAGGGTGGTTGACGCCTCCCTGACGCCGTTGCTACGAAATAACGTGACAACTTATGGCCACAGGGTGGCACCAGGGGGGAACATCATGGACGACATGCAAACCGTCGCGGCGGAAACCGTACAACAAGATCCGGCGGCGATCCGCAAAGCCATCGTCGCGGCAAAGCGCAAGCAGGCCTTGCGCGGCATGGGCATCGGCGCCTTGTGGTGCATCGGCGGAATCGCGGCTACCTTGATAAGCCAGGCCATGGCGCAAGCCGGCGGAACGACATTTGTCTTCTGGGGCGCGGTGGTGTTCGGCGGCTTTCGCGTCATCACCAACGCCGTCGCCTATTTCGGCGCGAAGGCCTGATAAGATTTAGCGGAAACGAATGCGCACTTGACGCCAGGTCGGCTGAAAGGTGATCAGCTTGCCGCCTCTATGGCGCACTTCCAGTTCGTTATCCGAAGTCCATTGCAACTGAATGCGCTCGGCGTCCTCGAAACTGACGACCGTGTGCGCACTGCCGCCTTCACGCAGGATCAGCCGCTGGCGTGGGCCGCCGCCCAGGCAGGACACGCGCGCGATCTCGCCTTCAACGCTGTCGTTGGGCGATGAAAAGCTGCCGATGGTATCGCTGCTGCACAGCGGCGCTTCGGCGCGATCGAATTGCCGGAAAGCCAAGACGACCAGGGCCATGGCGACAAAGGCCACGACAAATCCGGCATACCACCACCAATGGTGATGCTCCTTGGGATGGACGTAGCCGTGCGGCACGTGATGAGGCTCGGCAAGCGTTGACATGGCAACCTCGTTCGCCCGGAATGGGCGTAACAGACCCTGTAATCAAGTTTACGCGCGCGTCATTTCAAAAAGATTAAGAAGGTTTCAGTGGATACGACGAGACTTGCCGGAGCCGTTGCGTGAGGGTTCCGCAGAGCGTTTTTCTTCCTTGATCTCTTCCAGCTCTTCTTCGGCCTCGGCTGCGACCTGGCTGAAGTTTTCCTGGACGGCCGCCAGTTCTTCCTCGCTCATTTCGTCCATCTTGATCAGCGAAGTGCGAGCCGTTTCGACCGCGCGGATAAGTTCGTCGAGCTTGAGCTGGATCAGCTTGCCGTCGCGGTTCTGCGAATTCTGGATCAGGAAGACCATCAGGAAGGTGACGATGGTGGTGCCGGTATTGATGACCAGCTGCCAGGTGTCGGAATAGTGGAAGATCGGTCCACTGATAATCCAGGCGGCGATAACCAGAATGGCCAGGGCGAAAGCCGTGGCGCTGCCGGCCCAGTTCGATGTCGCCTGGGCGAAGACTGTAAACCAGCTCTTTTTGGGTGGAGCGATGTCAGGTGTGCGTTTTTCCATGCCGGCACAATGGCCGCCAAGGCAGTAAGGAAGAAATGCGACGCCGCCCGGAGGCGGGTAAAATCGAGATGGGCAGCGGCCTTGATCGCATATTTATCAACCGGATCCCACTCGCCATCCGATCGTTATGCGGCATCCGTCATCATGGTTGTAACCGAAGGAGGTGTGCCATGGATATCTATGCCTATCTCAGAAGCGATCACCGCCGTATCGCCAAGTTGGTGACCGAGCTTCTCGACATCCGCCTGCCCGCCATCCGCCAGACCTTGTTCGAGCAGATCCGCGCCGAGCTTTCCGTCCACGCCGCAGCCGAAGAACGCACCTTTTACAGGACTTTGGTGGACGCCGCCCGCGATCAAGGCGTTGCGGAGAAGATGGCGCGTTCCGAAGCGGAACACGACGAAATCCGCGAACTGCTCGACGTCCTGAGCGACACGCCAGTGTCGTCCGATTTCTGGCTGGAAAAATTCGGCGAGTTGAAACACGCCGTCGAGCACCATGTCCAGGAAGAGGAAGGCGAAGTCTTCGAACTGGCCCAGACCCTGCTGGACCGCGAAACGGCCTTACGGCTGGGCAACGACATGGATGCCCTGAAGACCGTGCTGTTGCTCGAACCGGCTTGAGAAACAGGGCTTGGGAACCACAAACCCTTTATTGGGGTTTGGTCGTCGCCGAATTCGCCCCCGGGCTATGCGCCGCCGAGTCCGCCGCCGTAGCCAACACCGGTTGCCAGTCGGCGCCGTTGATTTTCACGCCGCTTGCCTTGACCTTGGCATTGGCGATGAAGGCCGGCCCGGCGACATTGTCGAACACGCAATTGCGCACATCGATCCCTTCGATGACGTCATCGTCGTAGCCGTTGATGTCAAATGGACGCTTGGCCTTGCCGCAAGTCACGTTCTCGAAGCGGACATTGCCGACCTTGGGATTGAAGCCCCCGCCCCGGCCCTCGCCGTAGTCCAGCGTCACCTGCATGATGTCCTGTGATACCTGATCGACCTTCACATCGCGGAAGACGACGTTCTGGATATAGCCGCCGCGGTATGAGTTGGTCTTGATGCGCAGCGCTCGGTCGAGGTTCGGGCTGCCCATATGGCAATCGCGGACATAGATATTGCGGATGCCGCCCGAAGCTTCCGACCCCAGCGAGACGCCGCCATGACCGCCGATCATCTGGCAATTACGAATGATGATGTTTTCCGACGGCGTATTGACGCGCCGGCCATCGGCGTTGCGGCCGCTCTTGATGGCGATGCAGTCGTCGCCGGTGTTGAACACGCAGTCCTCGATCAACACGTTCCTGCAGCATTCCGGATCGCAGCCGTCATTATTCGGGCCGGTCGTGTCGATCCGCACCTTGCGCACGGTAATGTTTTCACAGAGAACCGGGTTCAGTTCCCACATCGGCGAACGCACGATCTTGATGCCTTCGAACAGGATGTTCTTGCAGCGATAGGGCTGCACAAAGTTGGGTCGCAGATAGCCGCCGTCGCCGACGATGCGCTGTTCCGGCGGCACGCCCTGCGCCGCCTGCTGGCCGATGCGCTTGGAGGCATTTTCCAACCCCTTGGTACGGATGCGCGTCCAGTCCCACCAGTGATCGGCATCGGCCTGGCCGTCGAGCGTCCCTTCGCCGGTGATGGCCAGATCCGTCTCGCCAAAGGCATAGATGAACGGCGAATAGTTCATGCACTCGACGCCCTCGAAGCGCGTCAGCACCAGGGGATAATCCTTCGGATTCTGCGAGAAGGCCAGGGTAGCGTCCTTGGCGAGATAGAGATTGACCTTGCTCTTGAGGACGATCGGGCCGGTCGGCCAGGTGCCTGCCGGTACTACCACGCGACCGCCGCCGGCTTTGTTGCAGGCGTCGATGGCCGCGGCAATGGCCGCCGATGTCTTGGCCTGGTCGCCGGCCGCCGCGCCGTATTTGGTGATGTCGAAATCCTTGGCAGGGAAAGTCGGCGCCTTTATCTGCTTGAGAATGGCCGCCACCGGCGCCCAGCTATCCGGTTCGGCCTCCGCGCGGGCCAAGACGCGCGCCGGCAACAAGGCGGCGACGGCGGAAGCGCCCAGTAACGTGCGACGGGAAAGATGCAAAGGACCGCTGTTTTTCATGGTTTTCGGGCGTGGCCGCCCCTCCTGGATTTTGTGCCAGCCTAGCGCAGCCTGGAATAGCAGACAAATGCAAAAAGGCGGTGACGGCATGCCGAAACGGCATGATTACATCCCCAGCTTTTTGAAGACCCAATAAACAACTGCCGCTGCAGCCAAGGATGGCAGGGTAGCCCCCAGTGCGGGCAGGAACTGAGCTATACCATAATAGACGGTCACGCCCACCACCCACGCGGCAAAGGCCGACATATGGATGCCGATGCCGCCGTGGCCATATTCGCCGTCCATCCGGTCGATGTCGGCGGCAATGATC
>CAYULN010000116.1:0-7082 GCA_964445605.1 uncultured Caulobacteraceae bacterium | reverse complement strand
CATGCGCGTGCCGATGCGCAGGAACAGCGGCGAGTTGGTGGCCTGGCGCATGGTGATGTTGGAGATGGCGATGTCTTCTAGGATCGCTCCGTCCACGGTCTCGAGCGCGATGCCGCGCGACATGTCGAAAACGCAGTTGGTGATGGTGATGTTCTTGAAGCCGCCATTCGATTCTGTGCCGCACTTGATGCGGCCGAAGCCAACATTCTTGCCCCAGCCGGTCTCGTAGGTGCTGGCTTCCGGAATGCGCTGGTAGGTGCCGTCGATCACCGTGCCGACCACATAACTGCCACTGAGGAAGCAGTCGGAGATGGTGACGTTCTCGGTCGACCGCGCATAACCCAGCGCGAACGACGACTTCGGACAGATGCCGTCGTCATAGGGCGAGTTCATGGTGCAGTTCGACACCCGCACGTTCTTGCAGCAGTCGATGTCGAAACCGTCGCGGTTGGTGTCGACCACCACATTGTCGATGGTGAGATTGTCGACGCCGGTCGCCAGCAGGGCGAACCAGCCGCCTTGCAGGATCGAGAAGTCGCGCAGCTGCACGTTGCGGCAGTTCTTGAGCGCGATGGCCTTGCAGCCGACGCCGGGCAGGTTGGCGCGCGGCAGGTCCTTGTCCTCGCGGTGGTCGCGGGTCAGGCCCTTGCCCCAGATCAGCCCGTCGCCGAGGATGGCGACGTCGTGCAGGCCTTCGCCGTAGATCAGGCTGTTTTTCCAGTGGTTGTGGCCATAGTCCTGGAATTCGTTGATCGCCGGGTCCTGCGGTTCGGCCATGTCGTAGCCGCCCTTGGTTGTGCCTTCCAGCGGGACGGCCGCCGCCAGCAGCACCGCGCCCCGGTCGAGATACAGCGTCACCTGGCTTTTCAGATGGATCGTATAGCTGGCATAGGTGCCGGCCGGGAAATAGACCACCCCGCCGCCGCGCGCCGAGGCCGCGTCGATGGCCTTGTCGATGGCGGCCGAGTCGATGGTCTTGCCGTCGCCCTTGGCGCCGAAATCGCGGATATTGACGGCGCCTTTCGCGCCCGGCACCACCTTCTGCACGGCCGCCAGAACGGTGGAGGGCAGCAGCAATCCGCCCGCCGCGGCTGAGATAAAGAAACGCCGATCCAGCATGTGTATGTTCCCGGTCTAGAATGAAGTCTTGGTGGCGGCGTCGAACCGCTTGTCCGGCACGGCGCGGCTGCCGAAGGTGCGGAAGCCGGAGACGTTGTCGAGCGCGAAATAGGGCGCACCGCTCGGCAGCTTAAGGAACGAGGCGTCGAAGCCATCGACATTCTGCATCCAGAAGCCCGGACGGACATCGGCGGCCAGGGTGACGATCTCGGCGTGGCTGATGTCGACGTTCTTGGCGTTGCGGATGAAGAAGCCGGTGGCCGGTAAAGGTCCGAACATGCCCGGTTCCGGGTATTTGTCCTCAAGTGCGGGCGGCACGATGGCGGCATTGGCGGCGTCGCCGCCGCCGACCTGCTCGAAATAGATGTTGCTGATCTGCACGTCCTCGACGGGGTGGCCGTCGACGCCGGCGATGATCGACGGCATCTTGGTGCTGCCCGACGAGGTGATGTTATTGATCGTGACGCGCTTGAGCACGCCGATGGGGATGTCCTTCGGCCCACGCATCCGCCGGCCGAGGCGCAGGAACAGCGGCGTCGACGACAGGTTGCGCATGGTGATGTTGGAGATGGCGATGTCTTCGAGCAACGCGCCGTCGACGGTTTCCAGCGCGATGCCCTGGCATTCGTCGAACACGCAGTTGGTGATGGTGATGTTCTTGAAGCCGCCATTCGATTCCGTGCCGCACTTGATGCGGCCGGTCTTGAAGGCGCGCCGGTTGACGCCGTCATAGCGCTGGAAAGTGCCGTCGATCACCGTGCCGACCACGTAATTGCCGCTGACGTAGCAGTCGGAAATGGTGACGTTTTCGGTCGCCCGTTGCCTGCCCAGGGCGAACGACGACTTCGGACAGATGCCGTCGTCATAGGGCGAATTGACTGTGCAGTTGTGCACCCGCACGTTCTTGCAGCAGTCGATGTCGAAACCGTCGCGGTCGGTGTCGACGGTCAGGTTCTCGATGACCAGGTTGTCAACGCCGGTCGCCAGCACCGCGAAATGCCCGCACTTCAGCATCTTGATGTCGCGCAGCTGCACGTTGAAGCAGTTCTTCAGCGCGATCGCCTTGTTGCCGACGCCGGGCAGCTCGGCCTTGGGCAGGTCGGGATCGCGGCGGCCGTTGCTCAGGCCCTTGCCCCAGATCATGCCGTCGCCGATGATGGCGATGTCGTGCAGGTTCTCGCCGTAGATCAGGCTGTTTTTCCAGTGGTTGTGGCCGTAATCCTGAAAGGGCTCGATCGCCGGGTCCTGCGGTTCGGCCAGGTCGTAATAGCCGGTCTGGGCGCCGGTCAGCGGTGTCGCCCCGGCAACGATCACCGCGCCGCGGTCGAGATACAGGGTCACCAGGCTCTGCATGTGGATGGTGTAGCAGAGGTAGTTGCCCTGCGGAAAATAGACCGTGCCGCCGCCGCGCTTGGACGCTTCAAGAATGGCTTTATCGATGGCCGGCGTATCGACGGTGACGCCGTCGCCCTTGGCGCCGAAGTCGCGGACATTGAGCACTTGGCCGGTCGGGATGACGGACGGCTTTGGAGCCGCGGCGCGCGCGAAGCCCGCCGGCAACAACAGGGCGCCAGCCCCGGCCGTGAGAAGAAAACGCCGATCCAATTGCATGGCCATCCCTTTGCTCTTTTCGTTGAACGCGCGCGCAGCCCCGCCGCACGCCTTATCTTAACGTCTCAACCGCGCCTAACCGTCGCCCTGTCAGGCAATTACGGGTTGGGAACGGTGAACAGCCGGTCATAGTCGCGCCAATGAGCATTCATAGTGTCGACCTTGTGCTTGAGTTGCGGTACCAGGTTCGGCCCGAGGTGCATGATCGTCTCCTCGCCTTCTGTCGGCGCCAGGTCCAGGATCGGCTCCGGCGTGCTTTGCAGCAGCCGTTGCAGGTTGACCGTGTTGTCGATCTCCTTGCGCGCCGTTTCCATCAGGTCGGTGCGGTCCCAGCCCGATTGCACGCCCAGCACCGGATTGACTTCGGGCTTTGTGCCGATCTCTTTGACGCGGTCGAGCTGCGCCTGATAGGCGACCATGTCGTCGGCCGAGATCATCAGGTAGATCAGGGCTTGGGTGCGTTTGGCCGTCAGGTCCCAGTAGGCCTTCTTCGCCGGATCGGTCTGGGCGTCGCGGATGGTATTGAACAGGCCGAGCGCCCGCTGGGCGCGCGGCAGGGCGGTTTCGATATCGCGCTGGAACAGCAGTTTGGCACCATAGCCTTCGTACATCCGCATCGCCTGGATATCGATCAGGTCGTTGGCCTGGTCCTCGCCCTTGGCCTGGAAGATGAAGGCGCGATAGTCGGCCTTTTCGGCGTCGCTCAGTTCCTCGGGGAACGGCACCATCGGCCGGTTGATCCAGCGGTTGAGCACATGGCCGAAGCGCAGCATGCCGCCGAAATCGAGCACGTCCAGGTTCTGCTTGACGTCGTTGAGCGCGCTCCATGCTTCGAGCAGGTTGTCGGCCTGGTCCTCGCCGACCTCGGTCACCGCGAAGGCGCGCAGCGCGGTCATGCGCTGGCTCAGGGTACGCATCGGCATGCCCTTGGTCGCCTTGGCCAGGCGGTAGTTGAAATCCATGCTGGCGGCGTCACCGAGATCGACCTGCAATTTCACCGGTGCGTCGGGTGCCGCCGTGCCTCCGCCATTGCTACCATTGTTACCGCGTCCACCACGCCCGCCGCCTCCACCGCCGGCGTCGAACGACGGGATGGCCAGGCCGACAACCGGCGCGAACGCCCCGCCGTTGCCCAGCCCGCCGAGCGAACTGACGCCCGGCGTGCGTACTTCGGGATTCTGCCGGCCCTGCACGGCCAGGCCTGCCGGCAGGCGGTGCAGGATGTTTTCCAGCACATCCGGCGAGAAGGTCGGGATCATCCACTGGCGCGGCGCGATCGGGTTGATATTGATCTCGACGTCGTAACCGGCGTCCTTGGCCGCTTTCTGGGCATTGATCAGGAAGCCCGCCACCCGATCGGCCATCGGCTTGTCGCGATAATTGCTGTTGCCGTTGATGCCGGGATAGAGCGACGGCGACCAATCGAAGCCCGATCCGGCATCGGTGGTGGTCCAGTTGAACTGCGCCACTTCCGGGCAGACTTTAAGCAGCGACTGCATGGACTCGCGGTACATGCGCAGGGTTTCCGGCTCGTCGACATTGGGCGCGAAGAAGACGCCGCGCGACCGGTTCGCCTGGTCGATACGCGGGCCGCGCAACTGCGGGAAGGCAGTGAAGAAGCTCTCCGGCAGCACCGCCGGTTCATTGGCCCGCCACACGCCCTTCAGATCGTATTTCTTCAGGATGGCGCAGCGCTGGGCCAGGACGGCCTGCACGTGCCGGGCATATTTCATGTCGACATAGGGCTCGACGTCCTTGGCCGGGAAGATGATGAACAGTCCGGCGTGATGCGAGAACCAGGCCGGGTAGGGGTCTTTCGGGTCCAGTTCCCAGAAGGCTTCCGGCAAGCCGTCCGTGACGTTGAAATAGGTGGCGCCCAGCTCCTTGGCCATCTGGGCCTTGCGCTCGAACAGCGCCAGATCGCTGGCATCGCGCTTACTTGTATCTTCGGCGGCGGCGGGCTTGGCCTTGGCCAGCGTCGCCGCCATTGTCGGCTGGGTTTGCAAAGCCGCCGCGGCACACGTCAGCAGTAGAACACGCATCAGCGCGGTTGAAGATCTCTTCATCATGACCCTGTTTTCCTTGATTATAGGATCGTTCCCTGCCCTTCCACATTACAGGTCTTGGCGCGAAATTGGCAAGACCGGTTGCGCGATTGTGCGCGAAACGGAGCGAAGCTGTGCAAATTGGCGACGTTGACAAAACGCTTGCTTGGCGGAAAGTGACGAGTCGCGGGAGGAGACAAATCATGAAAAAATGGGCATGGGCAGCGCTGATTCTGGGCGCGTTGGCTGGACCGGTGGCGGCGAAAACGGGCGACAATCCGACCTGGGTGCGCGCTTTCGCGGCGCCGCCGATGTGGATTCCGCGCGCCACCGAACTGACCATGGAAAACCAGACCGTCCGCTTTCCGGTTCGTTTGAGCGCTGGCGGATCACAGCTCAGCATCCGCTTAAGCGGCGAACATGACCGCGCCCCGGTGGCCATTGCCGCCGCCTCGATCAAGGTCGGCGGTGGCTTCATTCCTCTGCATTTCAGTGGCGGCGCGGCCGTGACATTGACGCCGGGCGCGGCGGTAGTGTCCGATCCGGTCACCGCCAAGGTCCAGGCCGGCCAGATCGTTGAGCTCAGCCTTTACATCGCCCAGCCCGCTCTGCTGTCGACCATCCACCGCGATCCGATGAACGCGGCGGTGATCTCGCAGCCTGGGGATTTCACGGAAAAAGCCGATGTGCCGGTCGCCGGCACCACGGTCATGCGGCCGTTCCTGGCGGCCATCGATGTCGTGCCGGACAAACCGATGAAGACCATCGTCGCCTTCGGGGATTCGATCAGCGACTGGGACTGCCCCTACAGCGGCGGCGAATGTCAGTGGGAAGTGACCCTGCAACGGCGCCTGGCCGAAGCCGGCAAGCCCTATGCCGTCGCCAATGTCGCCATCAGCGCCAGCCGCGTGCTCAAGGACGGCCCGGCCAGCCCCTGGAGCGCGCTCAGTGTCGAGGCGCGCTTCGATCGCGATGCCCTGTCGGTGCCGGGCGTCGCCTATATCGTCATCATGCAGGGCGTCAACGACCTGGGCATGTCGGGGCCGAGCCCCGATCCAGACAAGGATTCGCCGGTCGTGTCAGCCGATGCGCTGATCGGCGGTTACAAACGTCTGATCGCGCGGGCGCACGCCAAGGGCATCCGCATCTACGCCGCGGAAATCATGCCGTTCTCCGGCGCCAGTTCCTGGTCCGCCGACCGCGAGGCGGTCCGTCTGAAGGTGAATGCCTGGATTCGGACTTCCGGCGCCTTCGACGGCGTGGTCGACTTTCAGAAAGCGGTGGCCGATCCGGCCGATCCGTCACGGCTGGCCAAGGGCTTCGACAATGGCGACCACCTGCATCCCAACGCCGCCGGACAAAAGGCGATGGGTGAGGCGATCGATCTTGGCCTGTTCAAGTAAGGTTTAGCCGTCGAGATCGGCCAGCGACCGGACCAGTTCCAGAATCTTGCGACGCTGTTTCGGAAACCGGATGCGCGGAAAGGCTTCCGCCAGTTCGATACCCTCGCTGGTGGCCAGGAAGTTCTGAACGGCATATTCGGATTCCGACGTGCCGGACGCGCTTTCGGTCTCGCCGAACCCGTCGAAGAAATAGGTCAGCGGGATTTGCAGAAACTGGGCGATCTCGTACAGCTTCGAGGCGCTGATGCGATTGACGCCGCGCTCGTACTTTTGGACCTGTTGGAAGGTCAGATCGATGGCGTCGGCCAACTGCTGCTGGCTCTTGCCGAGAAATTTGCGGCGCAGGCGCACCTTGCTGCCGACGTGGAGGTCTACGGGATTGATGATTTTGTCCGCTGCCTCTGGTACATTACGCATTTACAAATATCCTACTCTGTTACTTGCCGGCGCACTTGTAAATACCGCCGGAGCAACCTGACATGCTAAAACTGTACCAAAGCGCCGTCAAACATAAAAAAATTTTTTATAATGCTAAAAATATAAGTATTTTCTGGGAGATTTTAAGTTAAATACTTATTAAATTAAAATAATTACTTTCCCCTTCCGTAGCGGAGTGTCGGCTATCGATCGATCTTTGAAATAGACGAGATAGCGGACCCTAAGCTGACAAATTATTTCATCGAACAATATACTGCGGGTCCGTCTCGTTTGAACACGAACACGGGGGCAAATCCAACTGTGATCACACTATAGCGTGGGTTGCGCGACGTCATAACAAGATCGAAGCTATGTGCCAATTCGACCGTATAATCGTTACGGGACACCCCTGTTTCCCGCTTTGACACCCTTGTGTAACAAGGAGGTAAGAATGTATCAAGCGCGGTTACGGTACCATTCCACCAGT
>CAYULN010000115.1:0-4458 GCA_964445605.1 uncultured Caulobacteraceae bacterium | reverse complement strand
AAGCCGTTCCAGTCGTCGGGCGAGGACTTCCTGCACAACTATCTCGGCAATATGGGCGTGCCGATCGAGCTGACGCCGCATTTCCCCAAGGACGCCCAGACGATCCTGCTCACCCAGGCGGCGGCCAAGGACCCGGATATCATCACCGAAATCAAGGGCCAGCTCCAGACCGGCAAGACGGTGTTCGTCACTTCCGGCTTCGTAAAAGCCACTCAGGACACGACGCGTAAAGATGGGGGTTTCGAGGACTTGCTCGAAGTCCAGGCCACCGGCCAGTCGATCCTGCTCAACGATTATTTCAACGGCTATGGCGCCGGCAACGGCCAGTCCCTGCGCGACGACCCCAAGGTAGCGCCGCGCGATATCCTTTTTCCGGAGCTGCACTACTTCACCAACGACGCCTGGCCGATCATCCGCGGCGTCTCCGGGGCGCGCGGCTTCCCGGTCCTGCTGATGAACCGCTATTCCAGGGGCATCCTCTACGTCCTCAACGTCCCGGACAATATCGGCGACCTCTACAGCCTGCCCCAGGGCGTCATGGACCAGGTCAAGACCTACCTGCAGAAAGGCGATCCCGTCCGCATCGCCTCGCCGTCGGGGGTGAGCCTGTTCAGCTACGACAACGGCGCCTTTATCGTCGAATCGTTCCGCGACGAACCGGCCAAGGTGACGATCTCGCTGTCGGGGAAGGGCGCGGCCCTGAGCGACGGCGACGGCAAGGCGCTTACCGCCAGGCCGGCCGCCCCGCAGACCGGCAAGTTCGCCGGCGCCGCCCAGGACGACCCGCGCAGCGAATTCGAGGTGACGATCCCGCCGCACAGCTTCCGACTGTACAAACGTCACTAGGCACGGTTAATATGAAACCAGGGAGGGAAGTCCGAAAACCCAACCAACAAAAGGCTCGCGCAATGGGCGTTGGTTACTTGTCGGACAAATCATTCCGCGCTAGGACTTGAACCACCGGGAAACATCGACGCGATGTCGCCCATCAATCACCGGAGCCGGAACAGCCGGTTTCGCCATAACAACAGCTTTACAGGCAGGTAACATGTCAGAGTCTTCATCAGCCGCGAAATCGGGAGGCGGTGGCCTTATCCTGGCGGTGATCTACGTCACGGCGCTCTTCTTCATCTGGGCGTTCGTCACCAACCTGGTCGATCCGCTGATCCGCGCCGTCGGCAAGATCTATACGCTGAACAACGTCGAAGCAAACTTGACTCAGTTCGCCTTCTTCATTGCCTATGGCGTCATGTCGATCCCGTCGGCCTGGGTGCTGTCGAAGTTCGGTTACGCCAAGTCGATCGTCATCGGCCTGATCGGCATCATCGTCGGCTGCGGCATCGCCTATTCGACGCGTTTCACCAACGTCTATGAGACCATCCTGGTCGGTTTGTTCGTCGCCGCTTCGGGCATCACCCTGCTGCAGGTCGCCGCCAACCCGCTGATCGCCTCCATGGGCGACATGAAAAACTCGCACTTCCGCCTGAACCTGTCGCAGTCGTTCAACAGCCTCGGCGCCTTCGTCGGCGGCTTCTTCGGCTCGACCTACATGTTCAAGGGGCCGCTGTTCGAATCCGGCGCGCAGGTCACCGACGCGTTGAAGACTGACGGCCTGGGCTATATCACCAACATCTATCTTGGTATCGCCGCCGTCTTGGCCGTGTTCACCTTGGCGGTGTTCCTGGTTCGCAATACCATTGCGGCCCACTCGCCGAAGACCGTCGAACACGCGCCGTCGCCGTTCTCGGCGCTGGGTTCCAAGTGGGCTAATCTCGGCTCCATAGGTATCTTCCTCTATGTCGGCGCCGAGGTTTGCGTCATCTCTAACCTGATCGCGTTCCTGGAACAACAACAGATTCTCAACGTGCCGACGCCGATCGCCGGCAAGATCATGCCGTTCTTCATGCTGGCCGCCATGGTCGGCCGTTTCTCGGGCAGCGCCTTGCTGCGCTTCGTCAAGGGGACGACCCTGCTGTCGGTCTTCGCCGTCGGCGCTTCGCTCCTCTGCCTGACCGTGATCTTCACCAAGGACATGCACGCCACGGCGCTGGGTGGATCGTTCAACTTCTTTGGCCACGATACGCCGATCACGACAGGTTTTATTCCGGGCTTCGCGGCGGTGCTGATCGGCTTGTTCAACTCGATTATGTTCCCGACCATCTTCACACTGACCCTGGAACGCTCGACGGCCCCGGCCTCGGCGACCTCCGGCCTGATGTGCATGGCCATCTGCGGCGGCGGCTTCATCAGCCTGCTGTTCGCCTTCGCGATCGATCACTTCTCCAAGTTCGACGCCTTCAGCGCCCGGTCGCTGGCCTTTATCGTGCCGCTGGCCTGCTACTTGTTCGTGCTGTGGTTCGCCATGGCCGCGACCAAGGCCCAGACCCACGCCATCGAGGAAGGCGTCAGCGGCGGCCACTAAGTGTCTCGGCACTAACCGCTTAAGCATATTGACCTTTTCGCCCGGACCCGCCATCACGTCGGTCCGGGCTTTTTCTTTGCGAAAGGCGTATCGATGTTGCAGATCGGCGTTGATTTCGGCGGCACCAAGATCGAGGCGGCGGCGCTCGGTCCCGACGGCGCCTTCCTGTCGCGCCATCGCCGGCCTAATCCTGGCAACTATGCCGACGCCATCGCCGTCGTCCGCGACCTGATCCAGACCGTCGAAGCCGAGGCCGTCATGCAGGGCAGCGTCGACAAGGCCTCGATCGGCATCGGCACGCCGGGCAGCATCAGCCCCAAGACGCGCCTGATGCGCAACGCCAATTCGACCTGGCTCAATGGCAAGCCGTTCAAGGAGGACGTGGAAGCGGCGCTCGGCCGCCCGGTCCGCCTGGCCAACGACGCCAACTGTCTGGCCCTGTCAGAGGCCACCGACGGCGCGGCGGCGAGCCTTGAGACCGTCTTCGGGATCATCGTCGGTACCGGCTGCGGCGGCGGCGTGGTCGCCGGCCGCCGGCTGATCAATGGCGCCAACGGCGTGGCCGGGGAGTGGGGACATACGCCGCTACCCTGGCCCAAGCCTGAGGAATATCCCGGCCCGACCTGCTGGTGCGGTCAGAACAGCTGCCTGGAAACCTGGGTGTCGGGGTCCGGTTTCGCCCGCGATTTCCAACAGGTCACCGGCAAGACGATGAAGGGCGAGGACATCATCGCCGCCATGCGCGCCGGCGACGCCGAGGCCGAAGCCGCCTTCGACCGTCTCTGCGACCGGCTGGGCCGCGCCATGGCGGTGGTCGTCAACCTGCTCGATCCCGACGCCTTCGTGCTCGGCGGCGGCCTGTCCAACGTGACGGAAATCTACGACCGCCTGCCCGGCAAGATCCAGCCCTACATCTTCAGCGACACCTGGATGACCCGGATTGCCGCCGCCAAATGGGGCGACTCCTCTGGCGTTCGCGGGGCGGCGCGACTGTGGGCTTAGCGCATCCCAAAAAGTGGCGCGAAACGTTGATCGCACTTTTTTGGATAAGATGCGCTAACAACGAAAAATCCCTGTTAACTATTTCGAGACAAGCCGCCACGCTTTGGCTATAACCGAAACAGGGGACGTCGCCGGGACGAGTGGGGAAAATCTTGATTTTCCACGTCATACTTCCGTACACGGATCGTCGCATTTTTGGCGAAAAACCGTCGCAGACTGTATGAATGACTGTATTAGAACGCGAAAAAGGCGCCTGAAAGGCAGCCAGCCGGGAGTGGGAACAGAATGAACCGAGGCGTTGTTCGAAGTTTCAGCGTGGGTTGCGCGGTCATGGCGCTGGTGCTGGTGGCCAGCCAGGCCCCGGCCGAGGACGACGGCGATCGCGTGCATATGACCTTCGGCGCCGCGCACGTTGCGACCGAGCCCCTGCCGGCCGTTCCCGGCGCGGCCCAGGCGCCCGATCCAGCCCCCGAACAACCCGCTCCCGAACAGACCCCCCAGGAAGCCGTTCCCGCCGAAGCGGCGGCCCCCGCATCCGATCCGGCCGTTTCGCCGCCCGAAGCTCAGGACGCCGCCGCGCAGGCCCCAGAACCGCAGATGCAGCCCGGCCCGGAACCCGACGTCAGCGTCGACATCTCCGAAGGCGTGCTCGGCGGCGAAAAGCTCAAGGACGGCACCTTCGTCTTCAAGGCCGTGCCGTTCGCCGCACCGCCGGTGGGCGACCTGCGCTGGGCCCAGCCGGAACCGCCCGACACCTGGGATGGCGTCCGTTTCCGCACCGAAAGCGCCCCGGCCTGCACCCAGGTCGATTACACCTGGAACAGCGAGCTTGCGAAAAACAGCTCCGAGGATTGCCTCTATCTCGAAATCCGCACCCCGACCCTGAAGGCCATGGCCAAGCGCCCGGTCATGGTGTTCATCCACGGCGGCTCCAACCGCGCCGGCGGCGGCACGGGGACGGTCCTGTCCGACCTGGGCGGCAAGGGCGTGGTGGTGGTGTCGCTGCAATACCGCCTGGGCGTGTTCGGCTTCAT
>CAYULN010000114.1:0-23897 GCA_964445605.1 uncultured Caulobacteraceae bacterium | reverse complement strand
TTAACGGGTTATAAACCCTTGGGGGTGTGGGGGTTGGGGCCCCACACCCCATAGGTTTCTCCGCGCCCAAGGCTCCTCATGCTCCGCATTCCCCCCGCTTTCGCCACCATCGGCCTGCTGATCGGTTCCAACCTGTTCATGACCCTGGCCTGGTACGGCCATCTCAAATTCAAAATGGAAAAGCTCTGGGTGGTCATTCTGGTCAGCTGGGGCATCGCCTTTTTCGAATACTGCCTGCAGGTCCCCGCCAACCGCATCGGTTATGGCACCTTCAGCGCCGCCCAGCTGAAAACCATCCAGGAAGTCATCACCCTTTCCGTCTTTGTGCTGTTCTCCTGGCTCTACCTCAACGAGCCGCTGAAATGGCAGACGGCGGTCGGCTTCACCCTGATCGCCTGCGGCGCGGGCTTTGTCTTTTATAAAGGCTGAGCTATTCAGAGCATCCTTACCCCGCGAGCGAAACCATGTGGCAACCGGCCTCTTCCTACCCAGACCCCGCCATCGAAATCCTCGATCCGCGCTTTGAGGCATATGTCCTGCAACTGGCGGCGGTCGAACGCCTGTATACCGGTACGCGCTGGTCGGAAGGCCCGGTCTGGTTCGGCGACGGCCGCTACCTGCTGTGGAGCGACATCCCGAACAACCGTATCCTGAAATGGGAGGAAGAAACCGGCCAGGTTTCCGAATTCCGCAAACCGTCGAATTATGCCAACGGCCACACCCGCGACCGCCAGGGCCGACTGGTCGGTTGCGAACATGGCGGCCGGCGCATCGTCCGCACCGAATATGACGGTGCGATCACCATCCTGGCCGACCGTTTCGATGGCAAGCCGCTCAATTCCCCCAACGATATCATCGTCAAGAGCGATGACAGCGTCTGGTTCTCCGACCCACCGTTCGGCATTCTCGGCGATTATGAAGGCTACCGCGCCACGCCCGAGCTGCCGACCAACGTCTACCGCCGCGATCCGGACGGCACCTTGACCGCCGTCATCACCGACATCGATCGGCCCAACGGCCTGGCCTTCTCACCGGACGAAAGGCGCCTCTATGTCGTGCAGTCAGGCCAGAAATACCAGGGCATATTCGCTTACGACGTCAGTGCCGACGGCAAGGTGCTCGGCCCGCAAACCCTGTTCGTCGACGCCAAGCTCGGCACGCCCGACGGCTTCCGCTGCGACGAGGAAGGCAATCTGTGGTGTGGCTGGGGCATGGACATGGACCTGAACGGCGTGCGCGTCTTCGCCCCGGACGGCAAGGCCATCGGCCATATCCACCTGCCGGAACGCTGCGCCAACCTGACCTTCGGCGGCCGGGCGAAAAACCGTCTGTTCATGGCCGCCAGCCAGTCGCTGTATGCGCTTTATGTGAATACGCGCGGAGCAATCTAGGCGCGCCTGCGCCGCCAGCGTCAGGATGCGGTGTGGCTTGCCGCAGGGTTTCAGGATATGCTCTCGGAAAACAGGGGGCTCGATATGAATCATCGAACCATCGGCATACTGAAGGCCGTGTTGGTAGTCCTGGGCGTCGGCATTGCCCTTTACTGCCTGCATCTCTTCGTTCAACAGGACACGACGTTGTCGGAGTGGAAGCCGAAGGGGGCGAACGAATTCGTCCTGCTTGCGATAATGGGGCTAAGTGCCATTTGGCTGATCCTCGGAGAAACCGTAGGTCTCAATCCCCGGTCGGCAGGCAACGGCCGTGAACTTGCCGGCGTCCCGCAAGATGCTTCCCGGCAGAGATTGCTGCGCAAGCCGTCTGCGACCTGGTGGGCCGGAATCGCTTTTCTTGTCATCTATTTCCCGGCCTGGCTGCTTTTCGGCCATTATTTCCTGTCCATGAATTCCAAGCCGCTATGGTTCGATACCTATTGGCCGGTTCTGGTGCCCGTCGCTCTCGGCGCGATGGGTCTGTGGTGGCTTTACGATACGGTTTTCGGCCGAATTATCGAAGGCACCGCGACCGGCAAATCTCCGGCCCTGCACCGTGCGAAGTTGATCGCAAAGCGGTTCGCACTGCTTGTTCTCGTCTTCGCCGCCCTTACCTTGGCTACCTTGCGCTGGGGCTGGACATTTCAGAATTTCGTCACCGATCCGGCTGAGAAGCAATACCTGAACGGCGTTTTTGCGCTCCTGCTCAGCCTGAGCTTTATCAGCCGGTATCCGTCCTTCGACACTGAAAATTCTGGAACGTCCCGTTACCAGTAAGACGGCGGTCTTGTCGCCGTCTCCGGCCTAGCGGCTGAATTTCTGGAACTTGATACGGTGCGGGATCAAGCTATCCGTGCCGAGGCGGCGCTTCTTGTCCTCCTCGTACATTTCGAAGTTGCCCACGAACCATTCAACATGTGAATCCCCTTCGAACGCCAGAATGTGCGTCGCCAACCGGTCGAGGAACCAGCGATCGTGGCTGATGACCACGGCGCAGCCGGCGAATTCTTCCAAAGCCTCTTCCAGCGCCTGAAGCGTCTCGATGTCGAGATCGTTGGTCGGTTCGTCGAGCAGGATGACATTGCCGCCGGCCGCCAGCGTCTTGGCCAGGTGAACACGGTTGCGCTCCCCCCCCGACAGCAGCCCAACCTTCTTCTGCTGGTCCCCGCCCTTGAAGTTGAAGCCGCCGACATAGGCGCGCGAATTGATCTCGCGCTTGCCGACCAGCATGATGTCGGTGCCGCCGGAAATCGCCTGCCACACCGTGTGGTTGGGCTCGAGATCGTCGCGCGACTGGTCGACATAGGCCAGCTTGACGGTCTCGCCGAGACGAACCGTGCCCTTGTCCGGCTGCTCCTGGCCGGTGATCAGCTTGAACAGGGTCGACTTGCCGGCGCCGTTCGGGCCGATGACGCCGACGATGCCGTTGGGCGGCAGCTTGAACGACAGGCCCTTGAACAACACCTTGTCGCCATATTCCTTTTCCAGGTCAGTGACCTCCAACACCAGATTGCCGAGGCGCGGCCCGGGCGGAATCTGGATGGTGGCGAAGGTCTGCGCCGCGCGGGAATGCTCCTGTTCCTCGACCATGCGCTCATAAGCCGCCAGGCGGGCCTTGGATTTCGATTGGCGGGCCTTAACACCCGATCGCACCCATTCCAGTTCCTTGGTAAGCGCGCGCTGACGGGCTTCGGATTCCGATTGCTCCTGCACCACCCGCTTTTGCTTCTGCTCCAGCCAGCCGGAATAGTTGCCCTCGTACGGCACGCCCTTGCCGCGGTCGAGTTCCAGCGTCCACTTGGTCACCTGGTCGAGGAAATAACGGTCGTGGGTCACCAGGATGACGCAGCCCGGGAAGTTTTCCAGATGATGCTGCAACCACGCCACCGACTCCGCGTCGAGGTGGTTGGTCGGTTCATCGAGGAGCAGCATGTCGGGCTTCGACAGAAGCAGGCGAGCCAGCGCCACCCGGCGCTTCTCGCCGCCCGACAGCTTGGTCACCCCGCTGTCGTTCGGCGGACAGCGCAGCGCGTCCATGGCCATCTCGATACGGCTGTCGATATCCCACAGATCGCCCGCGTCGATCTTCTCCTGGAGCTTGTTCATCTCCTCCATCAGTTCGTCGCTGTATTCCTCGCCCATCAGCGCCGCCACTTCGTTGTAGCGGTCGAAGATCCTCTTTTCCTCGCACCACGAAATGACGTTTTCCCAGACGGTCTTGTCGGCGTCGAGCTGCGGCTCCTGCTCCAGGTAGCCCATCTTGGTGCCGTCCGCCGCCTTGGCCTCACCGGAAAATTCCTTGTCCATGCCGGCCATGATCTTGAGCAGGGTCGACTTGCCCGAGCCGTTGACGCCGACGACGCCGATCTTGGCGTCGGAATAGAAGCTGAGCCAGATGTTCTCGAAGACCTTCTTGCCGCCGGGATAGGACTTGGTCAGCCCCTGCATCTGGAAAATATATTGTTGCGCCATGGGAGGAAGGCACCTTTATCTGTCGGGATGAGCGAAGTGGCCTGAGGCTGTAAACGACGCTATTGTAAATCGCAAGATGAAAGACCGGAGACCCGACCATGGCGGAATATCTGCTTCTGATGCACGATCTGACAGCGGAAGGCGTCCCACCGGCTATGCCGGATTGGGGACCCTATCTCGCCGGACTGACAACCAAGGGCGTGATGCGCGGTGGTAGCGCCATCGGTGACGGCCTGTGCCTCCGCAAGACTGGCAAGGCCCCGGCCATCACCCATCATCTCGGTGGCTATATTAAGATAGAGTGCGAAAGCCTGGAAACCGCCAAGGCCCTGCTGGCCGGCAATCCGGTCTATGAGGCCGGTGGCGTCGTTGAAATCCGCGAATTGCCGGTCACGGACTAAATTGAGAAAACCGCCGTCAGCAGGTCTTCGAGGTGAGCGGCGTCGCTCGCGTCAAACGTGCCGAAGCTTTCGGAATCGACATCGAACACGGCGATCAGCTCACCCCGGCCGTCACATACCGGTACGACGATCTCCGAATTGGAGCGCGAATCACAGGCAATGTGCCCAGGAAAGGCATGCACGTCCGGTACGATTTGCGTGGTTTTCGATGCCGCCGCTGCGCCGCATACCCCCCTTCCGAAGGCGATACGCAAGCACCCTAAAGTACCGCGATAGGGCCCGACGACCAATTCGGCCGTCCCCTGCGCTTTCTTAACCGCATCAACGATGTAGAAACCGGTCCAGAACCAGTCCGGAAAGGCCTCGGCCAGCAAGCAGACACAGGTGGCCATACGCGCGATGCGATCCGGCTCGCCGTCGAGCACGGTTATAATATCACGCTTAACCTGTTGATAAGTTTCCGCTTTGCTGCGGCCACCCGCTACGGGCACGCGAGGCGAGACCACGTTTTTTCTCCTGATTGGTGTATTTTCCCGCCCGCCGTGGCGAACGTAACACGCCTGGCGGGAAAGCGTAAAGGATGGCCCCCGTGTTAACACTTTTCTCTGGTCAAAGCGCTGGAATTGGGGGATGATGAATCGATGTGGGTGCATACTCACGGGGTATTCGAGGGACAGCGGGCTGAAGCGTCAAATGGCGCGACAATCTGGCAACGCTTTAAAGATTAAAGGCAGCCTTGGGGGGCACAGCATTGACAGGCCGGCTATTCCTTAACAAAAGATGTATTAACCATAATTTTGCCGACGTTGTCGGAGCGATCTCTGATGTCAGAATGTGATCACGCAGGATCGGTTTCGCGCCGGATGAACAGGGTTGCGAAGCGGTTCTTACAAAGGCTCGAAGGGCGCACCCGGATCGTCGTGGCGCTCATTCTTAGCCTTTTTGTCGGCATTGGATTGACCGCTTGCGACAAGCCGTGGGATCCGCTCGGCCGCCCGAACGAAAGCGTGGAAGGCCGCGCCGCCTGCCCGCGTCCGCCCGACATGTATCAGCAGGGCGGCTTCAACGGCCAGGAAAAGGAAATCCGCTATTACCGCCACCTGGCGTTCGGCAACGACTTCTTCGCCCAGCTCGAACTCGGCAACCGCTATGCGGCGGTGAATGCGGCCGACAAGAACCTCGAAGACCGCATTGAATCGGCGGTGTGGCTGGTCATGGCCCTGACCAACAGCGAAGGCTATGCGCCGATGACGCGCGCCATTGATCCGCGCGGCGGCTCGGTCGCCTCGCGCTTCGATAAGTGCCGCGCTTTCGAGCGCGCCCGGGCCTATAAGATGCTCGACTCGGAACTGTCCATGATGGATTCCGGCGAGCGCGACAAGGTGCGCGACCGTGTCATCTACATCATGTCGACCCAGGGGCCGGAAGGCTTCCGCACGCTCGGCCGCCTGTATGACGATCAGTACGGCCCGATGGGTGAGCCGGCCGACAATCCGCAGGCCATCAAGGCCAACATGCGCGGGTCTGACTATGGCCTGGCCAATGTGCGCGGCCTGTTCGAACGCTCGGACGTCGACGCCTACCTATATAATTATAAAGCCATGGAAACCGGCGATGTTGGCGCCTATGTCATGCTCAAGGATTTCGAGCGCTCGGCGCCGGATCGTCAGCACTATGCCTCCTTCGTGGAAGCCAAGGCCAAGCGCTGGGTGGCGCCGTATGAGTTCTACCCGTCCGAAGCGCCGTCCGGCGGCGTGCCGCACTCCGACGAAAGCCGTCCCGACGACGCGGCTGTCTATGCCCTGTCGCGCATGGATGAACTACCGTTCGTCCACGTGGTGCGCGCCCTCAACTATCTCGACCTGCTGCACGCCGATTGCGAAAGCCCGGCCGATATTCCGAAACAGACCATTGACGGCCTGCGCGGCATGCTCGGCCTGCCCGCCGGTGACCGCCTAACCAATATGGACCGCCTGCGCGCCATCCAGATGGCGGCCGTCAACGGCGACTCTCGTTCGCAGCTGGTGCTGGCGGTCATGTATTCCGAAGGCGTCGGCGTCGAAGTCGACCCGGCCCGCGCCTTCTACTGGTACCAGCAGGCCGAAAAGCAAGGCTCGCCGGAAGCGCGTTACGCCATGTCCACCTATTTCGACATGGGGCTCGCCGGCGTCGCCGATCAGGACAAGGCGGAATCCGTGGTCCTGCAACTCGACTCCGCTCTCGCCGGCTTCCGGCCGTCGGCCGCCCGCCTGCGGGATGTGCTCAACCAGGTTTCGCG
This sequence comes from uncultured Caulobacteraceae bacterium, assembly GCA_964445605.1. Taxonomy (GTDB): domain Bacteria; phylum Pseudomonadota; class Alphaproteobacteria; order Caulobacterales; family Caulobacteraceae; genus Asticcacaulis. The sequence continues at coordinate 17,316 of CAYULN010000114.1, read as the reverse complement.
TAACCCCTCCAACTAAGGCGCTTGGCCGGGACGCGGCCGGCGCCGGGGGAGATTTGATAATGAAGATTTGCATCGCCGGGCCAGGCTGCGCCTGAACTGGCGGGTTTAGGAAAAGACAGATGTGGATGCGTAGAGCCAAATCGATGCTAACACTTCCGGGCCAGGCGCTCGGATGGGCGGCCCTGTTGCTCGGGCTGACGCTGTCGGTCGCGCCCGCCCACGCCGATCCCTACAGCGGCAACAATGCCGCCCGTATGAGCGCCTATATCAAGCCGTGCTTCGGCGCCCTGATCGGCGCCCAAAGCAGCATGTGCGGCTATAGCCGTTATTCGTCAGGCTACGGCTATGGCTATGGCGACGACCGTTTCCACAGCCGCTTCCGTGGCGGCGTGGTCGCCTATTTTGATTGCAGCCAGGGCAATGGCGCCCTGGACCGCCTGCTGGCGCGCCTGCCGGCCGGCAGCACGCTTTATCTCCGCGGCCAGCGTGGCTATCGCGCCACCAATGGTCTGGAAGGCGCCGATGTGCCGGATGCCTACGCGGCCTATAGCATCTGCGAAGTCAGCCTGCGCCTGACCAAGTCGATCATCATCCAGCCCGACATGGCCGGCAATTATAGTGAGCACCCGCTGCTCATCAAGGCGCCGCAAGGTGAGCCCTGCGTCCGCATCGAATCCACTGCAGATCAGGTCATCGTCCGCAACCTGACCCTGATCTCGACGCGCGGCACGGGTTCGTCCTGCTTCGAGTCGCTGGGCGGCGACGTCACCCTCGAAAACAGCAACCTGCGCTATGATGGCGACGACGCGGCGGTCACGGTCAATGCCGGCCGCTTCAACATGGCTGACACCAACCTGATCGCTCGCACGCAATCCAGCGCCCTGGAAGTCAATCACGCCAGCCTCTACGTCAGCAACAGCCGCATCGCCAGCACCTATAATGGCATCCGCGGCGACCTGGTCGACGACAGCCGCCTGATCGGGGTCACCGTGATCCAGCTCGGCGACTGGCAGGGCTTCGAACGCGGCGAAAATGCCCGCGCCGTCGACGTCAACCTGACCACCAAGGCCAGCATCATCACGGTCGATCAGATGAAGACGCTGTTCTACGGCAACGGCCTTTACTTAAGCGGCGTCGGCGAAGGCTTGATTTCCAACTCGCTGTTCTACTCCGATCATGCCATCAATAGCGAGCTGCAGCGCGTACGCATCCTGAACAACTATATCTTCGCCGACGAGATCGGCGTCGATATCGAGGACGGCACCGCCTATGTCGGCAACAATCATATCCGCCTGGTCCGCACGGCCGGCATCCTGAAGTCGCCGCAGGCCCAGCTGCGCAGCGTCAACAACCATATCGCGACGGAAAAGTGCGAAAGCCTGACCTGGGGCGCCGTGGCGCCGCAGGACCGCAGCTGCACGCCATGGCATCAGAAGGCCGAGTTCGGCATTCCGGGCGGCGGCGTCGACTGGAGCATCTACGGCATCCTGAGCGAGGCCTGCAGCCCGGCGCCGCAGGATCCGCAGGCCCAGCATGTCTGCGACGGCTTCCGCGCCCTGACCCTGAAGACCGCCACTGTCGACGACAACGACGCCACGCCGTCTGCCTATCATATTCTCGCCCTGGGTTGTAACCGCGAGGAATATCGCGAGCGCAACGGCGATCCGGTAACCGCCGTCTCACGCAGCGTCTGCACCGATTTCCGTCCGTACAAGGCTCCGAACGGTGCGGCGGAACCCGACAACAAGCCACAGGCTCAAGAACCGTTCTACCGTGGCCTGAAGGCAGTCTGTACGCAGTCGCCGGCGGATCTGAGCTGGCAGGACTCCTGCGGCGCCTTCAAGCAATTGGATGCCCGTCAGAACCAGGTCGGCAGCTATGAGGACGACGAAACCAACCTGCCGCTGGCCGGTGGCAAGGAATGGCTGTCGCAGCAGCTCTACGCCAACGAGAACAATCTCTATACGATGAGTTCCCAGACTTTCATGCCGCTGTTCGACGACTATCTGCCGCGTCCGCCGTACCATGCCGTCAAGGGCTCGGCGGGTACGCAAGGTTCGCCGGACAACCCGGAATCGACCTTCGGTGCTCCGCCGCCGCGCATCCCGTCCAGCCAGCCGCCCGCGGCGCCGCATTCGCCGGCGATCCCTAAGGACAAGGCCGCTGACCGAACGATGGACTGGAATCCGACCGCCCGCTAAGACGGAAAACAGATCGAAATACAGGCCGCGCAGATATGCGCGGCCTTCGTCTTTTGGCTCCGCGCTTCTTCCATCGGTAGATTATCGCCCGCCCATCATGGCGACCCTGCTTCTTGAGAGACCATAGTGCGGTCCCACCGTCAGTGGCGCTGCGCGTACATAAGCAAAAAGGTGCTCGGTCGCCGGCCTACCGGACAATAAAAATCCCCGCCGCGCATATGGCGGGCGGGGATTGATTTGGTCGAAGTGGCTGTGGCTGTGCGGCCGGCAATTAGCGGCTGCTGCTGCCACCACCGCGGCTGGCGCCGCCACGGCCGCTACCACCACCGCCGCCACGGCTATTGCCGGCGGTGCTGCGGCTGCTGCTGCTCGATCCGCCACTCCGGAAAGTCGCGCCACCATTTTCATTGGTCTCGGCACCGAGCAGAGCTCCGTAGGCCGCACCGGCCCCGGCGCCTTGCGTGCCGTTGACCGAATAACCGACCAGAGCACCGGTCGCCGCGCCGATCGACAGCGCGTTGGCGGCGTAGGGATCCTTGATGGCGCCGGCCAGCGAACCGCCAAAGGCCGCGCCTGTCGCCGCGCCCGAGCCGTTCTTGGTCACCGCACCGCCGACGATGGCGCCGGCGATCGTGCCGACGACAACCGGGTTCGGACCCGAACGGGCATAGGTGGTGTAGGTCAGCCCACGGCCGTCCGCGTTGCAGATGGGATAGTCGCCGTAACCCGGTTCGTCGATGCTGGTCGCCGTGACCGTATGGTCGCGGCTGTTCTGCACCGTCAGTACCCGGGCGCCGTCGCGGCTGTCGAGGCGCGTTTCGACGTGGCTGTTGGGATCGTAGGTCATGATTTCGGGCGCCTTGCCCGCATGGCTTGGATCCGAATAGTCCGGCCCGACCGGCGAATAGGTGTCTGCCTGATACAGGCATTCCTGCGCAACGGCGGAGGCCGAGATCTTGTGGTCGCGGGCAACGGTAGTGCATCCCGACAGCACCAGGCCCGTGCCAACGGCAAGACCGGCAATGAGCAGTGGGCGCGCGTTCATAAAATCCCCCGAAATATGGTTAACGGGGCATATTCGCATACTTCCGTGGGCAAACAAAGCCTTGAATCGGCGAAAAGGTTAATTTACCGGACCTTCCGTTACCCAATGGCCACGCTTTCGGACGGATTGGCGGCGTCCTTTATGCTCCCCTTACAATCCAAGAGCGGCCATTTCCTCTTCGCTGATCTCGAAGTTGGCGTAGACGTTCTGCACATCATCGTCGTCGTTGAGCGCATCGATCAGTTTCATGAGCGTGCGCGCCGAATCGCCGCTGATCGCCGTCAGCGCCTGCGGCTTCCAGACAAAACCGGTAGACTTCGGATCGCCCAGGGCCTTGGCCAGGGCTTCGGCAACCTCGTTCAGGTCTTCGTAGGCCGTATAGATGATGTGTTCGCCGTCATTGTCATCGTCGCCCGGATCGGTCTCGACATCCGAAGCGCCGGCCTCGATGGCCGCCTCGAAAATGGCGTCGGCGCTGGCGGCGTTGAGCGGATATTTGATCTCGCCCAGCCGGTCGAACATAAAGCTGACCGAACCGGTATCGGCTAAAGTTCCGCCGAACTTGGTGAAATAGCTGCGCACATTGCCCGCCGAGCGGTTGCGGTTGTCGGTCAGCACTTCGACGATGATGCCGGTGCCGCCGGGGCCGCGGCCTTCGTAGCGGATTTCCTCCATGTTGTCGGCTTCACCTGACGCGCCCTTCTTGATGGCGCGTTCGATATTGTCCTTCGGCATGGATTCAGCCTTGGCCATGGCAACGGCCAGGCGCAGGCGCGAATTCATGTTCGGGTCGGGCAGGCCCATCTTGGCAGCGATGGTGATGTCGCGCGACAGCTTGGAGAAAAGCTTCGACCGGGCCGCATCGGCGCGGCCCTTCTTGTGCATGATGTTCTTGAATTTGCTATGGCCAGCCATGGCTGAATCTCTTACGGCACGGCGAGCTCCCGGCCCGCCTTCAGGGAAAACGAACCGGGGTTCTAGCTTGCAAACAAGGCTTTGTCACGCCCCGGTTTCAGGCATTGATGGCCGCGAGCGCCACCGCCGGGATGATTTCCTTCAGGCGGCCGCCGACGCGGATCGGCTCGATGCGCATAGCCAGGCCGGTGCGGTCATCGCTTTCAACAAACACACCACACACAGTCGCCTGGCCGGACGCCGGCTTGTAGCGTTCGCGCGAAATCCGGGTGGTAAAGCGGCGAAGCGGCTCTTCCTTGTCCATGCCGATGACACTGTCATAATCGGCGCAGGCCCCGGCATCGGTCTGATAAGCCGTTCCATTGGGCAGGATCTGCGCATCCGCCGTGGGAACATGAGTGTGCGTGCCGACGACCAGAGTGGCGCGGCCGTCACAGAAATGGCCCATGGCCATCTTTTCCGATGTCGCTTCAGCGTGCATGTCGACGATGACCGCGTCTGCCGCCTGGCCCAACGGACAGGCTTCCAGCTCGCGCTCGACGGCGGCGAAAGGATCATCCATCGACGCCATGTGCACCAGGCCGAGCACGTTCATCACCAGCACGCGTCGGCCGGACTGCGTTTCGAACAGGTTGGCCCCTCGCCCCGGCGCGTCGGCCAGCGGCGGATAATTGACCGGCCGGAGCAGGCGTGGTTCGCGGACGATATAGGTCAAGGCCTCTTTCTGGTCCCACGAATGGTTGCCGAGCGTCAGGCAATCGGCGCCGGCATCGAACAACTGGCGCGCCGAGTTTTCCGACACGCCGAAGCCCGCCGAGGCGTTTTCAGCGTTGACGACGACGAATTCAAGATCGAGGTGGCGACGAAGCGACGGCAAATGTTCGCTCAGGGCCTCCCGACCCGGGCGGCCAACCACGTCACCAAAAAATGCAAACCGCATGGGGCTCCAAATCTAAGGGCTTTCCCGGCCCGTTCTTATTTACGGTTCTGCCCCTATCAGACCCATTTCGGTAACGATACCATCTAACCGCTGATCATGCACCTCAAACGGTATTTCGGCAAGTTGCTGCGCGGAAAAAGCGACTCCGAGCGCCTTGATGGGCTTCAATCCGCGCAGGGCTTCCAGTGCCCGGTCGTAATAACCGCCGCCGTAACCCAAGCGGTGACCGTATACATCATAGGCCAGCAGCGGCACCAGGACGACGTCCGGCAGGACTTCCGGCACGGCTTCCGGTGGCTGGCGGACGTCGAGCGGGCCCGACACCAGTTCGTCGCCGATACGGAATTCGCGGAAGACCATGCGGTAACCGACTTCGCTGCCTTCCAGGCATGGCAGGGCCAACGGATAGCCGCGATCGGCGAACAACTGCATCAGAGGAAACGGATTGATTTCCGACTGGATCGGCCAATAGCCGGAGAGCGTTGTGCCTTCCGGCGGCCAGTCGTCGTGCATGTCGAGCAGGCCGGCCAGGGCGTCGGCCATGTCGTTGCCGGCCGTGGGCAGGTCGGCGGCATAGCCGGCGCGGCGGCGCTTCATTTCGGCGCGGAGCAAGGGTTTGGGGGTGGTCAGGTTCATGCCGTCCGGGGGCGATGGGTGCGAAAGGCGGGCAGAATATGATTTTTGCGGACACTGTTCAACGTGCCCGTCAGCCCGCTGCATAGCTCCGGGCGCTCGGCGCGGAAATCGAGACATTTAGTCTCGATTTCATCCGGTTTGCGAAACGCAAACCGGCGCTTCTCGCCGTGGCGGCGCCGCGAAAGAACCGTGCCGATGCGGTTTAAATCCTCAGACCTGACAAGTCAGGTGGGAACCAGGTGACTAGGACCACGGTCCAGATCAGAGCCAGTCCCCGTTCTAAGTGATTAAGGTCAGAAGGATATGTTGATCGTCACGCGAGCCGCAGCAAGACCCGCCGGAAACCAAAATAGGCCGTGGGCGGACGGAACTCAAGGCAAAGCCCAGAAAAGAGTCGCAAACCTGCCGCTTTCCCCTTTCCAAACCAGGTCAAATCCGTCATAAGCCGCGCATTGTCATTGGGGAGTAGCCGCTTGCGCCCAAGCCTCATGCCAAAAAGTGGCGCGAAAGTCGATCGCACTTTTTGGACAACATGAGGCGTCAAAAACGCAAGGACAGCGTCAACATAATCGGAGCCGCAGCTCCGTGGCGCGGTCAACGATTGATGAAATCGTCAGGCGAGACCTTTGGTCATGGATGCGTCAGCCTTCGCCGGGCGAGCCGTTTCCCTGTGCCATTGGTTGTTGCTCGTCCGGCCCCAGACTGAACCCATGCTCCTGACCTTCGCCCTCTTCCTCGGTTCCGCCGCCGCCATCTACCTGGCGTGCGAGTATTTCGTGAACAGCATCGAATGGTGTGGCCGCCGCCTGAACCTCGGCGCCACCGCCGTCGGCACCGTGCTGGCCGCCTTCGGCACCGCTCTGCCGGAAAGCGCCGTCACCTTGAGCGCCGTCGTCTTCGGCAAGACCGCCGCGGCCAAGGACATCGGCGTCGGCGCGGCCATGGGCGGGCCGCTGGTGCTGGCGACCATCGCTTATGGTGTTGTCGGCCTGGCACTGTGGCTCAACCAGCGCAAGCTCAAACGCGCCGACCATGCGGTCAAGGCGGATTGCGGCCGCCTGGCCAACGATCAACTGGCCTTCCTGGCGGTGTTCGCCGTCAAGGTCGGCCTGGGCCTTGTCGTCTTCGCCTGGAAACCGTGGCTGGGGCTGCTGTTCCTCAGCGCTTATGGCGTCTATGTCTGGCGCGAGATCGTCTCCGGCGAGACATCGGCGGAAGAGGAAGACCTCGAACCGCTGAAGATTCGTCCCGGCAACCCGAGCCTCGCCTGGGCCGGCCTGCAGGCCGTCGCGGCGCTGGGCGTTATCGCCTTTGCCTCGCACCTGTTCGTGGCGCAGCTCGAATCCATCGGCGGCTACTTGGGCTTCAACGCCCATCTCGTCGCCCTTCTGCTCAGCCCGGTCGCCACGGAACTTCCGGAAACGATGAACGCCATCATTTGGGTGCGCCAGGGCAAGGAACGCCTGGCCCTGGCCAATATTTCCGGCGCCATGATGATCCAGGCGACCATTCCGTCGGCGCTCGGCATCGTCTTCACGCCCTGGCATTTCGATACGACCTTGCTGGTCTCCGGCATCGTCACCGCCGTGGCCATCGTCGCCCTGTGGATCATGTTCAAGCGCGGAAAGGTGGATAGCCGGATGCTCGCCGGCATCGGCCTGCTCTACGGTCTGTTCGCGGCCTTCTTGATTTTCGGCAAAGGCTGGGCGTAGAAAACGCGATGGCCGCCCAATCCGAAACGGACTGCAAGCAGGCGCCCGGCGCCTTCACACCGGTAATCGATCGCACCCGTTGCGAGGGCAAGGCCGACTGCGTCGTCATCTGCCCGTACAGTGTGTTCGAACTCGATATCCTGCCGCCGGAAGATCGTGTCGCCCTGCCGCTCATGGCCAAGCTCAAAGGCACCCTGCACGGCTGGAAACAGTCGTTCGCCGTCAATGCCGATGCCTGCCAAGCCTGCGGACTCTGCGTCCAGGCCTGCCCGGAAAAAGCGATCAAACTACACCGGCGCGATCCCTCGGCCTGAGCCTTACGCGGCAAAAAACGCCGGGGTCTCGATGCTCATCAGGCTGTCTTCGAAATCGACCAGAATGTCGGCGAATTCCGCCGGCATCAAGCGCGATTGTGCCTTGCCGCCCATACGGTAGGACCAGAATGCACCGATATGGCTGAGGATGCCGAGACATTCGCCCAGCTCGAAAAACAACGACGGCCCCTTGAGCAGAAAGCTGCGGAAAGGCGCAGGATTGGAGCCGTCGGCCAGCGCCCGATAAGCCATGTCGTAGACATCGAGAACGGTTTGCGTCGCTTTCATCGCCGCGACGATCTTGCGCGCCAGGCGCGGCCGGGCCTTAGCGAGATAGGCCTTGGTGCCGTCGTCCGCCGTACCGATGGTCCGATAGGTCGTAAGCCCTTCCAGCACCACGCGAATATCGTCCTGCAAAGCGCGCTGGTGCCACTTGAAATATAGAAAGCCCCGCCAGGAGAACATGCCCTCGGAAAAATCGACGTCGCTCATCTTGAAGGTATTCTTCAACGGTTCGAGGTCGCGGTCGAGCGTATTGGCGAGAATCTTGGTGGTCAGCCTGACCGCCGCCGCCTCCATGCCGGCGCCGAAAGCTTTCAATACCAGACGCTGAATTTCCACATTGGCGTAGCCCACCATGGTCTGCAGATCGTGCTGCGAGATTTTCAGATAGCAAGACGCCGGCTTGAAGCCATAACGGGCCAACTGTTCGCGTACCAGGAACGGATCGAGCGAAGGGATTTCATCCAAACAACGCAATACCTGCACGTCCGGGTTCGAAGCGATGTCGGTTTCGCCGAAATAGGACTTGGCGAAGGCCTCGAAGCCGATCTGGTCGACGAAAATGGCGCGCCCGCCAAGTTTTAGATCGCTGGTGTCGAAAGGCAGGATGATCTTGGTGGCCGTGCGGCGCGGACGGGCGAAGAATTCCCGCTCGTAAGGCCGTACGGTATGCTTGACCACCAGGGACTTGTTTAGTTGAACGTTGCGGAAAAAAGGCTTGGCCAGGTAGTTCGGGTCCTTGGCGCTGGTCAGGTGAATATGCGTCAAGTTGAGAACCCGGCTGGTCGAAGCGTTCTCGCTCAGACTGGCCAGATTGCGGACTTCGTGAACGCCCTGATAGAGCGGCCGGTTATTGGACGCGACGAGCATACTCCATCTCCCTGGGAGGAACGAAAATCAATCCAGGATTGTATGCGCAATGTCCTTAAATTGCGTAAACCAGGTCGGCCAGCGAAAAACCTGGCAAGGGCTACCGCTTCGGTTGCGGTTCCGAGAAATCGGCGCCTTCCAGCACGTCGCCGGAAGCTTCTTCAATCACCTGGGCAACCGGGACCTCACGGCTCTTCAACGGCGTTTCCTTCATCGTCCACAAGGTCAGGAACGACGCGCCCAGACAAATCGCGCCGCCGACGAAGATCGGCTTGTAGATGCGCGCCGGATTGTCGACACCTGTAAGCGCCGCCGCGGTCAGGACGCCGTGGAAACGGTCACCCATCAACACATACAACTCATGGAACAATATGGTGCCGAACAGGGCAACCAGCAGCGTTCCGCCGAGGGAGCGAAAGAAATTCAGCACGCCGGTCGCCGTCCCCATCTGGTGCCGTTCGACGACACTCTGGATGACCACAGTCGTCACTGGGAAAGTTGACCCGACCGCCGCGTTGGCGACCATCAGGCAGCCGATATAGGGCCACAGCCGCAACCGGTCCCCGGCCACAGCCAGCCCGATATAGATCAGCGTGCCGATAGCCAGTCCGATCATCGGCAACATCTTGTACCGGCCGCTTTTGCTACGCGCCATGAATTGGCCCGCGGCCATTGCGCCGAGAATGACCCCGAGGCTCAGCGGCGCGATCGCCAGGCCGGAATTGGTCGGCAGCATGTGGAAAATCAGCTGCAGATACAGTGGATTATAGGCGCCGACCGACATCAGCGCCCCCATGCACAGTGTCCCGACGATGGTGGCGCGCACCACGATACCGTTTTTCAGGATATCGGTGGGAATCAGCGGCTCCTCGGCGGTGCGCAGACGCAGGCCAAATAGCAACCAAAACACCACCGACACCACATAGACACTCCACGACGGCATACCGAACAGGGCCGCGCCGCGCGTATTGATAGCCAGTATCAGGCTCACCGCCGCCAGGCTCATCAGGACCGCGCCGATCCAGTCGATGCGATGCGCCCGTTCATAGCGCGGCAGCTTCTTCAGACCGTTATAGACGATCCATAAAGCCACGGCGCCGACCGGCAAATTGATCCAAAAGATCGACTGCCAACCGAGATGTTCCGACATGAGCCCGCCCAGGATCGGCCCGCCCAGGCTCGCCGAGCCGAAAACGGCGGCGAACAGGCCCTGAATGCGGCCGCGCTCCCGCATCGAGACGATATCGGAAATCACGGTCTGGACCAGCGACATCAGCCCGCCGCCGCCCAGCCCCTGGATGGCCCGCGCCCCGATCAGGAAATACATGTTGGGCGAAGCGCTGCACAAGGCGGAGCCGGCAAGGAAGACACCGATGGCCATCAGCAGGGTCGACCGCCGCCCGATAATATCGGCCAGCTTGCCATACAGCGGTGTCACCACCGTCGAGCTGAGCAGATAGGCGGTGATCATCCACGGCAGATGCTCCGGATCACCAAGGGCATTGCCGATGGTTTGCAAGGCTGGCGCCAGGATGGTCTGGTCGAGCGCCGCGAGCAGCAACACCGTCATCAAGCCGATGATGATTGACCTCACATCCTTCGGATCGAGCGGCGCGGGCGTCGCCATTGAAGACGCGGCGGATCCGGTCGTATCATTCATGCTCTTGTGCCCTCTCCCTGCAGCCGTCATACCGCCTTCCCATACCGTCGGCGCCAAAAAAAAGATATGGAGATATTGCCTTGCTCAGACTCGAAGTGACGCGCGACAAGTCACGCATCGATTTCGACCGCGTCTATCATTTTCTGAACAACCAGTCGCATTGGGCCGAAGGCATTCCACACGACCTGTTCATCCGCGCCATGCTCAATTCGGAATGTTTCGCCGGTTCCCTGGCTGGCGAACAGATCGCTTTTGCCCGCGTCGTCACCGACAAGGCGACCTTCGCCAACCTGATGGACGTCTTCGTCGAGCCCCAGTTCCGCGGCATGGGCCACGCCACGGCGCTCCTCACCGAAGTCTTCGCGCAACTGGACCTGCAGGGTCTGCGCCGCTTCACCCTGGCGACGCGCGATAAACACGGCCTGTACGCACAGTTCGGCTTCCACGCGCCGCTGTTGCCCGAGACGCTGATGGAACGCTTCCATCCGGATATTTACAAGGGGCCGAAGCCTTAGACCCCGCCCAGCAGCCGCTCCAGACGCGCCGCCGCGTCGGAAATGGCGAACGCCGCCTTGCGTTCCATCTCATGGACGCCGGCATTCATGCGCGAGCTCAGGGACGACACCTCGTCCAACTGATTGCGCAAGTCCTGCATCTCGTCGATCATCAGCAGCGACGCCATCAGGAACAGGCGGACTTCACCGATGGCGCCGACATCCGACACCACCATCTGCACGTGTTCATCGAACATGCGCGCCAGCTCCTGCACGCGGCTCTCCTGGCCGTCGGCGCAGCCCACCGTGTAGGGCTTGCCGTTAACGCGAACGGTGATCTCAGCCATTACGCCGCCTCGTCGCGCAGGAGCACGCGGATATTGCTCGCCGCCATGCCCAGGGCATCAAAGGCGTTATTGGCCACCGCCGCGAGGGCGTCCTTTTCCCGGCGCACGGTTTCCAGCTCGCTCAGCACCCGCTGATAATCCTCGCTGTAGGCCTCGGACGACGGCGGCGTATATTCGGGCAGCGGCTCGCCGTTATTGAGCGCCTGCACCCTGGCTTCCAGGGCCGCCAGCGCCCGATCGAGACGATCGACCGCCAGGCTCAACGCCCCCCCAAGCTGACCCGAATTGTGGCTGCTTTCCATCCAAGCTCTCCCTAAGCGATGCGCCGCCGCACCTCAGTGTCCGGACGGCCAAGGCTGCAATTTTTGCGCGCCCCGCACATAAAACCCTACACTTGCCGGGGGACTTCGGCTAAAGCCTCCGGCAAATCAACCTTCTCTTAAGAGTTTAGTCGAGAATCGCCCATGACTACAAGCCCTTCCGCGAACACGGTTTCCGCCCCGCCGAAAGTGACCGGCGCGCTGATGGCGGACGCGATTCGCGTGCTGTCGATGGAAGCGGTGCACAAGGCGAAGTCCGGTCACCAGGGCATGCCGATGGGCATGGCCGACGTGGCGACCGTGCTATGGACCAAGTTCCTGCGATACGATCCGAAGAAGCCGGACTGGGCCGACCGCGACCGCTTCGTGCTATCGGCCGGGCATGGCTCCATGCTGCTTTATTCCCTGTTGCACCTGACCGGGTTCAAGTCGGTGTCGATGGAAGACATCAAAAATTTCCGCCAGTGGGGCTCGGCCACACCCGGTCACCCGGAATACGGCCATACCGCCGGCGTCGAATGCACCACCGGCCCGCTCGGCCAGGGTCTGGCCACCGCCGTCGGCATGGCCATGGCCGAACGGGCGCTCAATGCCAAGTACGGCGATGAGCTGATCAACCATCGCACTTGGGTGATCGCCGGCGACGGCTGCCTGATGGAAGGCGTGTCGCATGAAGCCATCCACCTGGCTGGTCGCCTCAACCTCAAGAACCTGATCGTCCTGTTCGACGACAACAACGTCACCATCGACGGCTGGGCCACCCTGGCCGAGACCGGCGACCAGCTGAAGCGTTTCCAGGCCGCCGGCTGGGCGGTCAAGTCGGTCGACGGCCATGACCACGCCAAGCTGGCCTCGGTCATGCGCTGGGCCACTCGCCAGGACCGGCCGGTGATGATCGCCTGCCGCACCAAGGTGTCGAAGGGCGCCGGCGCGCTGGAAGGCGACAAGCACGGCCACGGCTACAACCTGTTCGACGACGAGATCAAGGCGGCGCGCGCCCACATGGACTGGCTGCATGAACCGTTCACCGTGCCGACCGATATCAAGAAGGCCTGGGAATCCGCTGGCCGCCGCGCCGGCCGGCCGCGCAAGGCCTGGGACGCCGTCGTCAAGGCGCATCCTAAAGGCGCCGAACTGCTGGCTGCCATGAAGGGCGAATTGCCGGCCAATGCTTTCGAGGCCCTGGACGCCCATATTCAGGCGTCGCTGGCAACACCGGTCGCCGACGCCACCCGCTCCTGCTCCGGCAAGGCCCTGGCGACCCTGGTCCCGGCTATCGAAACGATGATCGGCGGCTCGGCCGACCTGACCGGCTCGGTCAACACCCTGGTCAAGGGCATGGGCACCTTCGACACCACCGATTATACCGGCCGCTACGTCCATTACGGCGTGCGCGAATTCGGCATGGCGGCGGCGATGAACGGCATGGCCCTGCATGGCGGCCTGATCCCTTATGCTGGCACTTTCTTTGTCTTCAGCGACTACGGCCGTCCGGCCATCCGTCTTGGGGCTTTGATGGGCGCCAAGGTCGTCCACGTCATGACCCATGATTCCATCGGCGTCGGCGAGGACGGCCCCACCCACCAGCCGGTCGAGCAGCTGGCCTCGTTCCGCGCCATGCCCGGCCTGACCGTCTATCGCCCGGCCGATATGGTCGAAACCGCCGAAGCTTGGAAGGCGGCGCTGAAGGATACCGGCCCGTCGATGCTGGTCCTGACGCGTCAGAAGCTTCCGGCCGTCCGTAGCAAGGAAAACTCGGCCGCACCCGACCTGGTCCAAAAGGGCGCCTATGAGATCAGCCCGGCCTCGTCCGAAGCCAGAGTGACCCTATTCGCTTCCGGCTCGGAAGTCGGCGTCGTCATTGGCGCGCAGAAGCTGCTGGAAGCCGATGGCATTGCCACACGGGTGGTGTCGACGCCGTCCTGGTCGCTGTTCGACAAGCAGACCAAGGCCTACCAAGCCTCGGTCATCGGCAAGGCCAAGGTCAAGGTGGCCGTCGAAGCGGCGGTGCGCCTGGGCTGGGAACGCTTTATCGGTCAGGATGGCATTTTCGTGGGCATGACCGGTTTCGGGGCCTCGGCGCCGGCCGACCGGTTGTTCAAGGAATTCGGCATCACCGCCGAAAACGTGGCCGCCAAAGCGAAGGCCGCCCTGTAAAAAGAAGCCCTGTAAAAAGAACAAGGGCTGTGGTAGCGGCGGCCACCACAGCCCTCTTCAGACGAAGCCGGTGCCGGGAAATACCGGCTCGCGTCGGAAGTCTCGCTCGGACGAAGCACTCACGCCCGTCGCATGTCCAAATAAACGTACGGTGCGGTCCATTTCCGTCGCCTTCGCTCGAAAAAAATTTAGCCGGCAAAAGTAAAAAAAAACCGGACCCCGCGAAGGATCCGGTCAAGTTCACCCTGTACTGGGTTTAGGCGGTCAGCCCTCCGGTGGCGGCGCGGGCCGCTCGAACTTGCCTTCAAACTTGCCATGGCCGTGCGCCAGCTCGTCGCTGCTCAAAGTACCGTCGTGATTGGCGTCCATCCGGTCGAAATGGCGCTTCAGCGGCGCGATCATCTCGTCGAAGCTCAGCTTGCCGTCGTTATTGGTATCGAGCAGGTCGAGGGCGCGTTCGCCGTGCATGCCCATCCGGCCCATGCCTTCCTCAGGCCCGCGGCGGTTCATGCGCATCATCATCATCGGCGGACCCCAGCCCCGGTTTTCCGCCATCATGCCGGGCCGCATGCCGTCTTCCGGCATCGGCGGCATGTGAGCCTTGTGGAAGGCGTCGAATTCGGCCGGACTAATCGAACCATCGTGATTGCTATCGACCTCGGCGAAACTCGGCTCCATGCGGACGATCTTGCGTTCGCCCTTTGCGGGCGCTGCCTTGGCTGGCGCCGCAGTCGTAGGCTTGGGTGTGGGCTGAACCGCCGGCGTATCGGCGGCGAACACGGTCACCGCGGCAGCCGCAGCAATGGCGGCCGTCGCCGCTCCGATCAGGTAAAAAGGTTTCAATGACATGGCTTCTAATGTCTCCCATCTCCCGCCGCGTCCCGTCGCGGCGAACCCGGCCACGATAGCCATCGGCCTTTGCCTGGCGATGTCAAAAAAAGGCGTAATGGGGCGGCAATAAGATGATATATTGCGCACCTGCAATCAGACCGCCGCAAGCCTCGGGCAAGTCTGAGCCCTGGAACGGGCCGTTTCGCGCCCTTCCGATGTCACCAAGAGCCTGTTGCCAAGAGGCCAGCCATGAACGCTTCCGCGTCGTCCCTTCCCGCCCCCGCCCATCAACCCCGCGTCCTCATCGTCGACGATGATCAGGATTTGCGCGAACTGACCAGTCAGTTCCTCAGTCAGAACGGCTTCGCCGTGCACACGGCCGCCCAGGCGCGCGACATGGACAAGGTGCTGGCGCGCGGCGACATCGAACTGGTCGTGCTGGATTACATGATGCCGGGCGAGGATGGCCTGTCGATCTGCAAGCGCCTGACCGAAAAGGGCGGCCCGCCGGTGATTATGCTGTCGGCGCGCGGCGAGGAGATCGACCGCATCGTCGGCCTGGAATTGGGCGCCGACGACTACATGGCCAAACCGTTCCATCCACGTGAATTGCTGGCGCGTATCCGGGCCGTCCTGCGCCGACGCGAGGAACGCGGCGCCGCCGGCGCGAATGGCTTTGGGGGCAAATCCCCGCTTACCCACTTCTTCGGCTGGCAGCTCGACAATATCAAACGTACCCTCACGCGCCCCGACGGCGTGCAGGTGGTGCTGTCCAACGCCGAATTCGAACTGCTGCGCGTCTTCCTCGACCGTCCCGGCCGCGCTCTATCCCGCGACCAGATCCTCGACTACCTGCACGGCCCGAATTCCGACAGCTTCGATCGCGCCATCGACGTCCAGATCTCGCGCCTGCGCCGTAAACTCAGCGATGACCATAACGAGGATATCATCCGCACGATCCGCGGCATCGGTTACATGTTCAAACCGCTAAAATAAAAAATTGATCTCAAAGAAATTTTCGACAAATTTCTCACCCGTTGCGCGAACAATCAACTCGCGCGGCGACTTAATCGAAACCGGTAAATTCCAATAAATTCAGTGGCCAAAACTCAGACGCCAACCCAGTCCATCAATACGCTTATTTCCCTGCCGATCTTCTGGCAGGTGCTGGGCCTGAGTCTAATCGTCCTGGTTTTGGCTTTGGGAATCAATACTTTGATTGTCCTCAAGGCGCCGGAACCCTTGCCGTCGGGCTATTCGATGCGCGAGGCCGTCGCGGCGCTGAAAACCGGCAGGGTCAGGCTGCAGAACGGCCGCTGGCTGAAGGCCGAAACCACCACCGATCCGCCCGCCTTCGTGACCGGGAACCAGGACCATAACGGCCACCAATGGCGCCTCGAGGTCGAAACCGCCAATCACATGGCCGCCGAGCTCGGCACCTCACCCGCCAATGTCTGGATCAAGTTCGCGCCGCGTCCGTTCCGCGGCAACTGGCAGCGTGTCGGCTTCCGCACCGACGGACCGGGGCCGGGCGGTCCCGGTATGCAACGCGATTTCATGCTCAACGCCGGACAATCCCCCCTGCCCGACCCGGGCGCGCCCGCACAAGGTCAGGATCAGACCCCAAATCAGCCTTCCACCCAAGGTCCCGCACAAGCCCCTGAGCAGGGGCCCGTCCGAGGCCCCGGACCGGGCGGCAACGTCATTTTCGAACGCGAACTGCCCAATTTGCGTCTTATGCCGGGCGAAAGCCGCGCCATCATCTTCTACCCGGCCTTCAGTGCCGCCTGGAAACAGCCCGACGGCAGCTATCGCGTCATCACGCCGCCCCCGACCTTTATCCAGCCGTGGCAGGGCCGCCTGCTGCTCGGTTTCGCCCTCACGGCCCTGCTCATCCTGCCGTTGGCCTGGCTGCTGTCGCAACGCCTGAGCCGGCCGATCATCGCCTTTTCCGAAGCTGCCGCCCGTGTCGGCGTCGAGGACAGTGCCGCTCCGGTGCTGGCCGTGGGCCCCAAGGAGGTGCGCGCCGCCGCCGAAGTGCTGAACGCCATGCAGGCCCGCATCCGCAAGCAGGTCGAAAATCGCACGGCGCTGATGGGCGCCATCGCTCACGACCTGAAAACGCCCCTGGCCCGCATGCGGCTGCGCATCGAGGATCTGCCCAATCCCCTGCGTGATAAGCTTTCGCAGGACATCACCCATATGGACGGCCTGATCCGTTCGGCCATGAGTTTCACCTCGGCGCACAAGTTGGCCGAATCCCTGCGTCCGCTTGATCTGTCCGCCCTGGCCGAGGCGCTGTCCGAGGACATGACCGCCGTCTGCCCGATGGAACCGGCGGACATTATGCCGAACGTCATGGTCAAAGGCGACGCCGTGGCGCTGAAACGCATCCTGACTAACCTGATCGAAAACGCCTGCCGCTACGCCGGCTCCTGCCGCATCGCCGTGGCGGCGCATGGCGACCATGTCGAGGTCAATGTCATCGACCCCGGCCCCGGCCTGCCGCCCGAAGCGCTCGAGGCGGTGTTCGAGCCTTTCTACCGCCTGGAGGAGTCGCGCAACCGCGACACCGGAGGCTCCGGCCTGGGC
>CAYULN010000113.1:0-18706 GCA_964445605.1 uncultured Caulobacteraceae bacterium | reverse complement strand
AAGTGCCGCAATGACCCGCACCTTGGGTTCGGCCAGGACGCGCGCCCACCACGCGCCGCCGCGCGGATCGAGGCTCAGGACCGCGATGTGGCGCGGGTCCCGGGCTGCTGCCAACGCGGCGGAAGGGTCCTTGAGATAGCTGTAGGAAGGGGCGAAACCGAAGCGTTCACGCGCCCAGACCAGGACTTCCTGCGACTGGTCGGCGGCGCTGAAATTGAGATGCAACCCGCCGCGCGCCTCGCCCTGGATACGCAGGTTTTCCGAGATCAACTCGCGCCAGATGCGCACGATGACGTTGGCGGAGGCCGCCTGGCGCGGCATGGCGATCAGCTTGCGGATCAGCATCGCCTCGCGGTCGGGCCGCAGCAGGGACACGTCATTACCGGTCCCGCCTTCGCGGGACTTGGCCTCGCCTATGGCTTTGCCGAGCGCGGCGCGCTTGTCGACAAGCCTGAGCAGTTCCGCGTCTAAGGCGTCGATCTGTAGGCGCAGATCGGACAAGCCGGGCGGATTTTCCGTTGTCAATTCAGGGCTCCTGAATGAAAGCCCGGACCTTAGGCCGCGAACGGCCTGTCGGCAAGTCTTGATTTAAGCTTAAAGCCCCGTCGCGCAGTATAGATCGCGCCTACGGCAATATAGGTGCATCTGAAACTTTCAGCGGGCCGATATAAGAACCGCCGTTCTTGAAATCGATGCCGAACCTGTGCGGCCCGACCGCCGCCAGCGTCATGTCGAGCAACGGTTTGGCCAGGGTCATATGGTCGCGCGAGATCAGGCCCGCCGAAGCCAGCACTTCGATCGGCCGGGCCGTGTCCGAGATTTCGATGTCCATGTGCCCGGTCAGGCGGCTTTGCCCGTCAAGACCCAGGCCGTTGCTCGACGCCGTCATGGTCATGTCGCCGCTGTTCAGCATCGACTTGAAATAGGTCGCCGATCCGCCCGCCGCCTTCCAGG
Organism: uncultured Caulobacteraceae bacterium; assembly: GCA_964445605.1. GTDB lineage: Bacteria > Pseudomonadota > Alphaproteobacteria > Caulobacterales > Caulobacteraceae > Asticcacaulis. The sequence continues at coordinate 17,752 of CAYULN010000113.1, read as the reverse complement.
CGGTGACGCCGCTGGCGAAATCCTTGCCGTTAAAGGCGGAGATGTGGTTGAGCGTGCCTTCGGTGCTCAGGGTCAGCGGCTTATCGGGCGACAGGTTGCCGACAAAGCCCTGCGGCTGGCCATGGGCGCCATTGAGCCGGATCAGCCAGTCGGCGCTCTCGGGGTCGATCTTGGCGGGTTCGGCGCTCGCCGAGGCGGAAGCGCCGGCGGGCGCCGCCCCGGATGCCATCATATGCGGCCGGACATAGGCTTCGAACAGGTCGGCCTTGTCGAAGATGTAGGGATGCGACGGGTCGGACGGAGTGACGACGGCTTCCGTGGCCTGGAAGGCGATGTTCTGCACCGGTTTGCGCAGGCCGGAGACGCTGGCCTTGATCGACTTGGCGGTGACGGTGAGCTTGCCGTAGTCGGTGCCGTCCGGCCGGCCGCGATAGAGGATCAGGCCCTGCGGCGCCTCCATCACCCATTTGTCGAGATCGTAGGCGTCGGCATTGACCTCCAGGTCGGGCACTTTGAAGCCGCGCCCGCTCGGCGCGACGATGGTCAGGTTCTTGAGCGGGATGTGGATGCGATACGGCCAGCCGGTGATGCGGTAGGGATCGACGCTGACCTGATAGCCCTGCTTGATCAGGCCGTCCTGCTGGGCGTGCAGCGCCTTGTTGACGACGCTGGCGGTGTAATACCAGTAACCGGTCCAGCCGAGCGCCAGCAGGATCAGCAGGGCCGACGGCCCGAACAGGCCGATGCGGTGCAGGTTCTTTTTCGGTACGGCGTCGGCCATGGGCGATCCTGAAAAGGTTAATGCGTCCTTATAGCTGCTCTATGCGACAACCGAAACCCAGGCAAAATACGTCATTGTTTCCATGCCGAGTCTGTTCGCCTTTAGCCAGCCTTGTCAAGGGGTTACGGCCGTATGCCGCGCTTCGCGCCCTTGACAAGGCTGGCTAAAAGCGAAATCGTTCCATCATGGAAAGAATGCCTAAGTGTCAATGAGTTGGCATTTGCGGATCAGGCGGAAACAGAAACCGCTCAATCGAGTCAATGGCTTCCTTCAGTGTGCACCGTTGCAGGGTCACCCCCTCTGGCAAACTCGAAAACAACCGTGTCGGCGCGGCGGAATCCAGCATCACGAATACGCCCCGATCATCCTTCTTGCGGATCAGCCGCCCGAAGGCCTGAGCCAATCGCGCCCGCGTCAGGGCGTCGTCATAGAGCTTGTTGCCGAAATGCTGGCGGCGCGTCTTGTGTAGCGTGTCCGGGCGCGGCCACGGCACCCGATCGAAGGCGATCAGCCGCAGCGCTTCACCCGGCACGTCGACGCCGTCGCGCACCGCATCGGTGCCAAGCAGGCACGAATGCGTCTCGGCGCGGAAGACGCTGATCAAGTCGGACACGTCCAACGCGTCGACATGCTGCGCATACAGCGTCAGCCCCGCCTCGCCCAAGGGCCGGGCGATCTGCTCGTAAACCGCCCGCAACCGCCGAATAGCGGTAAACAGCCCCAGCGCACCGCCCTTGGCGGCCGTGAACAGCGCCTGCATCGCCGCCCCGACGGCGCGCGGATCGTCGCGGCCGATATCGGTAATGACGAACAGCCGGGCCTGGTTGGCATAGTCGAACGGCGACTGGATGCGCGCCGTCTTGGCGCCCATGACCAGATGATCGGCGCCCGTCCGTTGCCGGGCCAGCAAAAACACGTCCTCGCTTTGGTCCTCCCGCGCCCCGTCGCTGAGCGTCGCCGACGCCACCAGCACGCCATGCGCCGGCTTGAGCACAAACTCGGCCAAGGGAAGACTAGGATCGACATAGTGCCGGTTGAGGCTGACGTCGACCACCTTGCCGCGATGCACTTCGGTGGCAAACCAGTCGATGGTCTGCACCTGGCCATCATCGTCAAGGATATCATCGTCATCCAGCGCCAACTGCTGCAACAACGACCGCCACGCCGGCAGCAACATGCGCGCCCGTCGCTCCAGCCCGCGTAAGATTCCTTCGATACGCACGCGCTCCGGTGCCTCCAGTTCGTCGCCGTTGACATTGAGGCTATCTTCCATTGCCCGGCACAGGGCCAGCAATGGCGCCTCGATGGCCGCCAGGGCCCGCGACGCCAGTTTGGCAGCCACGCCGACCGCATCGAGACATGGATGCGCTTCACATTCGCCGCCGAGATCGGCGTCGGCCGGGCCACGGGTTCGCACGCGCGTTTCGCCCTGCCGGACCTCGATTTGCTGTAACACCTCAACCAGCAGGGCCTCGATCGGTCCGACCGGTTCCAGCCCGCCACCACTCTGCGTCCGCACCGTGATCCGTTGCGAGAAGCCATCCGCCGGCAAGGCCGCCGCGGCCCGGATCAGTTCGCGTAGGGCATCCTTGGCGGCATCGGTTTTCAGCAAGTCGCCAAGCCGCGCTTCCAAGCCCCGCCCGCGCCGTGACCGGCCTTCATTGCCGCGAATCCAGCGCCGCAGTTCGAACGCTTCCAGCCCCGACAGCTTGGTGGCAAAAGCGCTGTCCGCCGCTTCAAAGACATGGTGCCCTTCGTCGAAGATCAGCCGCGACACGGCCGGCTGCACCTTGTCCTCGTCGACCGTTTCCCCCTTCAACTCCGCTTCCATCTCCGCCCGGCTGGTATCGCGCAGGTCGTAGGCCGCCTGAGCCATGACCAGGGCGTGGTTGGCGATGACCAGCGATGCCGACTTCGCCTTGCGTACCGATTTTTCGATGAAGCACACCCGATAATGCGGACAGGCCGCGTAAGTGCATTCACCGCGTCGGTCGACCAGGGCCGACGGCGTCAGGGTCTGAAACACTGCCGCCGGTGCGGTCGGCGGCAACAGCGACGGCAGCCACGTCGGGAAATCGCCGCTCAGGATGTCGCCGTCGCGGCTATACAGCACCCAGCGCGCAACCAGCACGGCCATGATGATTTCCGGTCCGGTCTGCGCTCCGGCCAGCCGTTCCTGAAAATTGAGCAGGCACAGATAGTTCTCCCGTCCCTTGCGCACCACCACGGCTTCGGCGCGTTCCTGCTCGCGGTCGAACAAGGCGCGCGTGTCGTTGTAGATCTGCTTCTGCAGCGCCTTCGTGTAGGTCGATACCCACACTTGCCCCTGCGCCTTGATTGCCCAGGCCATGGCCGGCGCCAAGTAACCCAGCGTCTTGCCTGTGCCCGTACCGGCTTCGGCCAGCAGCATGTTCGGCTGATCTTTCATGAACTTCGGCGCGAAGATGTCCTTGGCCCTGAGCGCAAAGGCCACCTGCTCCGGCCGACGTTCGCTCAAGCCGGCGCGCGCCAGGTCGGCATCGAGCGCCGCCTGGACCTCCTCGTCTGACAGAGAAACGGCGCGCGCATTACCCTCCGGGGGTCGATCTTCCCATTCTTCCAGAAGTGACCAGATTTCCAATGCGGGCGGCGCCACATAGTCGGCTGGCATCTCGGTCTGATCGAGCACCGCCTGCACCAAAGGCCCCCAGGCCCAGCCTTGCCGCGCCATTAGTTTGATGCCCGACTGCGCCACCAGGCGAAAGCCGAGCGGACTTGATTTCAATATTTCACTAAGTGAGGAAATGACATCGAGCAGCACCCGCGCTTGCGCCGCCTCGTTTTCCGGCTCGGCGAAGCCGCAGGCCAAGGCCAATCCCGCCGCCGACGGCGCGCAAAACTGCGCCGGCCGGACAAAGGCGAACAACTCCAGCACGTCGAAGTGCCCGGCCTCGCGATGACTGCGGCCGCTGAACAGGCGATTGCGGATCAGGGGGGCATTGGCGACGATCAGCGGCTCCCGCCCCCATCGCTCCCGCAACTCGGCAATGCCGACCGTTTGATCGCCGACATGCGGACGGACCACCGAGAACCCCAACGCCTCGGTGGGCGCCAGGCCACGCCACCACAATTCGGGTTCGGTCACGGGAGTCAGGGTTACATCTTCGCTCACGAGTCGAATCTAGCCGCTCGACAAAAAAACAGCGAGTCAAATGACTCGCTGTTTCCGTAACATCTAGTGCCGAAATGGATTACGACGAGGGCGTGGCGTCCGTATCGGCATCGACGTGGGCCGGAACGAAGGCATTGACCGCTTCGTCGGCGCGCAAGGCTTGATCTTCGCTGAGCTGGCTGCGAACCTCGGCGGCATTGGCGACCGCATCGCGATCGGCCGGCTTGGACTTGGCCGCTAACTTCAACCACTTATAGGCTTCGCTTGGATCAAGCGGTACGCCGTCGCCCTGCTGATACATCAGGCCGAGATTGTACTGCCCCTCGAACAGACCGTTTTCCGCCGACTTGCGGAACCAGTTGGCCGCCAGGACGTGGTTCTTCTCGCCGCCGTAACCGTTGTAGTAATATAGACCGAGATTATACATGGCCTTGGTCACGCCATTGCCGGCGGCCTTTTCGGTCCAGTTACGCGCCTGACTCGGATCTTCCGGGATCAGGTGGCTTTCACCGCTATACAATGCCCCCAAGCGGAACTGCGCCTTCGGCAGGCCCTGATCGGCCACCTTCTGCAGCAAGGCGACCGCCTTGGGATCGCCAGCTTTCAAGGCCTTGTCGGCGCTGTTATATTCGGAATTGAGCAGGCTCAGGTCCGGCCCCGTCGTCACAGCGGTTGCCGCGATCTGATCCGGTGCCTTGTCCTTCAACGCCAAATATCCACCAAGCCCGGCAGAGACGACGACCACAGCCACAGCCGATGCCTTGAAGGCATTGAGCAGCATGCCACTGTCCTTCTTGACCTTGGCGGCCCGCGCCTCCGCCATGCGGGCACGCGGAATGCCGGCCTGAAGGTTAAAGCTTTGATTCCGGTTGTCCGCCGTGGTTTCCATGCTGGCGCGCACGGCAGCCCGGGCGGCGGCCAGAGCGTCGCGGGTCGACACGGAAATACCGCCGTCTTCTTCCACCGTCGGCGTCATCGGTCGCGACGGTGTGAACGCGTCCAGATCGTCATCTTCGACATCACGCGATGCATTCATAGGTGTGAACGACACGGGATTGCGCGGTGCGGCCGTGCGCAGCGGCGCGGTCTTGCGCGACACTTCGACATCGGCGAACGGATCGCTGTCGTCTTCGCGTTCCGTCAAGGCGGCCACCGCCGACTGTACGCTGGCGACGCTACCGCGCAAGGCGCGCGGACCGAGCGGCGAATTCACCATTTCCGGCTTGGCCGACTCCGGCTCGAGATCAGCCTCCAGGTCTTCGGCGGCGAACGGGTTGAAGTCGTCCGCAGTCTCGGCCGTAACCGTTTCGGTCAGATCCAGGTGATCGTCCTCGGCAGCGGCTTCAATCTCGGCCGGCGCCTCGGCAGCGACCAGATCGCTCTCCGCCTCAGCCTCATCGATCTCCGGCGCGGCTTCCTGTTCCGGCAGATAGGACTCGGCCGTATCCGTCTGACCGCTCACATCGGCTTCACCGCCGTAGTCATCCTGATCGTAATCCGCCTCATTATCTTCATACCCGCCCTGGATCGGCGCGAAGGTGACGCGTTGCGCCATCGGCTTGGCCAGGCTGGTTTCAGCTTCAGGCTCGGCATAATGCGGCGTCTCAAACGGATTGGGCAGGTCGCTGCGCAGCCGGGCCTGGGCCGCGCCACCACGGGCCGCCGTTTCCGACAGTAGGCTATGCGCCGCCACACGGGCCAATTTGTTGTCGATGGTCTTGCGGGTTTCTTCCAATTGACGAGCGGTGCGCTCTTCCGACTGGCGGATACGCGCCGCCAGTTCGCTGCGCGCTTCGTCGCGCGACTGCTCGACGAACTGGCCGACCCCTTCGATGGCCTGAGCGGCGCGGCGCTCCGATTCCCCGATCTTGCTGCTCAGACGTTCGGAAATGCGGGCGATCTCGGCGCCGAGCCGTTCCAGCGCCTGGGCATGCGAACTTTCGCCCTGCTCGAAGCGGGAGTCGATCTTGGCGTCCAGATCTGTGCCAATCTGGCGCACCTCTTTCTCAACCTCGCCGGCACGGCGGTTCAGGTTATCCGCGATTCGCATGACGTCCTCACCGAGTTTTTCGATGGCTGCCGCCGAGCGGTGCTCCGTTTCCTCGATACGGCGGCTGAGGGTGCTCAAAAGCTCCTCCGCCGACACCTGGGAACGGTCCTGCATGGCATTCAGAAGTTCCGCGCGAGAATTCTCGACGCGGCGTGACAGTTCGGTAGCGAGTCCCTGCAAGGATTGTACCGACTCGGGGTCGGTGACGTCGCCGCGTTCTTCAGCGCGGCTGAGGCGGGCGTCCAGTGTGCTGAACGCCTGTTCGAGCGCCTTGATGGCGCCGGAAGTCTGCGCTTCGGCCTGCTCAAGCCGTTGCGCCATTTGGGTGACGACCTTGTCGATCAGCCCTTGCGCCGCCCGATCCGGGTCGCGGAGCTCGATCTGGGTCAGGCGGTGCGACAGCCCGACCATATCCTCGCGGACATCCTTCAGGGTGTCGCGGGTGCGTTGTTCGCCTTCATAAAGCTGGTTGGCCAGCTTGCCGAGCGCGCCTTCGACCAAGCGCACGCCTTCATTGGCCGCCGGACTCCTGAGCTCGGCTTCGACGCGGCCAACCCGATCACGTTCTTCACGGACATGGCCGGAAAGGCCTTCCAGCCTTTCAGCCTGGGCGTCGATCAGACGTTCGGCCTGTTCCAGGCGGGCCGCCAGGACTTCCCGGCTTTCCTCATGGCGGTCAAACGACGATTGAAGGCTGTGGGCGGCCTCTTCCAGGCGGCCGCGCGTCTCGTCATGGGCGGCTTCGGTCCGTTCCAGCGCCGCTTCCGAACGTTCCAACCGACCGAGCAGGGTTTCAACGGCCGACGACACGCCGCGCACGGCGCTGGCGGACCGGGTTTCCGATCCTTCGATGCGGGCACTCAGGGATTCAAGCGCGCTGGCCACTCGGCCGAGTTCCGGCGAAGCGGCCTCCTCGTACCGTGGGCGTTCGTCACGATAACGCTCTTCGCGCACGCGACCTTCACTCGGCCGGTCCTCGAAAATCGACCGGCGGCGCAGATCGCGCGACGACAAGGGCTGCGCTCCCGACGAAAAGGCCGGCGCCCGGCGTACTGGTTGCGGCGCGATGTCGTTCTGCACTTCACGATAGACCGGCGGACGACGGCGCACCACCGGCTGAGAGGCGACATAATCGTCATCATAGTCGGAATCGGAATATTCAGGAGCGCGTGTCGGGGCCGCCATACGTTCACGTTCACGACGAATCGCGGCGCCGACGTCCTCGCCCTCGAGAATCATCTGGTTCAGCCATTCCCCCAGAGTCAGACCCGACCGGCGCGCCAGATCCTTGGCGACTTCCCGTGCCTTGGCATCGATTCCCTTAACACTCCAAGGTGCGCCCGCGCTCATACGATTCCCCTAAAAGGTCCAGACATACGCCAGACCGCATCATATTGGGTATAAACCATTTGTTAACCCCAATATATGGGGTCTGGCCTATTCTTCTGTGGAAACTATGGCGCACCCGCGCCCTTTAAAAACTCTCTTTTCGGGATATCATAAGGGTTAACAAATTACAAATAAATCATTGTATTAACCATATTTTTTCTCATTTATGGTTAATTTTCAGAACCACAATTCCTCCGCAGCCGGATTTGTCTTGCCCGCTTTCAGGATCTGTCAGATAGGAAGGCCATGCAACTCGATCTTCCTATCACCGGCGGCCTGATTGTGCTGACCGTCGCCCTGGCCGCCTTCTTCGGCTACATGGGCGCCCGCCCCGTCGACCTGAGCAAAGGCCCGCGCATGGTGCCGTGGCGCTTGCTGATGCTGCTATGCGCAGCGATCGCGATCATCCTGCTGGTGCACGTCCTGACTGTTGCTGGCTTCAAGCAGGACGCGCCGCAGTTCTGAAGCCTAGCCGCCGAAACACCAGCGGATGATCGATTTTTGGGCGTGGATACGGTTTTCCGCCTCGTCCCAGATCGCCGATTGCGGCCCGTCAATGACGCTGCTCGTCACTTCCTCGCCACGGTGGGCCGGCAGGCAATGCAGGAACAGGGCATCCGGCCGGGCGCGCTTCATTAGCGCGTCGTTGACCTGGTAGGGCTGGAAGGCGGCCAGTCGTTCGTCGTGGTCGAGGTCGCCCATCGATACCCAGGTATCGGCCAGCACCACGTCGGCGGCTTCGACCGCTTCGTTCGGGTCGTGCATCACCGTCACGTCGGCACGCGCCTCCGAGGCGAACACCAACGCCTCGGCCGACGGCTTGTAGGCCACCGGGCAGGCGATATTCAGCTTGAAATTGAAGCGCGCCGCCGCGTGGATCAGGCTGTTGCACACATTGTTGCCATCGCTGACCCAGGCCAACGTCTTGCCGTCGATGCGGCCACGATGCTCCTCGATCGTCTGGATATCAGCCAGGATCTGGCACGGGTGACTCATATTGGTCAGGCCGTTGATCACCGGAATGGTTGAGGCCTGGGCCAGCCGCGCCACGTCATCGTGCTTGTTGGCGCGGATCATGATGGCGTCGACCATGCGCGACAACACTTTCGCAGTGTCTTCGATCGGTTCGCCGCGCCCGAGCTGCATGTCGGACGCCGTCGAGATCAGCACGGACCCGCCAAGCTGGCGCATGGCCGCATCAAAGGAAAAGCGCGTGCGCGTCGAGTTCTTCTCGAAGATCATCGCCAGGACGCGATCCCTGCCCGGAGCATCGGCGTCGACGCGGCCTTGCGGCCAGCCCTTGCGCAGCGCCTTGCGAGCGTGGGCGTCATCGACAATGGCGCGCAGGTCGTCCGCGCTCAGATCGCAGATATCGAGAAAATGACGGGTCATCATGGCCCCCAAAAAAAGCCCCAAGAAAATGGGGCCTTGTCCGACCCCTTTGAATATCAAGCCGTTTCCTTGGCCTTGTTGGCTTCACGCGCCGCCAGGAAGGTTTTTTCCAGCCGTTCGATGGCTTCGCGCGCTTCCGCCTCGCTGACGTTGAGCGGCGGCAGCATGCGCACGCAGTTGTCTGAACCGCCGGCGATCAACAGGCCGTTGTCGCGCGCCAAACCCATGATCTCGCGGTTGTTCGGCTTGACCTTGATGCCGATCAGCAGACCCTTGCCGCGCACCTCGACGATCATGTCGGGATAGGCTTCCTTCAGGCCCTGCAGTTGCTGGACGAGATAGCCGGCGATGCGGTTGACGTTGCCGAGCAGTTCCGGCTTGGAAATCTCGCCGAACGCCGCCAGGCCGACGGCCATGGCCAGCGGATTGCCGCCGAAGGTCGAACCGTGAGCGCCCACCGTCATGCCAGACGCAGCCTCGCGCGTTGCCAGGCAGGCGCCGATCGGGAACCCGCCACCCAGCGCCTTCGCAATACACATGACATCGGGCTCGATGCCGGAATATTCGTAGGCCCACAGCTTGCCGGACCGGCCCATGCCGCACTGGATCTCGTCGAAGATCAGCAGCAGACCGTTGGCGTCGCACAGGTCGCGCAGCATCTTCAGCTCGGCGTCGGTCAGCGCCCGCGCCCCACCTTCGCCCTGCACTGGCTCGACCATGATTGCCGCCGCCGTCGGCTTTTCCGCCGCCGCCTTGATCGCCGCATGGTCATCGAGCGACAGATGCACAAAGCCCGGCAGACGCGGCCCGAAGCCTTGGAGATAGGTCTCGTTGCCGCCCGCCGTCACCGCCGCGTAGGTCCGGCCGTGGAAGGCGCCTTCGAAGGTGATGATGTCGATGCGTTCGTCATGGCCTTTCGCGGCATGATACTTCCGCGTCAGCTTCAGGGCGCACTCGACGGCTTCCGTGCCGGAATTGGTGAAGAACACCTGGTCGGCGAACGAGGCATCGCACAGCTTGCCCGCCAGTTCGTCCTGGCCCGGAATGCGGTAGATGTTCGACACATGCCACAGCTTGTGCGCCTGCTCGGTCAAGGCCTTGGTCAGGATCGGGCTGGCGTGACCCAGGCCATTCACCGCGATCCCTTGCACGAAGTCGAGCCATTCGCGGCCGTCGCGGTCATACAGTCGGGTGCCCTCGCCGCGCTCGACCGCGATGGGCGCGCGCGCATAGACTCCGAACAGATGATCTTCCGCTTGGTTGGCCGACTGGCTCATGACCGTAACTCCCCAAAGAGAAAAATCCTCTCCGCTGAAGCGAAGAGGATAAATGTCTAAGCGTTTTGGGGCTTAGGCGGGCCTTTTGCAGAAAACCCGCTCGAAAGTCAATGATATTTGGGTGACAGTTCTGTGGCGAGCGGATCGTTGCCGGGTAAGTTCCCCAACGCCTTTCAATAGTGTTCTGATTGATTTTTCGACTGGCAATTGCGAAGAAGGCAAAAAACCGGGGGAAAAAACACCATGCTTGACTTTCAGTTTGACGACATCTTTTGGGTGGCTAAAGCAACCCTGCCAAGCTGGGCTGGCTATCAAAACCGAAAAAGCATGCACGGTGTCGACGTTTCGGATGGTTCGGCGTCCATCACCTTCGCGCCCGAAGGCCGCGATGAATCCCCCTTGACCCCTGCCGAACTCGCATCCGTTCAATGGCTTCTCGACTCTGAGGCCAAGCAGGCGGCCGCGGTTGTAAACGGTGTGTGGGCCGCCTATCCGCGCCTCCAGGAGGCCTATGGCTACGTCGGCGCAGACAGAGACGCATTCATGCCCAACCTTAAGTCGCCGGCCGATTTCCGCGATTTGATCGGCCTTCTTAACGTGAATATTCATCCGCTGATGAAAGACGGTTTGCCATATATTGGCTACGAATTCAGCTGTGCTTGGGACGAAGAGCACGGCCTTGGCGTTCTGATGCACGGCACACGCGTTGTGGATATTGGGGGCGCGGATACAGCCATATTGCTATGGATAGCCGAGCGCGACGCGCGGTGAGGGATAGTTTTCCTTCTCAGTCTGTCACCCGCTCGACCGTATAGCCCTTGGCACGCAGTTGCGCCACCAGGCCATCCGGCCCGATCAGGTGCGCCATGCCGACCGTGATGAAGGTGCTGTGCGCGTCTTTGCTGTCCAGCAGCGCCTCGATCCGAGGCAGCCACAACCGGTTCCGCTGCACCAGCAGTACGTCGTAGAATTTCGGATTGCCGGCGCGCTGCGCCAGCAGGCTGTCCGTCATCGCCTTCTGGTCACCGTTGCGCCAGGTCGAAACCAGCACATTGATATCGCCAGCCATATTGCCGCGACCGAAGTGGTTAGCCAGGGCCTGCTTCAGCGCCGCCGTGCCGTCCTGGCCCATGTCGGCGCCGAGCTTATACAAATAGCTATAGTGCAGCTTGTTGTCCTCGAAGCCATCGACGCCCTTTTTCAGGTCCTTGGCGCGGTGGAAAAGGGTCATGTCGACGCCCTGGTCGAAGGTGAATTTGCTGCCGGCAATGTCGAGCTGCGAGATGAAGCCGGCCATGGCGCCGGGCTTGACGCGCGCCACGTCCTTCAGGGTCTGGTCATAACGGTTGACGATGGTCTCGAGCTCGCGTTTTTCCTCGTCGGTCAAACCATCGGTCAATACCGGTTTGGCCGCCATCAGGTTTTTGTCGAAACCGGTGAAATGCGGCAGACTGTCCAGATCCGGGACTTCAAACCAGGCGGCATCGGCGCTGTCGAAGGCGCGGAACAGGCGGGTATCCATCCAGTTCAGGCTCGACTTCATCACATGGACGCTGCCGAACAGATAGACGACATTGCCGTTCTTTTCCGCTCGCCACAGCAGAGGTGCGCCGGTAGGGGCGCTTCGCGCCTCGTACTGGTCCTGCGTCTCGATGGGTAGGTTGACGATGACCGGCTTGGCCAGATCGGCCGGCGCCGGCGCTTGCAGCGCCATCCAGGTCGCCACCGCCAGGCCGCCGGCGATCAGGCCGAGCACCGTGTCGCGTACCCAGTGCGGCGTGTCCAGGATTTGCGCGTAGATCAGATGGCGGAAGCTGCGCGAACGCATGGCGGAAGTCCCTCGTGTTTCAGCGAGGGAAAATCTGCAAAAGCCGCACCGGCCAGGGCTGGCCGGTTTTGGCACAAGGCCAAGCGCTTTCCGAAAAGTGTGCAGCGGTTTTCGGTTAAAAAGCGCGTCTAAAAAAAGCGGAAGGTTAATTCAGCCGTTCGACCTGGATGCCGTGGGCGCGCAGCAGGGCGATGACGCTGTCCGGCCCGACCAGGTGCCCGGCACCGACCGTGATGAACACCGTCCCCTTGCCCTTCAGCATGGCCTCGATCTGCGGCTCCCAGGCCGCGTTGCGCGCCACGATCACGCGCCGGTACGATTCCGGCTCCTCGACCTTGTATTTGTCGACCATGTAGTGGACCAGGCCCGCCTCATCGCCCTTGACCCAGACCTTCAGCAGTGCCGCCAGGTCGGTGTCGGCGTTGTCGACCTCGGTCAGCGACTCGCGCAACGCGGCCAGTTCACCGGCCTCGTCGTTCGGGACGATCGCCTGCATCTGCTGTTCGGCCGTCTCAAAGCCGTGCACGGTCTGGCCAGAGGTGCGCGCCAGTTTTAACAATTGCAAGTCGACCCCCGCCGACGGATTATAGCCAAGCGCCTGCATCTTCTGGGTGACCAGCATCAGCCCGACCGCCCATTTGCGCATGCCCGTCAATTGCTGGCTGGTCATGCCGCTGTGCGACAGCTGGCTATCGAGCTTAGCGACTTCGTCGGCGGTCAGGCCCTTGGTCATCTGTCCGGACGGATCGAGCATGTATTTCTGCGCCATCTTTTGCATCAGCGTCATGTCGTCCATGTCGGCGACTTCGAACCAGGTGTCCTGCGCGCTGTCAAAGCGTTGCTTGATTTCGGGGGTTAGCCAGACCACGTCGCTCTTCATGACGTGGATGCTGCCGAACAGGTAGATGGTCGAGTCCGCGTCCTTGACCACCCACATCATCGGCGTGGCGGTTTCGGCGCGCGCCGCCAGCGGCCCCAGGGCGGCGCTCAGCACGGCGGCGCAGGCCAGCATCCCGAACAGGACGCCGAGCAGCTTGTACAGCTTGGCGGTCACATAGTCGCGAATGGTCATGGAATTCCCCTCTTGTTCCCGTCATGCCGTTTCATTCGGGCATGAATATGTCCTCGATGCGCAGGCCGAAAACCGCCGCAATATTGAAGGCCAACGGCAGGGACGGATCGTACTTCCCCGTCTCAATGGCGTTGATCGTCTGGCGCGACACTTTGAGCCGCTCGGCCAGATCGGCCTGCGACCAGTCACGTTCGGCGCGCAAGGTTCTCAGGCAGTTGCGCACGATTTAGGGCTGGAAGGCCGCGACATTGAGCCGCCGGCTCGCCTGGATCCAATAAAGCAATGCCATGCCAAGCACCGCCAGCGAAGGCACATGCACCACGTCTGGAAAGAAATAGGTCGCGAGCTTGCCGGCGATCAAATAGGCCACCGCGCCCAGTCCAGCCTTGGCCATCGCGCGATATTCCATCGCCTTCTGATATTCGTCGGCTTTGCGCCACCAGAGGAAATAGATCGGCCCGCACACGACCAGCGGCGCCAGGACCAGCCCGGCGACGCCGATGCCGAACTTTTCAGGCGTCACACCTTCGAAATGGCTGTTTTCGGCGATGGCACAGATAACCGTATAGGCAAACGCCAGGATCATTTTGAAGATAAAGGCACCGCGCCCTGGTATGACTTGCTTCATGAAATTCCCGCTCCCCGCAATGCATGACAAGTATCCTTTACATTTCGATCAGCTGAGTGTCAAGCATCCTTGTCATTCCTTCCGTGGCGGAACCTAATTTTCATGTCTTCGCCTTATAAGCGTAAACATGGCCCACCCTTTGCATCTTGTTGCGCGAATTTCAGCCTTCTGTGCCAAAAGGTGTCTTATGCTGACGTGCGACCGAGTAAGCGTTTCCAATCTGGGACAATCCGACCTCGATCTGTGGCGCGCCATGCAAGCTGTCACCCCTGCCTTCCGTTCGCCGTTGCTGTCGCCGGATTTCGTCCGGGCGGTCAGTGCTGTGCGTTCTGACACCGAGGTCGCCGTCTTCAAGCAGCGCGGCCGCACCATCGGCTTTCTGCCCTTCCATCCCCGTCCCGGCCGCTTTGCACGTCCCGCCGGCGCACCATTCGCTGATTACAGTGCGTTGTTGACCTTGCCCGAACCGCGCCTGAATGCCCGCGAAGCCCTGCGTCTGGCCGGCATCGATCAATACCAGGCGATCGGCCTGGTCGACCCTTATGGTGTCTTCGGCCCGGTCGAGGGCGAAGAGGACGAGGCCTTCGCCATCGACCTGACCCTCGACGGTCCGGCCAATAACGCCAACAAGAAGCTGGAAAAGAATATCCGTCGCCTGCGCCGCCACGCCGAAGAGACGCACGGCGAAGTCCGCTTTGTCATGGGCGACCGCAATCCCGAACATTTCGAGCAAATGCTGCGCCTGAAGCGCGAACAGACCAGGCTGACCGGCCTGCATGATTTCCTTGCCCCGGAATGGGTGCAGCAATTGCTGCGTAACCTGTTCAACGCGCCGAAGGACCAGTTGCATGGCAACCTGATCACCCTGATGGCCGGCGACAAGCCGCTGCTGTTCCACTTCGGCGCCCGCCTCGGCGAACGCGGCCATCCGTGGATTTCCAGCTACGATCCGGCCTATGCCGCTTTTTCACCGGGACAGATCTTCCTCGGCGGCGTCCCGGACCATCTGGCGACCGACGGCATCACCTATTACAACCTGTCGACCGGTGCCCAGGCTTATAAGGCGGTGTTCAGCAATACCCGCTCGCCCGTCCGCCATGTCCGCATCTATTCCGACCGCGCCCAATGGCCGGAACGCCTGGCCCGTTTCGGCCTCGCCGCCCGCCGCGCCCTGGGCGCGCAGGTTGACGGCACCGTCGCCCGCCTCAACCGCCGCTTCGACCAGATCGCCTGCCTCGAACTCGATACCTTGGGCCGTGCCCGTGGCATCGCCTTTGCTTTTTCCAACGTTACCAAGCGAATGAGAACCGCCGAAAATGCCTAACAGTCTCTGCGTCATCATCCCGACCTTCCGCCGCGAAGCCGGCCTCGGCCTGGCCATGCAATCGATGGCCGCCCAAACCAGCCTGCGCGATATCGAACTATCGCTTGTGGTTTGCGACAACAGCCCGGAAGCGTCCGCCAAGGCCCAGGTCGAAGCCTTTGCCGCCCACGCCGCCTTCCCGGTCGCCTATGTCCACGAGCCGCGAACCGGCGTCGCCAATGCCCGCAACGCAGCGGTCGCAGCCACCCAGGCCGAGTTCATCGCCTTCCTGGACGATGACGAGGAAGCCCCGCCGCATTGGCTGGCTCGCCTGATCGAAACCCAAACCCGCTTTAGCGCCGATGTCGTCTTCGGCCCGGTCAAGGCGCGGTTGCAAGATCTCGAGGCCGGTTATCCGCTCTATTTCGAAGCCTTCTTCTCACGTACCGGCCCGAAGATTTCGCAGCGCCTCAACGGCTACTACGGTTGCGGCAACAGCCTGATCCGTCGCGCCATCCTACCGCAAGACAACGCGCCATTCGCCACCGCTCGCAATGAGATGGGCGGCGAGGACGATCAACTGTTCCATGACCTGCAAAGCGGCGGTGCCGTCATCGCCTGGGCGGCCGACGCCCTGGTCTACGAAGACGTTCCGGCCGCGCGCTCGACGCTCGGTTACACGCTGCGACGCGCCTTCGCCTTCGGTCAGGGGCCGAGCACATCGGCCGCCATCACGCGCCGGCCGCTGGTCGTCGCAGCCTGGATGGCTCAAGGCATGGTCCAGGGCATCCTGTTCTCGCTGATCGGCGGCCTGCTCTACATGATCGGCAGCCGCCAGTGCGCGCCGCGTCTTGACAAGGCCATGCGCGGCTTCGGCAAGCTGATCTGGTTCCCGCCGTTCAAGATTGGTTTCTACGGCGCCGCCCTGCTTCAGGCCCAGCCCCCTGGACGGTAAACATGGACCTGTTGAAATGGACGCCCGAACACAAGTCGTGCTTTACCCGCACCAATCTGCTGTTCGAGCATAACCTGCATCAGAGCGAGCTGTTCAGCGACGAAGCCCTGATCGCCCTGATCGACCGCTATCCGCGCGACGCGCTTGAAGTCTTTACCATGGGGTATGATCCGACCACCTTCGGCCAGTGGTATCTCGGCCGGCGCAACGATCTCGACGGCCGCGCCCTGATGGCGGCGGTCAAGGCCGGGCGGCTGTGGCTCAACCTGCGCAAGGTCAACCACCACGATCCGGCGGTGAAGGCCCTGGCCGACCGCATGTTCGAGGAGATCGGTTCGCACACCGGCGTTTCGACGTTGAAGGAAGATCTGGGCCTGCTGATTTCGTCGGCCAATGCCCACGTCTTCTACCACCTCGACACGCCGCTGGTCATGCTGTGGCAGCTGCGCGGCGTGAAGTCGGTGCATGTCTACCCGCCCGAGGCTCCGTTCGTCACCGATCCGCGTCTTGAGGGCGTGGTGTTGCGGGAATCCGATGAGCAGTTGCCCTACGAATTCGGTTGGGACCGCGACGCCGTCATCCACGACCTCAAACCCGGTGAGATGATGACCTGGGTGCAGAATTCGCCGCATCGCATCGTCAATCATGACATGGTCAATGTTTCGCTGTCGATCGAGTTTATGACGCCCAAGGCGTTGCTGCGCGCCAATCTGATCTACGCCAATGGCTGCCTGCGCCGTTTCTTCGGGCTCAATCCGTCGCTCAAGACTTCGCCGCGCTGGCTGGCGCCGCTCAAGGTGGCGTTCGCCCGCATCGTCAAGCTGGTCGGCGGCTTCCAGGGCTATAAAAGCCCACTGAAACCGCGCTTTACTCTTGATGCCGAAACCCCGGGGGTCATCCATTTCGACGACGGCGTCGAAGCGCCACGCCCGAACCCCGGCCGGATGGTAGCGGAATAGTCAGGCCCGTTTTGTACTTAAAATCGGTACGCGCGGTGACAGCATCTGCCCCTTCATCGCCCCTTCCCCTTCGGTCGGCGATACGGGTGCGCCTAAGATCGCCTTGACCACATCCATGCCTTCGACGACGTGACCGAAGGCGGCGAAACCGAGATTGTCGCCGGTTCCGCCCTTGCCGGCGTCGAGGAAGGTCATGTCACCGACGCAGATGAAGAAGTCGCCTCTGGCCGAACCCGGCGCCCCACGTGTCAGCGAGATTGTCCCTTCGGTATGGCTTAGTCCGGTCTGCGTCGTCGGTTCGTGAGCGATCGGCGGCAAGGCACGCCGGCTGTCACCGCCCTGAATCAACCCCCGGCCCTCGCCGTTCGGCATGGCGCGATAGAAACTGGTGGCGTCCAACTTCTTCAAGTCGACATAACGCAGGAAATTCTTGGTCGTCAGCGGCGCCTTTGCGGCTTCGAGATCAAGCACGATGACGCCCATGCCAGTGGTCATTTTAATGCGCACCAAAGTCGACGGGGCGATTGAGGCGCTTTGCGCCCGAGCCGTTCCGCCCAACAAACCCGCGCCGATGGCGGCCAGACTCCCGGCCAGGAAAGTACGTCTCATCCTAAGTCTCCGCCTGTTTTGTGCTTAGTATCGGAACTTCGGCGGCGGTTGGCAAGCCGTTTTTGTTCTTGATTTGTTCTTTTTTTCCGCTAGGCTCGCGGCATGCCCAAGCTCATCACCCAGCACCCGGAGGTCAATGACGACAACGCCATCCTAAACCGCGTGCACAAGGGGCGCGGCTCGGTTTCCAACCGGCCCAGCACGCGATTCACCGAGCCTGACCGCTACGATATCGACGATGGCTGGACGCAGGAAGAACGCCGCGAACTGGAGCGGCGCAAAACCATTTTGGGGGTCGACACGGCGCGCACCATCATCACGCGCAACAGCTCGCCCGACGTCGGTTTCAGCCAGTCGA
>CAYULN010000112.1:0-3020 GCA_964445605.1 uncultured Caulobacteraceae bacterium | reverse complement strand
GGCTGGATCGCGGCGCGCTGTCCGTAGCGGAAGAGCGGGAGCTCGATGCCTGGCTGGCGGCCGATCCGCGCCGTGCCGGCGCCTTCGCCAAGGCGCAGGCCGTGGCACTCTATGCCGATCGCGCCCGCGCGCTCGGCAGCCAGTTCGACCCCGACAAGTTCGCACCGCCCGTTGCGCCGGCAAAGCCGTCCTCCCTACCCTTATCACGTCGGAATTTCATGCTGGGGGGAACGGCGGCGGCGGCCATGGCCGGCGTCGTGACCGTCGGGCTCGCCTTGGCGTCGCGAGGGGAAACCTTCACAACCAAGCGCGGCGAAGTGCGTATCGTGCCTTTGTCCGACGGCTCCGTGGTCAGCCTTAACACCGACTCGAAGATCCACGTCCAGTTCAGCGCGCACGAGCGGGCCATCCATCTCGACGACGGCGAGGCCCTGTTCGACGTCGCCAAGGACAAGTTGCGGCCGTTCGTCGTCTATGCCGGCGAGACTATTGTCTCGGCAGTGGGGACCAGTTTCACCGTGCGCAAGTTCGCCGATGCCCAGGTGCAGGTGCTGGTCCGCGAGGGCATTGTCGATGTCCGCCATGGCCCGGCCTCATCGCAACCCGTCCGCCTGAGCGCCAATATGCGCGCCACCTCGGAGGCGCCCGCTGCCGCCCAGGCCGATCCGGCGCAGGTGATCAAGGTTTCGGCGGTCGCCGTACCACCGGCCGATGTCGAACGCGCCCTGGCCTGGCGCGAAGGCCGCATCGCCTTTGAAGGCGAAACCCTGGGCCAGGCAGTTGTCGAACTGGAGCGGTACAGCGACACGCGCATCATCATCGACGACCCGAGCATCGCCAACGAGGAAATAACCGGCCTGTTCCAGGCGAACAACGCCGTCGGCTTTGCCCAGACCGTGGCGACCAGCTTCGGGCTGCATGCGGAAGTGCGCGAAAAGCAGGTGCGCCTGTACCGTTAGCCGCTAAATGGTTCGGACGTTTCGTTTTAATTTTGTCTTAACCATAGTGGAAATCGCCGGGCCTGAGCGTCTAGGTCTCCAGAAAGTTCGCCAGCCTAAGCAAAAAAGGCGAACCGGACAGGGAGAACCAAAAAAATGCACATCACACGCAAGTCTATCCTTTTTGCCGGGACCGCCATCATGGGGTTGACGCTCGCGGCCGGCGCCTTTGTTCCCAGTGCTTGGGCGCAGGGCAAAACCTTCAACGTCCCGGCCGAGGACGCCGTCAAGGCGATCCCGGAATTCGCCAGCCAGGCCGGCATCCAGATCATCGCGCCGTCGGCCCACCTCAAGGGCATCCAGACGCACGCCGTCCAGGGCAACATGGATGTCCATGCGGCGCTGGCCCAGCTGCTGGAAGGGACCAGCCTGGAGATCGCCTCGGACAACGGCTCGATCATTTCGCTGCGCGTTCAGCCGCAGCCGCGGGTGGCATCGGGCGAACCCGCCGCCGCTGAAGTCAAAACCGCGCCGGCCGACGAAACCACCGTCGTGGTGACCGGTTCGCGCCTGGCGTCGCGCGGCTATAAAGCACCGACGCCGGTGACCGTGCTCGACCAGCAGGAACTGAAACTGTCCGGTACGCAGAATGTCGATGTCCTGCTCACCGACACGCCGCAATTCACCGGCTCACAGCTCAACAGCCCGACTGCCAACACCGTCCAGGCCGGCCAGCCGATCGGCACCGCCACCCTGAACCTGCGCGATTTCGGGCCGTCGCGGAACCTGGTCCTGGTCAACGGCCGCCGCTTCGCCATCACCGGCCCCGACTTCACCACCGACATCAACACCATCCCGGCAGCGCTGATCAAGCGCGTCGAAGTGGTGACCGGCGGCTCGTCGGCCGTCTACGGCTCCGACGCCATCACCGGCGTGGTCAACTTCATCATGCGCGACGATTTCGAAGGCGTCGAAATGAGCGCCCAGCGGACCTGGGACGAGCATACCGGCACGCCGACCTACAGCGCCACCATTACGGCGGGCGGCAATTTCGACAGCGGCCGCGGCAACATCGTCGCCTCGATCGACTATCTCAACCGCGGCAGCTATACGCGTGGCGATCGCGGCGGCTGGGCCGGCGTCTCGCTCGGCGACGGCTGCGTGACCAGCGCCTCGTGGAGCGACAAGGCGGCTGGCACACCGCTGGCCGTACCGTCGGGCCAGACCTGCGCCCAGGCGGGAGGACGCCCCGGCCTGATCTTCAGCGGCTCGTCGACTGTGCCGAACGGCCGCATCGGCAACCTGCCGGTTGTCGGTTCCGCAGGCTCGAACGCGACCCTGGACGCCGCCATGATCGCGGCCGGCCTGCAGAACATGACGACGCTGGGCGCCATCTTCGACACCACCGGCAAGATCGTCCGGCCGTACGTCTCGCCGGACGACGCCTACGACCTCGGGCCGCTATCCTACATCGTGACGCCGCAGACGCGCTGGATGGGCAACCTGTTCGCCCACTACGACTTCAACGACCACGCCACCGGCTATATGGAAATGCACTACAGCGACAATATCGCCGACGTGCAAATCGCGCCGACTTCAGCGTCGGGCAACTTCCTGGTCAATACCAACAACCCGTATCTCAGCCCGCAGATGCGCAATGTTCTGGTCGAGCTCGACAAGAAGGAAACCGGCACGACCAGCGTAACCACCGGCAGCCAGACCCAGACCACCGTCGCCAATGACGGCTTGGCGGTGCTCAACCTGAACCGCCGCCTACCGGACATCGGCACGCGCTTCTCGTCGTCGGATCACTCGGTGTTCCGCATGGCGCTGGGCGTGCACGGCACGCTCGACGACGTGTCGCCGAACTTCCTGCGCGACCTGAAGTATGACGTCTATTACACCTATGCCCGCACGACGGAATCGGACACCCAGTCCGGCTCGATCTCGCTGAGCCGCTTCCAGAATTCCATCCTGTCGCAAGGCGGTGCGTCGCCGGTGTGCAACCCGTTCGGCCAGAACATGACACCTGCGTGTGCCAGCGCCATCAGCATTACCTCCAATGCCGGCCTGCGCGCCGAG
>CAYULN010000111.1:0-3153 GCA_964445605.1 uncultured Caulobacteraceae bacterium | reverse complement strand
GTGTGCCCTTGTCGAGGTCGGCCAGCAGCGGCGTCGCCGACTGGATGAACTGGCCCATCTGCTTCAGGGCGAATTCCTTGGGGCGCAGGCGGCGGGCTTCGTCGATGCCGACGCCGTAGTCGTAGGAGGTATAGACGACGGAGGCCGGCAGCCAGCCCCATGACGTGCCGCCGAACGCCGTATAGACGCTGTGCATGCTCAGGCCGTTGATCAGTGACGACCCGAAGAAGGTGCGGACATATTCCGGCCCGATGCGCTTGGACGTGCAGTCATAGGTGCCGACGCTGCCCCAGTAGTCGAACCAGCCGCCGCCGATTTCGGCCGCGTAGCCCGGCGTGTTGGGCGAGGCTTTCTGGCCGACCTTGACGATGCCATCGGCGGCCGGGGTGGGCTCGCCGTACAAGCCCCAATTGGGCACGACGTTGGGCTTGCCGACTTCGGCCGAGATGGTGCAGCTGCCGCCCGGATAGCCGTCGAAGGCGTAGAGATCGGTCGGGCCTTCCACGGCGAACGGCGCCGTCGAACCCGGCGGCGTCCAGTTGGGCAGGCGGCCGGCGGAATTGTGGAAGATCGGCACGGTGATGCCATCGGCGTGCACCTTGTCGGCCAGGATCTTCATGTAGCGCTTGTGGACGTCCGACGTGTCGGACAGTTCGTTTTCGATCTGGAAGGCAATGACCTTGCCGCCGCCGGTGGTGATCTGGTGGCGGGCGACGATGGTGTCGATCTGGGTCTGCCACTCCTCCATCGCCTTGATGTATTCGGGATCATCGGTGCGGGCGACCGCCTTCTGGCGCGCCAGCCAGCCGGGGAAGCCGCCCATGGTCAGTTCGGCGTTCACATACGGGCCGGGGCGGATGATGACGTACAGGCCCTCGTCCTCGGCCATCTGGATGGCCTTTTCCAGGTCGCGGACGCCGGTGAAGTCATAGGAACCGGGCTTGGGCGAATGGTAGCCCCAGTCGAAATAGAGGCTGACCGTATTATAGCCGGTGGCCTTCATCTTCTGCAAGATATCGCGCCACAGGGACGGCGAGGGCAGGCGGAAGGGGTGGAACTCACCGGCCCAGATCATCTGGCGCTTGCCGTCGAGCATCAGGGAGTGCTTGTCCCAGGTGACCTTGACCGGCTTACCCTTGGGGGCGGTGGCGGCTTCGACTTCGGCGGTGGTTTGCTTGAGGACGGTGAAGTGACGCACCGCGCCGGTCACGCCGTTCAGTTCCTGACGCGGGGTCCAGGTCTTGAAGCCGTCGAAGCTGTCGGAATACCAGTATTTCTTGGTGCGGTACTCGTCGAAATAGATGCGCCAACCGGGTTTGCCGTCCTTGCCCGTGATGCGGACCAGGGCCGGGCCTTCGATCCAGTCGCCCCAGCCGGCCCAGTTGCCGGTCTTTTCGATGGTCCACGGGCCGGTCAGAGATGTCGCCGAGGCCAGCTCGATGGTCTTGTTGGTCTCGTTCTTGGTGAAGACGTAGTACTTGCCCGATTCTCCAGGAAGATTGGCCTTGATCGGGAAAGTATCGATGTGGTTGTTTTCCAGGCCGGTCATGACCTGCGCCGGGGTGAACTTGCCGGTGGCGATGTCGGTCGCCTTGAGCAAATAGGCGGCGAACGGGCCGGGGATGCCGCCCTTCGACAGCGACACCACGACATAGATCTGGCCGTCGCTGTCCTGGAACCATTCCGGCGCCCAGGTATTGGTGATGCCGGGGATACCGATATTGACGTCGGTGATGTGTTCCCAGTGCTTCAGGTCCTTGCTACGCGTGATGCCGAAGGTCGCGCTGCTCCAGTCGGTGGTGTAGACGACATAGTAATAGCCGTCCTTGGCCTTGATGATCGACGGATCGCGCAGCAGGGTGGACGGCTTATAGGCCTCGGTGGCCAGCGAGGTGAAGGTGGCGCCGTCGTACGATGTGAACAGGCTCATGCTGTTCTGTGACGTCGCCGGGAAGGCCGACATCAGGTAGGTGTCCGGACCCTTGACCGGTGACGGGCGGGCCGAGGCCGAAGCGACGACATTACCGGAATCGGTCTGGACCTTGTTTTTCGAGGTCAGGCCGGCGCTGTCCATGAAGGCATCGCCGGTTTGGGTCTGAGCCAGGGCGGGCGCGACATTGAGAAGGCCGATGACGACAGCCAGAGCCGATACCCCCGCGCCTAAACCGCGCTTGCCCTTGATGTTCATCGCCATGCCATCCTCACCTTGTTCTGATTGTTTTTGCCACCCCCGAAGGCAGCGATTTTGCGCGACGGAATTTGACATTGACACCGTTGGAGATCAATGAAAAATATCAAAATCAATCACAAAAAGCCTGAAAAACGCAGGGAGACCGGCAAAATGATCATGTTCAATCAAAGTGAGCGACGGTCAGGCCGGATTTCCTCGTTTAAGGCCGTTTCCGCGGCTGGCCTGGCCTTGCTAATGGGGGCAGTGGTGGCGGCCCATGCCGCCGATCCGACCCCAGGGCCTGCGGCCAAAGCCTGCGGCGCCAACACGCTCGACGCTTCGAAGGCCCTGTGCATGCAGCCGCAACCGCCCGCATCCCCCGCCGTTCCGGCTTTTGCGCCGGTTTCGTTTGCTTTCGGCGCCGGCACGGTTGGCACCAAGGTCGCCGACGACCTGGGCTATGAGGCGGCGCGTGGCTATGGTTTCGTCTCGACGCCGGGCGGCAATGAAAAGGCCTTCGCGATCAAAGTGCCGGCGGGCGATTACCTGGTTACCGTCACCCTGGGCGACAAGAAGGCCCCGAGCCGGACCTCGGTATGGGCCGAGGAGCGCCGCCTGGTGGCCGCGCCGGTGGTGCTTAAAAAGGGCGAGACGAAGACCCTGACCTTCCGTGTCAATGTCCGCGACGACAAGCTGACGCCCGACGTGCAGGACGGTGTGCCTTATACAACGGTGCGCCTGCGGGTTGATGACGTGGGCAGCCGGTCGTGGGACGATCAGCTGACCATCGCCGTGTCGGGCGAGGCGCCGGCTTGGACCGGGCTGACGGTCGCACCGGTCACCGGCCGCCGCATCCTGCTGGCCGGCGATTCGACCGTGACCGACCAATCGGGCGGCGACTATGCGTCGTGGGGCCAGATGCTGCCGCGCTTCATCGCCGGCGACGTCACGGTGGCCAATCACGCCCGCAGCGGCGCGACCAT
>CAYULN010000110.1:0-5110 GCA_964445605.1 uncultured Caulobacteraceae bacterium | reverse complement strand
TACTCCTTACTTCACGACGTAAGGCAGCAGGGCCAGGAAGCGGGCGCGCTTGATGGCCTTGGCCAGTTCGCGTTGCTTCTTCTGGCTCACGGCCGTGATGCGCGACGGCACGATCTTGCCGCGTTCCGAGATGTAACGCTGCAGGAGCTTGACGTCCTTGTAATCGATCTTCGGCGCGTTGGCGCCCGAGAACGGGCACACCTTGCGGCGGCGGAAGAACGGGCGGCGGGCCGGGCCGGAACCGACAGGCGAACCGACAGCGGCGGGGGCGATATCTTCTGACATGTTCTAAATCCCTCGCTTATTCGGCAAAGCTGTCTTGACGGTCGCCGCGTTCGGAACGCTCGGGGCGGTCGCGGCGGGCCAGGATCGGCGACAGTTCCAGGTCGAGCTCATCGACGCGGAAGGTGGCGTAGCGGATGACGTCTTCGTTGATCGAGAGCTGGCGCTCCATTTCCTTCACGGCCGGAGCCGGGGCGTCGATGGCCAGCAGGGAGTAGTGACCCTTGCGGTTCTTCTTGACGCGATAGGTGAGGTTGCGCAGGCCCCAGTATTCGATCTTGGCGATGTGGCCGCCGTTGTCTTCGATCAGATGCTTGAGCTGGTCGTTGAGGGCTTCCGCCTGTTGCGGCGAAATATCCTGCCGTGCAATGACGACATGTTCGTAATAGGGCATTGTTATCCTCTTCCGAAAAGAGGCGCGGCGTCTCCGTGAGCGGAAGTCTCAGGGAAACGATGGTTCAGGAGTTCCGCGAATGCGGCTGACCACGCCTCAGGGGAGCGGGCATCTAACCGAAAGCCGCCGAAAAGGCAAGGGGTCCCGCCGGAAAAGGGAACAATCAGTCCGGCGGGTTGTTCCTCAGCAGGAAGTCGACGGTCGCCTTGAGCATCTGCAGGCGGGTTTCGTTTGTCGACAGCCAGTGATCCTCGCCGGCCAGGGTGACGAACTCGACCGGCTTGCCGGCCGCCTTGAGTGCGTCAGCCATCTGCTTACTCTGCTGGTAGGTGACCACGGTGTCGTCCTTGCCGTGGATGAGCAGGACGGGAATGGTGACATTGGCGATGTGCTTCAGCGGCGATACCGAGTCCCAGCGGCTTTCCGGGCCGAAGAACCGCTTCCAGTAATAGATGGCCGAATTGTCACGGCTGGCGACGTGTTGGCCTTCGTTGATCAGCATGGTGTTGAGATCGGAAATGCCAGCAAAGGAGACCGCACAGCGGTAGACGCCTGTGTCGATGGCGGCGCCGGCCAGGGCGGCGTAGCCACCATAGGACGATGCACCGACGATGCAGACACGCTTGGCGTCGATCGTGCCCCGGGCTGCCAGGTAACGGACGCCGTCGCTGAGGTCGGTCTGCATCTTGCCGCCCCATTCGCCATAGCCGGCGGCGACGAAGCCCGCGCCATAGCCGGACGAGCCGCGGAAGTTGGGCTGCAAGACCGCATAGCCACGCGATGCCAACGCACTGACGGTCGCGTCGAAGCCCAGGTCGTCGCGCGCTTGCGGGCCGCCGTGCGGCAGGACGATCAGGGGCAAGTTTTTCGCGTCCTTGCCGGGCGGAAGGGTCAGGTAGGCATGGATGGGCGTACCGTCGGCCGCCTTGTAATCGATCGCTGTTTTTTCCGTAACCCATTCCGGCGGAATATTAGGGTAGGCCAGGCCGAGCTGCTGTGTTTGGCCGGTGGCGAAATCGATATAGGTATAGGTGCCGGAATCGTCGGCGCCTTCGCTGTAAGCGACAATTTTCTTCGAGTTGTCGCGGGCAATGGCGCTGATCAGGACGCGGTAATCGGGGAAGGCCTTGCGGACCAAGCCCGGGAGTGCCTTCAGGTCGGGGTCGAAATAGTCGTAATCCGTCCAGTCGTCGCTGTAGCTGAAGCCGGCCAGCAGGCGCGTCTTCGGATTGTGCATGATGCCGACCCGTTCTTGGGTGTCGGCCTTCAGGTCAATCAGGCTACCCTGAGACGACAGTTCATAATAGTGATCCTTCCGGTCGCCGGCATTGAAATAGACGATCACCGAATTCGGATCGCGGCCCAGCCCCACGAGTGCTGGCGTATCGATCTTCTCTTCCTGCGACAGAACATCCTTCCAGTTGCCGGAGACGTTCATCTGAAGCTTCCACAGGTGGGTATCCTGGCGGTAATAGTCGCGGCCGACCGGCTTGCCGTCGGGACCGTAGGCCCAGCTATTGGTATAGTTTTCGCCTTGGTCGAGTTTGGTTACCTGGCCGGTTTCAGGGTCGAAACGGTTCAGATTGGACAGGTACCCGTCCTGAGTGAGGCCGCCGGCAACGATGTACCCCTTGCCGTCCTTGCTGATGGCGTCAATATCGGTGATCACCACCGGAAAATATTCGGACCAGTTGACATAGAGTTGCCAGGCCTTGCCGGTCACCGTGTTGATGCTGGCCGCCGTATAGAGTTCGCGGGGCAGGTAGGTCAGGCCGTCAATGCCCGTCGTGGCCGAGGTCTCGATCACGATATGCTGGTTGTCGGCCCAGATCAGGTCGCGCAATTTGACCTTGCCGAGCGGGCGCGCCTTCGGCTGGCCCGACTGGACGTCGTAGTCGACCAGCATCTGCTCCGCGCCCTTGCGCATGACCATGGCGACGTGGCTGCCGTCCGGTGACAGGGCAACCTGATCGACGGCGGGCAACTGGCCGTAGGCTTCCAAAGGCGGTGGCGATGCCGCCCAAGCGGATGAGAATACCGCCGGAGCGGACACGAAAAGAAGAGCTGCCAGACTGCTGGCGGCAACATGTAGGCGCATGTTTTCCCCCTAGCTCTGCGAATGAACGCGTAGAACTTTTAGGTTGCACAGAAGCCGTCCCGCGAGTCGAGGCCAAAATGCAATCCGGGGAAAAACCGGCGGCCGCGCTGAGTGTTTCCGGACACGTTTTCGCCTGCATGGCGGTGTTATTTTGACATCTTTCTGAAAGATCATGGCAAATGACGCGACTAACTATATTGCTTCGTGCGGGCGTCATATTCCGGGGGCGATCTTGAAAACCGTAGCCTATCCTGCGCGTCTGGCCTGTGTCCTGCTGGCCGGCAGCGGCATGGCCTTACCTGCCGTGGCCCAGGACGCCAAGCCGGCGCCTCAACCCGAAGCCAAACCCGCGCCGAAAACCGCGGACTCGACGGACATTACCGTCACCGGCAAGCGCAAGGAGGTCACGGAACGCATCGACCGGCGGGTCTATGACATCAAGAACGACCCTGAATCCCAGACTGGCATGGCGACCGACATACTGGCCAAGCTGCCGTCGGTGCAGGTCAGTCCGGGTGGAAAAGTCTCCCTGCGCGGCGATCCTGGCGTTACTGTGTTGATCGACGGTAAATATCCGGCGGGCGGTGCCGCGGCGGTTCAAAACCTGGCGGCCGCCGATATCGACCGCATCGAGGTGATGACCAATCCGCCGGCGCAGTACGGTCCCGAAGGCACGTCGGGTATCATCAATATCATCACCAAACGCCGCCATCCGGCCGGCATTTCCGGTAATGTCAGCAACCGCCTCAATACGCAGGGCCAAGAGGTGTTCGGCGCCACCGCCGTCGTCACTAAGGGGCCGTGGTCGATCGACAGCCGCATCGGCTACATCCACGCGCCGACCGCTTCGTCGTCGTCGTCCACGCAGACCCTGCCGTATGTGTCCTCGAGCCATTATCGCAACACCAGCACCTATGACAATTTCAACCTGCCGGTCACCGTCAGCTACAAGCTGTCCGATATCGATACTCTGAGCCTGCAGACCCAAGACTACATGCGCCGGACCAAATCCTCGTCGACTGGAAGCTATCGCTCGACGGCGCAGAATTATGATCGGGTGAACCTGTATTCGACCGTCTGGCGGGCCAATTCCCTCGACTTCATCTACGACCGTAATGACAGCAAGACCGGCGCGCACACCACGCTCGATATCAGCCACAGCGAATTCGGTATCAACGCCCATGCCGACACGCAGGAAAACTACACGGGCGGCACGTCGGCCATTTATGGCGACCTTGAGCGTCAGAAGAATCCACGCGACGATGTCAAGGGTGATTACGAACGCCGGTTCGATGCCGATCATCTGCTGACGGCCGGATTCGAATGGTCGCGCGAAGGCGATAGTGTCGATCGCGGCTATTATGACCGTGGCAGTGTCGCGGGGCCGAATCCCGATGGGTTTCATCGCCTGTTCGACGGTGAGGTGACTATTTCCAGCCTGTATACCACCTTCCAGATGCCGCTGGGCAAATGGACCATTCTGCCCGGCCTGCGCGCCGAACAGGAACGGCACACGGCAAGTTCGGACGGCCTGTCGGCCAGCGGCGGCACCACCAAGTTCTATCCATCGCTGCATCTGAGCCACGATCTCGGCAAGCTGACCAAGCTGAAGCTGAGTTACAGCCGGCGGGTGTTGCGGCCCTTTGTCGAGAATTACGATCCCGGCGTGAGTTATGTCGGCCGAACCTCCATCAACATAGGCAATCCGGCCTTGAAGCCGACCGACATCGACTCCTACGAAGCGGAAGTCACCTACGCCAAAGGACCAGCCAACTACTCGGCTTCGTTGTATTACCGCGTGACGACCAATCTGCAGACCGGCCAGAACACGGTGCGCAGCGACGGCATCATCGTCTACCAGCCGGTCAATGCCGGCGAAAGCCATTCGGGTGGCGCCGAATTGACCGTCAAGTCGCCCTTGTCGAAGCACTGGAAATATTCGCTGAGCACCAATCTGTACATGGTGGAAACGCCACTGTTTTCCGGCGGATCGCGCGACGACTTCGCCTATAACCTCAACGGTCAGGTCGAATATGACGCGCCGGCGAAGAACGGCAACGGGACCGACCAGCTCCAGGCCGTGTTCAACCTGAACAGCCGGCAATATAACCCGCAAGGGTATACTTCCGGCAACGGCGTGCTCACCCTGATCTGGCAGCATCCGTTGACCGCCAAGGTATCGATGGTGGTGACGGCGGCCAATCTGCTTCAGACGCCGGACCAGGTCTACGTCACCAATATCCCGAGTGTGCAGTCACAGCAGACCATTCACCAGGACGGCCAGTCCCTGATGTTCGCCCTGGCCTACAAGTTCGGCGCCAAGAAGAAATAAGACC
>CAYULN010000109.1:0-3827 GCA_964445605.1 uncultured Caulobacteraceae bacterium | reverse complement strand
ACATGCAAGCCTCATAAAAGAAAAGGCGGCCGCGACCGGCCGCCTTTACCGTTCAAATCCTCAGCCGGGATCAGACGCCCGGATGCAGCGGCGCCGCCAGGTTCTGGTTGGCGAAATCCCAGTTGGCGAGGTTGGCTAGGAACACTTCCAGGAACTTCGGACGCAGGTTCTGATAGTCGAGATAGTAGGCATGCTCCCAGACGTCGCAGGTCAGCAGCGGCTTGTCGCCCTTGGTGAAAGGCGTTTCGGCGTTCGGCGTCTTGACGACCTTGAGCTTGCCGTCCGAACCCAGCACCAGCCAGGCCCAGCCCGAGCCGAACTGCGTCGCGCCGGCGGTCTTGAACGCTTCGGCAAACGCATCAAAAGAGCCGAAATCAGCTTTGATCTTGCTGGCGATTTCGCCGGTCGGAGCGCCGCCGCCATTCGGCTTCATCGAGCTCCAGAAAAAGGTGTGGTTCCATACCTGGGCGGCATTGTTGAACACGCCCGGGTTCTTGCCTTCGCTGGCTTTGACGATATCGACCAACGACTGGTTCTTGAACTCGGTGTCGGCGATCAGTTTGTTGAGGTTGTCGACATAGGCCTTGTGGTGCTTGGCGTGGTGAAAGCTGAAAGTATTGGCCGACATGTGCGGCTCAAGCGCAGTCGCGGCATAGGGCAGGGCGGGCAATTCGAAGGACATGACAGACCTCTTGCTTTTAGAGCTTAAAACTATGGGAGGGAACGCTTGAGCGCGTTCCGATAAAGTATCAGTACTTTTCGTTGAAACGCGCGATCACTAAAACCGACCCAATCCATATATTCGGCTGCCGAAGCCATTTCAACCCTTTGCGGGGTGAGAATGCTTCGCAATAAAAGCCCTAAAAATTCAGAGGGTTTAAGCCATTTGGCAGTTTTAAAAGACGACCGAACAGACCGCCTGCGCCGCCAGGCCTTCGCCGCGGCCGGTGAAACCCATCTTCTCGGTCGTCGTCGCCTTGACGCTGACCCGCGACACGTCGATGCCGAGGATTTCCGCCAGGCGATGACGCATGGATTCGCGGTGCGGCTTGATCTTGGGCCGTTCACAGATCAAGGTGACGTCGACATTGACGATTTCGCCGCTCTTTTCCGCAATCAGATCAACGGCATGGCGCAGAAAGCGATCGCTGGAGGCGCCGGCCCACTGCGGATCCGTTGGCGGAAAGTGGTCGCCGATATCACCCAAGCCAGCGGCGCCCAACAGGGCGTCGGTCAAGGCATGCAAGCCGGCATCGGCATCGGAATGGCCGATCAGGGTCTGGTCGTGGACGATCTCGACACCGCACAGCCAGACGCTTTCGCCGCTGCCCCAACGGTGCGCGTCGAAACCCTGGCCGATCCGGACCTGGCGGGAAATGGTTTGTTCCGTCAACGCCTTCTCCCTCATGATGAAAGCCTCGAGCAACTCGAAATCGGCCGGATAGGTCAGCTTGTGCAGCGCCATGTCGCCTTCGACCAAGGCGACATCGATATTGGCGACGGCCGCCACGCTGGCTTCATCGGTCGGTGCCGCGCCTTCAGGCCAGCTTTCATAGGCCTGGACGATATCGGCATAGCGAAAAGCCTGTGGCGTCTGAGCCCGCCACAAGCCGTCACGTGCCGGCGCTTCGGTGATCAATCCGCCAGCGCCGCGCTTCAGGGAATCGGCGAGCGGCAAGGCGAGAATAGCCGCATCGAATGTCTCAAGTGTTTCCGACAAGGCCCGGATATGTCTTGGCTTTAGCAAGGGGCGGGCGGCGTCGTGGATCATTACCACGTCGGTCGGGGCCACGCTGCCTTCGAGCGCCTTCAGGCCATTGACGACCGATTCCGCCCGGTCCTCGCCGCCGGCTACCGCCTTGACCTGGGGATAAGCCGCTTGAGCCTGCTCCACGTCCTCGGCAGGCACGACGACAACAATATGCACCGCATCGCTATACAGAAAGGCTTCCACCGACCAGTCGAGCACGGGCTTGCCGCCAAGCAGCATCCATTGCTTCTTACCGCCGGAACGGCTGCCGGATCCCCCCGCGACAATGATGGCGTGAAAGTTCATGTCTTTAAGTCCCGGCGGCCTGTTAACCGCGAATTCCGGCCCGCGCAATACGGATTTAGTCCGGAAAGGTTGGTGGCTGGTAAAGCAGGCCAATTTTAGAAGATTCTAGGCAAAAATCTCTGAGCATTGTATGAGCGACGCATGATTAACTCCCCAAACAATCGACTGAAAATCGGCGATGTCGCGGTTGCCGGCCGGGTTCTGATCGCGCCGATGACCGGCGTGTCCGACCTGCCGTTTCGCCGCATGGCGCAAAAGCTTGGGGCGCCGTACGCGGCCACCGAGATGGTCGCTTGTGCCGATTTGCACCAGGGCCGGCCCGATATCGTCCGCAAAGCGCAGTTGGGCGACCATGGCGGCCTGAAAATCATTCAGTTGGTCGGCCGCGACCCGGTTCACATAGCCCGTGGCGCGACCCTGGCCGAAGCATCGGGCGCCGATATCATCGATCTCAATTTCGGTTGCCCGGCCAGGGAAGTTACCGGCGTCCTGTGCGGTTCGGCGTTGATGCGAGACCTCGATCAGGCCGAACGCATCATGACAGCGGCTTTGAACGCCACGGCGAGGCCAGTGACGATCAAGATGCGTCTCGGCTGGGACGACCAAAACCACAATGCCGCCGAGTTGGCGCAACGCGCTCAGAAGCTTGGCGTCGCCGCTCTGACCGTGCACGGCCGCACGCGCCAGCAGTTCTATAAGGGGGAGGCCAACTGGCGGGCCGTGGCGGTCGTCAAGCGGGCTGTCAACATCCCCGTGATCGTCAATGGCGATATCGTCGATTTCGCCTCGGCCCACACGGCCCTGACGCAGTCTGGAGCCGACGGTGTGATGATCGGACGCGGTATTTACGGCCGGCCATGGCTGGCGCGCCACCTCGATCACGCCCTGAATGATAATAATCCGCTATATGATATCGGGTTGCCGGAAAGACTTGAAGTCTTGCTCGAGCACATGCAGAGCAGTATGACCTTCTACGGTGACGACCTGGGCCTGCGCATGTTCAAGAAGCACCTCGGCGCCTATATCGAGGCATCGACCCATGACGCTGACCCACTGATCCGTCGCAAACACAAAGCCGACATCTGCCGGATGGATGACGTTCACGCCATCGAATCGGCTGTCCGCGCCTTGATGACAAATTGAATTCAACGCCAAGTCGTTGCAACTGTATTCAAATTTTGTGAAATTTGACGCAACCGGGCAACATTCCTGTTGATCTTCAGACACAGTAGTGCACAAATGCAACGCATTGCTAACCAGGTGCAATTGGGTCTTGAAGGACACACCGCCTCGTCGTCATCCGCTTCCGGTCCTGTGGCGTTCGCTGCGCGCCACGGGCTTGCAACGGCTGTTGCTCGCGGTCGGCTATGGCGCCTCGATCCTGATGACCGTCTTTATCGTCTGGATGATCATCGCGCAGCCAGGGACAGCGCCGCTGCCCCAGACCAGCCGCTTCCTATTTATTCTGGTCGCCGTCAATTTCGCCCTGGTCCTGACGCTGATCTATTTCGTGCTGCACCGGGTGATCAAGATCGCCCGCAGCCGGGGAGCCGACGCCGGGGCGCGCCTGCACCTGCGCTTCGTCTTCCTGTTTTCGGTCGCCGCTGTCGCGCCCGCCATCGTCATCGGTTCGTCCTTTCTGTTTATCAATCGCGGCGTCGACAACTGGTTGTCCGGCCGTGTCCTCAGCGCCGTCAAGAACGGATTTGAGATTGCCCTGGTCGCTCAGCAGGACAATATCAACTCAGCCGGCACCAGCATGAACTACATC
>CAYULN010000108.1:0-19661 GCA_964445605.1 uncultured Caulobacteraceae bacterium | reverse complement strand
GAAACTAACCTCAAAACAAGGTCTCGCTGAGGATCGTGGTAGACTACCACGTTGATAGGCCGGATGTGGAAGCCCCGTGAGGGGTGAAGCTAACCGGTACTAATAATCCGATCGGCTTGATCGTTCCTCAATAAAACGCATGCAACTCACCTGCAAAGTCCTTCGGGCCAAGGCCCTCAGTGTACTTTGCAGGTGGATCAATATCGGCTTATCTGATCTCGAAGCGGTTCTTCGATCAGACAAGGCTTCTTTGCTTTAGGGTGCTCAGCAAGCTGAGCACGTCAGATACCGCGCTCAAGCAGCGAAGCGGTAGCGCAAATACAATGTCTTCTCGAAACTCTGAGTTTTATTGACCTGGTGGCTATGCCGGAAGGTCCCCACCCGATCCCATTCCGAACTCGGTCGTTAAGCCTTCCTGGGCCAATGGTACTTCGTCTTAAGTCGCGGGAGAGTAGGTCGTCGCCAGGTCTATAAAACTCAGAACAAACATACCCTTCATTACAACTCCAAAAGAGGCCGGTTGCGTAACTGCTGCCGGCCTTCTTTAATATCCGCGCCACGCGCGGATAAAGCATAAAGCCAAAAAGTCTCGAAGAACCGCTTCGAGAGACCTTTTTGTCCTTATTGCCCATCGTCAAAGTACACTGAGGCGAAGCCGAAGGACTTTGATGATGAACTTTGGTGACGCGGGGTGGAGCAGCCCCGTCCGGAGGCCCTAAGGTCGAAGGACAAAGCAAAAAACAAACCGGGCTGCGCTCATACGCCCGTATTCTTGGTGACGCGGGGTGGAGCAGCCCGGTAGCTCGTCAGGCTCATAACCTGAAGGTCGTTGGTTCAAATCCAGCCCCCGCAACCAAGGAGATACGATAAAACAAAGGGTTAGACGATTGGCTAACCCTTCGTTTTGGCAAACACTTTCCAAAATCGATTAGCACAACGCTAGCACAAATTTGTGTATGCGCCGTCTTGGTGTTATTTTCAGTCCGTACCTGAAAAACTCGGGCATGGGCGACAACATGAATCGGCATGAAATCCTTGGCGGGAAGGTTCAGCTTTATAAGCGGGGCGAGACCTGGCATTGCTCGGCCTCAATTGGCGGGGAGCAACACCGCAAAAGCACCAAGCAGGATAGCCTGTCGCAGGCCAAGGATGTCGCGGAAGACTGGTATATGACCCTTCGCGGGAAAAACCGTTTCGGCCTCATCAAGAAGCGCGAGAAGACCTTCAAGCAGGCCGCCGACCAGTTCCTAAAAGAATATGAGATGATAACGGACGGGCGGCGCAGCGTTCGCTGGGCCGAGGGGTATGCCCATCGTCTGGCAAAGCACCTCCTGCCGTTCTTTGGCGAGCTTGGCCTGTCCGAGGTCACATCTGCCAAAGTTCTCGAATACCGCGTCATGCGGGCAGGCCAGACCGGACGGAAGCCGCCCAAAAACGAAAAGGGCGAATATATCCGTCCGCCCAGGCCGCCGGCACGCAGCACAATCCATGACGAAATCGTGACGATCCGGCAAGTGCTGAAGACGGCCATGCGGAGCGGCTGGCTCACCGGCATGCCCGATCTCTCCGAGCCGTACCGGACCGAGACCAAGGTCATCCGGCGGCCATGGTTCAGCAAGGCCGAGTATAAGGAGCTGTATAAGGCGACCGGAGACTATGCCAAGACGGCACAGGTCAATTTCAAATGGGCGGCGGAACAGGTCCATGACTACGTCCTGTTCATGGGCAACACCGGGCTGCGGCCCGACGAGGCCAAGCATCTCCAGTTCCGCGACGTCTCGATCATCGAGGATGGCGCGACTGGCGAGACCATTCTGGAAATCGAAGTGCGCGGCAAGCGCGGCATGGGGCTGTGCAAGAGCATGCCGGGCGCAGTCGAGCCCTTCCGTCGTCTGATGGCGCGTGCCAAGCCGATCAAACACGGACGGGCCCGCGACATTAAGGTCGGCCGCCTGCCGCCACCAGCCGAAATCACCTATCCGCAGGCCGGTGACCATGTTTTTCCGGGTGACCACACCAAGCTGTTCAACAACCTGTTGGAACGGACAAAGCTCCGGTCCGACCGGGACGGACGCATGCGGTCAGCGTACTCTCTGCGTCATAGTTATATATCCATGAGGCTGCTCGAAGGCGCGGACGTGTATCAGATCGCCAAGAACTGCCGTACGAGTATCGAGATGATCCAGAAGCACTATGCCGCGCATATTGCCAACATGATCGACACCAGCGCGATCAACGTCCGCAAATCGCGGACAAAGGAAAACAAGCTCATTCATCGAATGTCCGACGGGGAGGGTGGATTCAGCGCCGGAACCGGCGCCCACCCGACTTAGGGCGGCCTTGCGCCGCCCCCTGAAGGCCGCTTGCCGGCCTTTCTGTTCTGCCTGCCAGAACCCTCTTCCTGATTGGCGGTTGCCGCCGTCCGCAATCGCGTCCCGCAAAGCCGCTGAAGCGACCTCAACACATGGGGACTTCAGCCGAAAGCGCCGGGCGTTCAAGGATGCTCGCTTCCGCGCCTGAAGGCTTGTGCAGCAGCGCCCCGCTTCGCGGCGCTGCGCGTCCTTGATCGCCCGGCTGATGCTTCCGGCCTGTCCCGCCCCATGAGGTCGCAATCAAGCGGCCTTAATGAGGGACCAGATCATGGAACGCTTCGACATCCACCAGCACATCACCGGCCAGATCATCTCCGCCATCGAGAAAGGCGCTGGCGAATTCCGGCTCCCGTGGCACACCGCCGGCTCTATCGCGTGTCCACGCAATATCGCGTCGAAGAGACATGCAGCCTTGTGGTGGATTGACCCGTGTCGTACCTTGCCAGCTCTTTTCGGCGGTGAAGGTCTCGCCTTCGCGTCTGATCTCGACCCAGAAGGCGTTGACGGGCGCGTTGCGGCCGATAAACATGCCGACCGAGACGGGTGCCGTGACAGCCAGAACACGCAACTTATATTCGTTCGGATGTCTGCGGAGCCAGCCGATAGCCTCGCGGAAACAATAGCCCTTCAGCAGTTGCACGTCAGGGCAGGGACCGCGCGACGGCTCTACTAGTGGCAATGTATCGCCGTAACCCCAAGCCGTCCGCCGGGCCGGTGGTGGAACTGAAACCGTCGGCGGTTGCACACCTCCTTCGACCGGGACGTTTTTCCAAATGCCCTTCTCAACGACGACGCGGTGCTCGCAATGGACCAGTTGATGGCCAGGCTTGCCGATGTCGAAATCGTCGCAGGCTGGCCCCGCGACACTGACGGTCACGGTTCCGTTCTTGAAAGTAAGGTTCCAGACATTATCGTCGATCCAGGTTCGCCTGGCCGTGCCGTCTTTGTCGCCGGCATAGATGACGGCCATCAGACCGGCGTTGGCCGTCGGTGCGAATAGTTGCTCATTGCCGACGCAGCCGACATTGCCCTCCCAGAAGATGTAATCCGTGAGGCCGTCGTGGTCGAGGTCGGTTTTGATGACGGCGTCCGTGGTGTCCGGTTTGCCGCCGCTGGCTTTGCAGTCGCCTACCATGTCGGCGATGCGGGCCTGGATTTGGATCGGAACGGTATCGCCAGGGACGGCTATTGTCGGGGAGGTATGTGTGAGAGCGATGACGGCGCCGGCCGTAAGAAGTGTGGAGTGCAGCATGTGTCTGTCCTGGGCTTAGAGACGGGGACCGTTACCGGTCGCCGCCTTCGCTTCGGCCTGTTTACGGGTGGCCTCGTTGGTAGCGTCGACCTGCTGCTGCCGGTCGAGAGCCGCCGACATTTGCGCCTGATTGACGAAGCCGTAGGAAATGGATTTGGCGAGCAGTTCGTTGGTCGGCACTTTGGCGATGTCGGCGCGGATGGTCAGGCCGCAATTCGGGTTCAGCGACACCGCCCGGAAGTTCGGCGCGACCGACGTGCACTGGCTGTAAAGAGGGCTGTCTGGTGTGAGGGCCTGACCATGGGCGTCGAACACCCAACGCAGCGTCTCCATCGATGATGAGTTCTGGTCTTCGGACGGCTTGCCGTATTTGACCGTGAGCGCTTTGATGCTGTCGGCGGTGGTGGGATTTTTGCCGTCCGCGAATGTCTCGGTGTACCAGACGCCGCTCACGGTTTCAGCCCCGGTCGCGCCTGTTGCCAGCAGATAGTAGTCGTTATGGACATTGCTGTAGTTGTCCATATTCAGGCCGTTGCGGCGCGCCGCTTGGCGCTGCATCCAATGCTCAGGATTGTCGCCCACCGGCGTTCCGTCGGTCACTCGCATCAGCTGGCGTGCGCCGGGGCTGCCGTCCTTGAACAGAGGCCCGAGATCGGAGACCTGATACGGCGTAGCCTTGTCCTGGCATTTAGCATACAGGATGGCCTGATCCAGCGCCGTGCCGGCGCCGATGCCGCGCACGTCCGCGCCATTCTTCGGCAGGCTGAAGCCGAACGGACAGCTGAGATTTTCCGGCTTTGGCTGCTGCGCCTGTGGTGCGTTGCGGTTCTGCTCCATTTGCAGCGCCGCGACATCCGTTGCATCGACCGCAAGCGAGTTGTCGTTCGTGGCGGTGGTGGCTGGCTTCTTGCCGCAGCCGGAGATGACGAGCAGGCACACGGCGGCGCTGACGCCGAAAAGAGCGTTTGGTTTCATTATAAACCCCCGAATATGACCCGGAATATGGAAGTGGTTTTGGAAAAGCTGGCGACGCGCCAGTTAGGCGCTAGTACTCACAGTCATATGACTGTCAGTCCGTGGACTGTCAGTCAAGTATTTTATCAATTGGCCGGATGGTCGGTAAGAAAGCATCGAAGCGCGCACCCAGCCCGGAAGAACTTGCATGGCAGGAAACGAAGCTGCGCGCGTTGGGCGCACAGATACGTGCGCTGCGGAAAGCAAAGGATTTGACGCAGGAGGAATTAGCCGAGAAATGCGACTTCGATCCGACCTACATCAGCCTGCTGGAACGGGGCGAACGTAACCCGCCATTCTCGACTTTGTGCAAGCTTGCCGAGCGCATGGGCCGTCCGGTGCGCGATCTGGTGGCGACAGTCGAATGAGCGGTTTCCGGCGTTCGTTGCCAGTTCGCAGCGAGCAAATCGATATGCAAGTTTCATCAATATTGATTTGGACCGTGTGGTCGCGCGGCTACATTCGTTCGATATCGTCTAGTTCGCGGTGGGCGCCACTTGAAGGGTCGTGAAATTTGGGCCAGATGTTGAGCTTGGATTTCTGGCTCGGGGGTGGGCGTGGACGTCGGCAATGAAAAGCGCAAAGCTAGCTCGTGGCGGGCGGTTACCGCGGCGATAGGCGCTGTGGTTCTTGCCATTGTCGGTGCAGTAGCGGCAATTGAGCCCGTCCGCGACCTTGCAATTCATATAATAGATGGTTCGTTTTTTGACAAAGAACCGAGGCTTGGAGTCTTTGGTGGAAGCCAAAACGAAACAGGGGTCCTTCCGTTTGGCGCCGCATTTGGTACTTCGTCGCAGATAGAAATCGATGGGATCATTTCTAAGTTGAAGTGGTCAATGAATCCTCGGATTCGCCGCGCGGCCTCGCTCATCGAAAATGAAAGCACCCAGTCTCAGGGGCTCGAATTGTTGAGCGCAGAGGCAAAATCGCCGGATGAATTGTTTGGACTATGGGTCGTCGCGCAACGTTTTGACCTTAATGTCGCCGTGGACGCGACAAACCGGATTCACGCCTCTAATGCGCCAGCGGGGATCAAAAGTGCGACATGTATATTTTCGGCCCGGGACTTTACGATTACCGGCCGTGAATCTGAATTTTTAAAATGTTTGGCGGATGTCGATGTCGACGCGACTCTGACGGAGTTGCAGAAGGACGCAAAGGACGACACACCCCAGGATCGGCAGTTTTTCTTGCAGTTCGGCCGTCTCTATCTTGGCGGAATTAAGTACTGCTACTTGAATCAATACCGCGACGCGCCTGAGGACTGCCTCCAGGAGAAACTTGATGGCCTACTTCCGCTAGCTGAGAAAAAACTTACCGGACAGTCAGAGCCCTATATTCTGAACTTGGTGATGGAACGAGGCAAAGCGGTAGCTGCAAAGGACCAGTCGCACTATTCGTTCTTTGCGTATGGCATGTGGCCAAAAGCGAGTTCTGTTAAGGAAGCGCGATTGCTCCTTGCGAATAATAAAAAGTTAGCCGAGCAAGACCTCGCATCAATTTATGGGCGGTGCCACCACACGCCAATGTCAGCTGGTAGCGATACATGTGCCGAATACATTGATGCTTTTAAGCATTGCGAGGCCCTGTCCGAAAAATGGCTCGGTTATCAGGACAGTAGCAGCCTTCTCAAAGCTTCGCAGGCGTTGACTGATAGATTTAAAAGCAAACCTGCCGATCCAGAGGTGAAAACTGAAATTGCCGTTGCGAGAAGCGTTCTGGTTTTGTGGGGAAGGCCGCGCGACACCGTAAATTTGGATGGCGCAGAGGGAAGCGACGCGTCTGATGAAAAGGACGCGGGAACTTCGATCGATGTCGATGGGACTGCGGGTGCCATTCGGGTTTGCGTCGGAGGAGAGCGAGCAGATCGAGACCTTAGCCAATTTCCAAAACTAGCTGAGCAAGTTGAGGTCTTTCGCGCCATTTCCGCCGAGGAGGCAAAAAAGCAGGGAGGCACGGCGTATCTGGAGGACCTCCTGCTTCAAGGAGATTTTGCGGCTCGTACAGGCGATTTCGGGCGCGCAATACGGTTGTATTCGTCAGTTGTAGCTCAGTCCGACCGTAGCTTCCTGCCAAGTTATAAAATCCAGGGCTATCAGCGTCTTGCTAATATTTATCATCTCAAAGGCGATGTCGAAAATTTTGAAGCCGCAATGCTGTCGGCGGCGGAAGTTGCCCGTCATTGGGGTTCAGTCGAGGACGAGGTGACAACCTACGACGCGCTTGCCAAAATTTTTAATCCTAACTTCCGGAAGTCGACCATTGCAGAGCGACAATTTTCGGACGCAGGTAAAATGACTAAATATTTGGACAGCGCCGTGAGCGCGGCAAGCCGCTCTGGGGCCACGACCCTCGAAATCCATGCAAGAATTAATCTGGCGAAAGAACTGTGCCGCCAAGGCGATAAAGCAGGTTTCGACGAGCAGCAGGAATTGGTCAATCGCGTCGTCGTGAGGTCGCCCTTGCAGAGAGATCGATATATCGCGAACATTTATTTGTACTGTTATGCTCCGGGCATTCGTGTATCGCCCTTCCGTGGTTTGGAGGAATTGGGATCGCCAATTGCGGCGGTCAATTGCGAGCGCGTGGCGTCTGCGTCGTGCGGCTCTGACAGCACGGTCAGCGCGCCGGTTCAGTTCTGGCCGCCACATACAGACAATATTCCGACAGCGTTGACGGCTCTCGATTTAAACGGGGAGTTTAAAATTAATAATCCTAAAGTTGGTCGGGACAGCCTGACGGCCATCGAAGCTGCCAAAGCAGAATCCCTTTTTATTCCGGTGAAGTAAGGCTTTGACGAGCTCGGCGTTCGACGCATTCTATTGAAAGTCGCGCGCCTTGACCTTGACGGCTTCGCCGCGCCGGCCGCCGTAAGTCGGTTGGCCGAGCAAAAGCAGAGGATTTGACGCAGGAGGAATAGGCGGAGAACTGCGACTTCGATCCGACCTATATCAGCCTGCTGGAACGGGGCGAACGTAACCCGCCATTCTCGACTTTGTGCAAGCTTGCCGAGCGTATGGGCCGTCCGGTGCGCGATATGGTCGCGACGGTGGAATAGTGGTCCCTGTCTCGTCCAGAGACCTCCAAAGCCGCAAAAACATTCATCATGCCACATAAGCCAAAGCGATCACTGCCATAATCGCGAACATTATGATCACGGCGATGACGGCGAAAGGGCCTTTCGCGGCGGCGCTGAAACCATGAACGGTATTGGCCTTGACGGCGAGTTCGCAGTCACGAAACAGAAGCTGAAGGAATTTTAGCATGGTGCTCTCCAAGAACGGAATCCGGGATTCCTGATCAAAAATTTTTATCTTGGAGCACCTAAAGGGCTAAGAATTAGAAGACCTATTTCGCCAAGTCCGTCAAGAGTAATAGACGGGGTGTGGAGCCCAAAGCCCCAAATTACTGATAATAACTTGTCGCGGGATTGAGGATTGTGGGGATGGATGCTGTTCGGTCGGGCCGATTATCCTCGCGAGTTGATCCACACTTCGAGTTCGCGCATGGTCTTAGTGATATTGTCGAACGATGGCGCTTCCCCCATGAACATTTCCGTCATGGCGGCATAATCCTTTTTCAGATCATCGACGGCGCTGCCGGTCGGCAGTAGCATCAGGCTGCCGAACACAGCTGTCTCATATGAGGCTTTTGGCTCCCGGAACATCAGCGACTTATTGCGAACCACCTGGGCCAGCAACTCTGGCTGCGCAATGGCCTTATCCGCCACGCCAGCCTGTGTCAGCATGTGTAGGTCGTAATAGTGACGGGACAGCCGGTCCCGAATTTTGCCGGTGTTGTGCAGGGCGTGAAGGATGGTCGCCTTTTCCCAAAAGGTGCGTTCGGCGGCCAGCGTGGCGAATTCAGTGTTGGCGTCGGTGATCAGGTCCGGAAAAATGTCGGCAAGGTAAGGCCTAACGGTTCGGACTTCGTGCGGATCGGTTTCGCCACGCGCGCCGAATTCTAGTTTGATCTGTGGCCGGATAGACCCAGGCTCGATCCATCCCCCACTTAGTGAGCCGGAGGAAATCGGTCCGCCGAAACCTCGTTCTCTGAGATAGTTCGCCGTCGCCGGATAATAAAAGAGGATGGTCTGCGGATCGGCTGCATCCAGCACGATTCGCCATCCATCTTCAGTTCCCAGGGCCTGGGCAATCGACGCTTTGAGCTGCGGCAGCACGGTTTCCGCCACATAAGATTTGGCGGCTTCGATCAGTTTGTCGGTCCTGCGCTTCACCTCGTTGCCGGTGATGTCCGACTCCATCGGCGGCAGCGTGTCGGAGACAAAGGGTGCAGTCCGGCCTATCGTCAGGTCGATATCTTCCGAAAAGCGTTCGATGATATCGTAGGCCTTTGACAGCGATGTGCCACCCTTGAAGGTGAGGTGGGGACCGAGATCGGGATGTTGGCTTAACCGGCGCAAAGTCCAGCAAACCCAAAAATCCTTCTCCATAATGACCGGTGACAAATCGCGCTGCGCGGCGGCTTCCCGAATAGCCGCCAGTCTTGTTTCCGGGGCGCTACGCGCGAAGTTTTCCATGTCTGGCGCCGTCGATCTTGGTTATGACATCCGCCATCCACCCTGACATCAGAGCCTTGCTGGCGATGAGAGTTTTCATGTCCCGGTCGTCCAACTGGTCTGCGCAGCGCTGAATCACATCGGCGTCGATGCTATCTTTGCCCAAGTAGGCCAGCGCTTGAAGTACATAATTGGTCCGGGGCGAACCATCTTTCAGGATCGGCGCGCGGCTGCGTTTGAACGTCAGGGTCCGGTTGCCGACCTTTTTCACCTTGGCGGCGCCTGTGGTCACATATGTAGGGCGAGCAGGGACCTGCGTAGACAAGCCGAGATAGTTCGCCGCCGCCGCGCCAGAGGCAACAGCCACGTCCCCGGTCTGCGCCGAAACCGCGTCGGCAATGCCATCAACATTGGGGGACAATGTGCCGAGTGTGTCGTGCATTTTCGGGAAATCATAGACGCCACGGCCGACACGGCGGATCGTCCCGGCCTTGGCCAGGCGCGATAGCGTCTGATCGACAGCCGCACGGGTGCCGAGGTCGATGAAGTCCTTCGGCGTAAAAACCCATCCCCGCTGTTTGGCGCGGATACGGCGGGTGATCGTGGATGCGATTGCAGACATTGCCTTTGCCTTAAATTGTCAGAAAATAACCTATAATTTTCTGACATATAAGATATATCATATTCGTACTAATTATATGTTTAAATAGGGAATTTAACAAAAATATGTCCATAAGTGCCTACAACATATAATTTCTTCCTTCAAGATATATAAGTTGGGCCATCCTGCCGTCAAGAGCGACCATTAACCGGCAGAAATTAGCTCTTCTGGGCAGTTGAACAAAGATCGCCAACAATGAGGAGATGGGGATATTTCACCGAAAAATTCACACGCTAGCTAACGTAATCTAGGCCAATGTTCTTGATTTATTCTTCTCTCGGTCTTACAGAACGACTCGCGGAGGCGGGGGATGGACCCAAATTTTACCAAGCCCATCAATATAGATGCGCTGCTTTTGACCAAGCGGCTGGAGCCTCTGTCTGAGCCCCACATAGCCACACTCAGGAAAATCGAGCAGTACGATGTCGCCGGTTTCAACGAAGCTGAAGTCCGCAGCTACATTATTGACCCCCTCGTGCAAATCCTAGGTTACGACAAGGGGACTATATTTTCAGCCGACCTGGAGCATCAGCTAAGTTTTCGAGGAAAGAAACTGAGAAAGGCGGATTACAAATTCGCTCTCTGGAA
Organism: uncultured Caulobacteraceae bacterium; assembly: GCA_964445605.1. Classification (GTDB taxonomy): domain Bacteria; phylum Pseudomonadota; class Alphaproteobacteria; order Caulobacterales; family Caulobacteraceae; genus Asticcacaulis. The sequence continues at coordinate 9,255 of CAYULN010000108.1, read as the reverse complement.
CGAAAATTTCTGGTTGATTGAAGCCAAGAAGCCCAACCTGAAAAAGGCGGAATTCGGCTACCAGGAATTGGCTCAAGCCATCGAATATTCCATACACCCGACCGTGAACGCAGCTTTGATCGTTCTTTGCGATGGCGTCAAAATCGAAGTATTTGATCGGGAAGTCAGCGTCGCGGAACCGGTTTTACGCGTTGCGATTAAAAATATCTGCGCCGAGTTCGACAAAATGCGCACCATTCTGGAGCCGATGCAAATCTGGTTTTTTCAGAAACGCCGCATCATTCGGATGGTCGATCGGGTTTTCGACAAAGAGTTCAACATGCAGCGGGTCGAGGAGTTCGCGTCCCTGATCGAGCGCAGGCTTAATTCAAAACGCGATATCGTCATTCAAAATTTCCGCGCAGCGAATACGAGGGACAGGGATCAACAGCAACAGGATGTCGAAACTGCCAGCCTGGAAGATTTATGCGAGGTATATCTTTTCCTCGAAAATCCGATACCAATAACCAACCGCGTAAACATGAGGCTCGTTGAGTTAAGTCTGCCCAATAGTTTCCAAGCAATGTTTCGCATTTTCCCTGACCATCCCCGCGCGGTAAATGACATCTACATGGCGCAGGCGGTGACTTATCTGATTGCGCTGGCGGAAAAATCGCCAACGGTCACGTGGCAACCGGCCTGGCTTGCGCAGGGCAACCAGTTGCGCGATTTGGACTTGTCTGTCCGCTTCCTTCTCGATCAATGCCTGACCTATTTCGCGGATTACGAGCCGTATCGGCTTATCTTGCTGGCGGCGTGCGCACTTAGGAGGTTGCTGAAAATTATCGCCATCAGCAATGACGGCGTGCGGAATCTGGCGCAGGATCTGCATGCCATGGCGCGCCATACCTTTCCGGAAATATCGTGGTTTCAAATTGTCACGTCGCCAGAAGGCCAGTTGATCAACCTCATTGACACGCACACCATAGCCGGCGTCCGGGATTTCGTGCGCAGGAATTCCAACGAGCGAGGGCTGCTGGTTGAATCGGCCAAGCAACAATTAAAGGCAATTTGGCAAGCGGAGCAGCGCTTGCTGGCATCCGTTGGCAATTATCCCGCGCTTTTGAGGGAACGGTCGCTAGGCGATATGCGGGTGACCGAATGGGCATGCCTGACATATGACAATCTTGGACACATCACTCTTTGTCTATTGCATCGCTTCCCGCAATGGAAAGCCTATCTGCTCGCAGAGCGCCGACCGATGGTGGAAACGCTGGCGGCGATGGGATCGCACCTAGCCGCAGAAATGCTTGGCATCGAGACCAAAAACATTGTTGGCGGAATAACAGACGCGGAACTGGCCGACCGCTTTTTCCTTGGCGACGTTGCGACGTTGAACGCATTAAGGGCTGGATACGGCGGTAAGAATTAGCCGGCGTATCCAGGGAAATCATGAGAGTTGAACATTCAAAGCCACTGCAACCTGTCACGCCAAGATTGATTTCCTTTCTTGAACAGGCGCTAAGTGGGCAATGTCTCGATGATTATCATGACCCTGAGACAGAGCACATCGACTATGTCTGCTTGAATGGCTTGCTGGCGGTTGAAGTGAAATCGCTTGAGGGTGAGCCAGGTGTGCGGGTGGACAATTTTGTCGAAACATTGCGTCGGCGTCCGGATTTTCCCCCTGTTTTTGAGGCGGCGACCCTGGATACCATTGCGGCGAGGATGGAAAATCCTGCGCAAATTATCGCCGATGTTGTAGGCAGGATCGGCCGGACAATTGTCACGCATTTAAAGAAAGCCAACGACCAATTACTCGCGCATACGATTGATTATCCGAGAAAAAACATTTTCCGTCTGGTAATCATTGTCAATGAAAACCACGCGGAGTATGCCCCAGATGTGGTTCTGAAGGTCCTGAAAAAGGAGATGAACCGGCAGGAGCGGGGAGGCTTTCGCTACGAAAATATCGATGCCGTTTGGTACATAACGGAGCGTCATTCTACGCTGGTCGAGGGACGACTGGTGTTGCCCATTCTGACGGTCACCGCTCCCGGCATCCGGCATTGCGAATGGAAGCCGGCGGTGGTCGATTATGTAGTCAAGAAGTGGGCTTCCTTCGGATCGGGGGAGTTTTTTGAAGATGCCGGCGACCCTGGCGCATACGTCGCAAGCGAGTACGTGCCTGAGACGATGAAGCGACATGAGGCGTGGGCGGTGAACTACCGGCGTGACCCATATTTCAGGACGGAATCAGATGAGCGGGTCAAAGAGATATTCGAGGAAATCACGCTGATCACCAGAGTCTATATGACTCATGGTTCCCCTATAGTGCGTGATCCCGAAAAGGTAATGATTAACTTCGCACACTTCACTCATATTCGAGAGGAAATGAAAATAAGGGGAATATTGTTCAGCGATATCCCGATAACTCTTGAACGCGAAATTGCGGCTGCCAGACGACTGAGGATGCCAGAGGTCGCGATTGACTGGCTGAAAGCGATGCATACTGAACGGGAGCACCGTCGACCCTCTGTGCTGTAAAACACAAGGTTTTTTGCGGATTCGAGAATATGGACTTTTACGTCATGAGGTATTATATTGCCTATCTTTCGCGGGGTGGAGCAGCCCGGTATCTCGCAAGGCTCATAACCTTGAGGTCAGAGGTTCAAATCCCCTTCCCGCAACCATCTAATCTGTGAAAATGACAACAGGGTAGAGCTGGGATCGCTATGTCGGTAGCCTCAATCACCTACGACGCGGCCAGTAGGGTATTTTTTCCCAATGTCGCGATTTGGTGAATGAGCAAAATCGTATGATAGCTCGTCCGCAGACCTTCCCCGACGAACTCAAAATCTGCGCCGGTTCGATCGCTCAGTGAGAACGCCTGTGGCGAACTCATTCGCCTGGGCTCGAACGGCATAAGCATGAACATGTCGGAGGCGCTGTCTATTTTCTGCGGCAGGCATGACAGGCCAAACTGCGCCGCAAAGCCGGCGGACATCTCAATCCGCCGCACCACGGCAACCGGCCCCTGTGCCGGATCGAATTCAGTCGGCTCCAGGACGACAACCGCGCAGGTCTTGTGATGTTTGTGGACATATTCGCGGCACGACGCATAAACCGAGGCGCCAAAGGATTTTCCGACGCGAAGCGGAACTTTCAGACTGAACGGTTCATCTGCCGTCCGGTTCGCGAACGCGTCATCCTGAAACAGCACAATGCTGGCGAAGGTATTGGCCTCGCGCTCGAACAGCTCAGCCGTTTCAGGACTAAGATGGACTGCGCAATCCTGAATCCACTTAAACAGCCCGCGCTGGTGCGGCAGCTCCTTGTGCCCGGTTTCATGAAGCTTGAGGAAGGTTTGCTTATCAGGATAAAGCTTGGGGTCGATGTGAATGATGTCAGCATGGACGTCGAAAATGCCCATGACTTTGTCTATAGCGCCTTTAAGAAATTGGGCGGCTTTTTCTCCAGCTTCGCGCAGATAGCGACGCATGGAACCTTCATCGAACGCACTGATCGGCGCCAATTCCAGACCGGCAGCTTCTACCAATTGATTGACTGGAGTCGGGAAGACGCCCCATGAATCGCCTTTGTCGAGCAGTAACCGTGCAGACGCGCGCACGGTGATGAGCTGCTCCGGCGTTAACGAACTATCATCCGCCTTCACCCGTGTTTCCCTTCATAGAACGCTTCCATTTTAAATATTCCAAGAGTTCGTGCTCTTCCTGTTCGCTCAAATTGAGTTCGGCGAATGTAGCCGCGCGCCCGTGCGCGGCGTTTTCAGTAGGCTTTGCTACAATATAGCCGGCCATTTCCATGAGCTTTTCATAGCTCGTATTGTAGATGCGAGCCAAGGTATGGAGAATATTTGGAGACGGCTGCTTAATCTTCCCCTTTTCGATCTGGCTCAGGTAAGGGTTGGATACTACCTTATCGCTCAGATCTTCTACTTGGCGTAGCGTCAGGTTGCGGTCCAGCCTGATATGATTCAAGTGCTGGCCGAGCCTGGCGGCAGGATTGTTTTCCAAATCAGCTTCATTGATGCGGCTGTCGGATTGGTCGTCGCCGACCGAATCCTGATTCGCCGCAATGCCGATAACTTCACCGCCTCCGTCCGTGTTTTCCGACTCGAACCGGTCGTCCGTTGGATGGGTCATGATGTTCCTCGCTCTTCCCAGCCCATGGATTCTAACGCTTTTTGCAAAGTTTTACAAGCATGCAAAGTGTATGCTTGACATTCTTAGCAAGCTAAGGCATGGTGAGGTTAATGGGGGATAACCCCAGATGCTAACCATACGGAGGGTCACATGACCGAACATCCTGAAAATCCCGCCTCGCTGCCGGCCGAGGCGGAAAAGCTGATCGAAGAAGCCGAAAAACTGATCGAAGAGGCGGAAGAGCTGTTGGAAGAGGCTGCCGACCTGGAGCAGTGCGCCAGGGAAGGCCGGCCGGCGCCGCGCGCCAAAGTCTACCGTTTCCGTGTCAACGACACGCTCGTGGAATGGCACAGCCATATCATCACCGGCCGTGAAGTCCTGACGGCGGCGGGACTGGTGCCGCCGGACGAGTACGTCCTGCGTCTCAAGCTGGCGGGCTCGAAGCCCGAGGTCGTCAAGCTCGATCAGGAAGTCGACCTCCGTCGCCACGGTGTGGAGAAGTTTCGGGCGATCAAGGGCGGCCAGGGCGAGGGCGAGTTCACGCCCCGCCGCCAGGCAGTCACTATCGACCAAGACCGCGCCTTCCTCGACAACTACGGCCTCCAGTGGGAGGCCGTAGTTGACGGCTCGACCTGGATTCTGCTGCATCAGTTCCCGATGCCGCCCGGCTACACGGTCAGCCACGTAACCCTCGCCATTCGCATGGAGGGAGGGTATCCTTTTACTGCCCTCGACATGATGTATCTCCATCCGCCTGTGGCGCGGGCGGATGGTAAGCCCATCGAAAAAGCGGATGTTATCCAGCAGATCGATGGCCTCGCCTTTCAGCGCTGGTCGCGGCACCGGACCAACGCCAACCCTTGGGTGTCGGGCGAAGATTGCCTTGAGACCCATATCTACCTGGTCGAAGAATTCTTTGCCGAAGAGCTGAAAAAATGAGTCCGCCGGTATCCCTGACACTCACGGAAGATCAGCATGTCGCACTCCAGGCCCATCTCTTTCCAGGCGATGGGCTGGAGGCGGTAGCTTTCATCGCATGCGGGCGGGCAGCGGGCGAGGACCGGCATCGGCTGGTCGCGCGATATCTCCATCTTATCCCGCATGAAGAATGTCAGCGGAGCCGCAATCGGGTCGATTGGCGGGCCGAAAGCATCGTCAATCTCATCGAGCAAGCTGAGATCGATGGCCTCAGCCTGGTCAAGGTGCATAGCCACCCCCAGGGTTACCAAAAATTTTCCAAGGTTGACGACGCAAGCGACACGGAACTCCTGCCGACGATCCGATCCTGGGTGGAATGCGACGTACCGCATGGCAGCGTCATCATGCTGCCTGACGGGTCGATGTTCGGTCGCTATCTCTGGCGCGGTGAAGCCTTCAAGGATTTCGACCTGATCAACGTTGTCGGCCCGACCATGAGATTTTGGTGGAAGGACTTCGGACAAGCTGAAGACAAGCCTTTCGCCCCGTCGCAGGATCAGGCGTTCGGCGAAGGCACCACGCGACGGCTCCAGCGCCTGCGCATCGGTATCGTCGGCGTCTCGGGTACCGGCAGCCCCGTGCTTGAGCAACTTGTTCGCCTTGGTGTCGGGCACGTCGTTATGATCGACGACGACCACATCGAAGATCGAAATCTAAACCGCATTCTTTTTGCCACCGCCGAAGACGCGCAGCGTGAAGTCTTGAAGGTGAGCGCCGCAGATCGGGAGATCGGACGCAAAGGACTCGGGACGGTCGTGACAGCGATACCTAAGACAATTGACGATCCGGAGTCCCTACGCGCCATATCACTTTGCGATGTACTGTTCGGCTGCGTCGACACCGCCACGGGCCGTTTCATCATGAACCTGTCGTCCACCCATTATAACCTTCCGTACTTCGACCTCGGCATCCTCCTTGATGCTGTACGCGAAGGAACGGAGCGCGGGAAAATCAAGGACATTCTAGGTACGGTGCATTATCTTGTGCCCGGCCGGTCGAGCCTGATTTCCCGTCAGGCCATTTCGATGGCGGATGTTGCCTCCGAGGAAATACACCGACGTGATCCGAAAGCGGCGGCCCAGCAGGTCGAAGACAAATATATCAAGGGCCTCCAGGTCCGGCGCCCGGCGGTGGTCAGCGTTAACATGTTCGCGGCAGCCCTGGCGGTGAATGACTTTTTGGCGCGGCTGCACCCCTATCGAAAAATGGATAACGCTGATATCGGTTCTATTGAATTCAGCTTGGCGGAGCTTCGCCTGACGGCTGACGAAGAGCTGGAAGATTGCCCTATGCTAAAGCCGCATGTTGGATTCGGCGACAGGAAGCCCGCGCTGGGGCTGCCACAGCTTGGTGAACTATGAACTCAGTCCTGACATTCCTTCACGGCATTTCTCTTTGGTTTTTAAGCTTTTTTGACCGGAGGTATCGTCTCGTCATTACCGAGGGTCGATACCCCGCAAGGCTAAAAAAGAAGCGGCTTTATGTGCTAACCGAGGATGACGAAGCGTGGGAAGCGAAACTGATCTGCCCTTGCGGATGTGGCGAGGTTCTTGATCTCAATTTGCTAGAAGATCAGAATCCAACCTGGAAGGCTTGGGCGGATGAATCGGGCGCTGCAAATCTGCACCCGTCAGTCTGGCGCAAGGTGGGATGCAAGTCCCACTTCATTCTTCGGGAAGGCACCATTCGCTGGTGCTGAAAGCAACAGCGACTCGCCCACGACACCAGACGCCGGTTACAATTGTAGGGTTGTTAATATGCGAATGCCTTTATCTAACACAGGTGGGCACTAACGATTCGAATTGATTCAGTTTTTGACGATTTTTAGCACAAGAATTAGCACAAGCACAAAGGTGAGCTGGAATATGGATTTAAAATCAATTGGATAGAAAGTTGCTTTTTCGGCTCATAACCTGAAGGTCGTTGGTTCAAATCCAGCCCCCGCAACCAGGAAGTCTAGCGATTTCAAGTAGATAGAAAAAACGGCCTCCCTCGCGGGAGGCCGTTTTTGCTTAGCCCAAGCCGACAACTCTATTTCGCGAGGACAATGTGCGTGGCTCGGTCGGTCGCAGTATGCTCGACCGTCCGATAGCCCAGGGCGCGAAGATCCAGGCCGCTGAAGAGCGATTCGCCTTGGCCAAGCGCAATGGGGGCGATTGCGAGGTGAATTTCGTCGACGTGGCCGGCTTGAATGTATTGCCTTACCGTCTGAACGCCGCCGCCGATTTTGATGTCCTTTGCGCCTGCCGCTTCGCGCGCCCTATGCAGTGCCGACTCGATACCGTCGGTGACAAAGTGAAAGGTCGTACCGCCCAACATCTCGATCGGCGGTCGTGGATAGTGGGTCAATATGAAGGTTGGCGCGTGGTAAGGCGGGTTATCACCCCACCATCCTTTCCATTGGTCGTCCGGCCACTTCCCGCGAATGGGGCCGAACATGTTGCGACCGAGGATGAAGGCGCCGAAACCCTCCATGGCGCGTCGGCCGAATTCGTTGTCTATGCCCGTTTCACCGCCCTCTTTTCCCAGCATTTCCAGAAAAGCCCGCGTCGGGAAAAACCACTGAAAGATCTCATCGCCCCGTATTCCAAGCGGGTGGGTCAAACTCTGCTCAACGCCTGCGGAAAAGCCATCAAGCGAGACGCTAAATCCGAAAACTTTTACTTTAGCCATTATTTTTTCCCTTTTTTGTATGGATACCAAGCTGTGGCGCAGGTCATTTGGACGTAACTCTCGCAACGTAGCGAGCCAGTTTCTTCAGCGTCTGCCCTCCATATTCGACGGCTCCGAAGCCGATTACGGTATCTCTACGCGCCTTGGATGGATGCATTTGACGTAGCGTAAGGACGGTCTTGCCGTCGCTTTGTTCGTCAAAGGTGACGAGCATTCTGAACTTGCCAGGGTCGTTTTCCTGATCGGTGCCGTGCTCGACCTCGATGAGCGCGAGGGGTTCCATGCGCAGGAAAACCATTCGACTGGTGTAGCGCGTGCCGTCGCCAGCGATCATGTCAAATCGCCAGGTCCCGCCTGGATTGAGATCGATCTCCCTGGTTTCGATCGCCATGCCCTCCGGCCCAAACCATTCTTGTATTTGGTTCGGGTCGGTCCAGGCGGAATACACGACGCTCCGCGGCGCATCGATTACGCGACTTAGGACGATTTCACGGTCGATCGGCCAGTCACGCCAGGGCGAGCCGGCGGTTTTCGAAGGCTTGCTCATAGCCCTAATTCTTTCTTTTCATGCGTTCGATATGGGCTTCCATGCGATCGAGCCGTTCCTCCCAGGCGGAAATGTGCTGGCGTATCCACAATTCGGTCGCACGAAGCGCGTGGGGTTCGATCCTGCAGGTTCGAACTCGGCCGACCTTCTCGGAGCTTACGAGCCCGCTTTCCTCAAGGATACGGACGTGTTTGAGCAGCGACGGCAGGGCCATTTCGAATGGCTCGGAAAGTTCGCTTATGGATTTGGGGCCATCGCACAGGCGCCCGACGATCGCCCGCCGGGTCGGATCTGCCAGCGCGGAAAACGACCGGCTCAATTCTGTCTCATACTTAGCCATGTGGGCAAGTATTGACCGAGGCATGACATTGGTCAAGGAAAACTTTCACAACTGGCTAACTGTTCGACTGGGAACTCTGGGGCAGAAGGCGTGGAGTCGCTTATCGCCACATTTCAAAATGAGAAACATCCCGCGCGAGGTCGAAATGCCTCTGACGCTACGGTGGCGTCCGATTGACGCGAAGCCGTGAGCGGCCTAGCCTGCCCTTCATCGAGACGGGAAGGTGGGAATGAGTACCCCTTGGGTTCGACGAAGTAGTCTGCTGGTAGCGGCGTGCGGCATCCTGAGTGCCTGCTCGACAACAACGCCGCCATCCCCGCCCATTCCGCCGGCGCCTCGTCCGGTCCCGCCTGTCGCGGCCGCAGGAACCCTTTATATTTGCCCGGGAATGACGGTCAGCAACGCGCCGGAGGCGGACGGCAAACGTCAAATCGTCGGCTATGTGCCTTGGGTGCGCCTGGAGGGCGTGCCGCTGATGCTCGATCCGGCGCCCGGTTCCTGCCTGTCGTCCGGCTTCGGCATGCGCGAAGGGCGCATGCACAGGGGCTTGGATTTTCATGCCGGCATGGGGT
>CAYULN010000107.1:0-3398 GCA_964445605.1 uncultured Caulobacteraceae bacterium | reverse complement strand
GCTCAAGCCGATGTTCGAAGGCCTCAAAAGCGGCGGCCCGTTCGGCGGCGGCCAAGGCGAGGAAGCGATGAAGTCCTTCTATATCGACGCCATCGCCAAGCAGATGGCCAAACACGGCGGCATCGGCATTTCCGACATGATGCAGAAACAACTTCTTAAACTTCAGGAAGCAGGATAGGCACCATGGCCCAGACATCGCAAAACATGGCGCAACAAGGCATTTCGGCGCGCGATCCATCCGACCGCGCCCGCCAGTTGCTGAGCCTGACCCAGCGCCTGGCCGAGCGCCTGGAAGCCGACACGGCGGTTCTCGAGGCGCATCGCCCGCAGGACCTGGCCGCCAGCATCGAGGAGACGCGCACCCTGTCCAATCTCTATCGCTTCGAGACGGCGCGCATCAAGGCCGACCCGAAGTTACTCGCCGGCATCACGCCCGATGAAAAGCAACAATTGATCGACGCCACCCAGGTGTTTCAGGACAACCTGTCGCGCTATGAACATGCGGTCGGCGCCGCCAAGACGGTGACCGAAGGCATCGTCACCGCCATCGCCGCCGAGATGCAGACCTCGAAAACCGCCACCGCGACCTATGGCGACCGCGGCGTCACGCGCAACACCGGCCCGCAATCATTGAATATCGGCAAGAACGCCTAAAACACGTCTTTTTAGGCAAATAATCCCCGCCGTTTCGACGCGCCTCATGCTTGTCGGCATGGAAAACGCACAACATACCCCCATCGCCACGCCGGAGCAGCGCCGTGCGCTCCGCCGTGATCAACTGCAACGTCTGCGCAACCTGGCCGAAGACCTGCTGCGCGCCGTCGAGGACCTCGATCCACCCCAGACGCACAAGGACGCCGAACAGGCCGCCAAGACCTTATTGGCGGTAGGCCGAGTGCTCGACGCGGTTTACGTCATCAATTCGGACGATGTGCGCTATATGCCGGCCGGCAACGTGACGCCCGATCCGGTACTGGAACGCCAGGACCTGACCAATTGGAAGGCGATCCTCGACGCCAGCCTGGAGACCCTGGCGCAAGCCCGGGCCCTCAAGCGAGAAGCGGCGTAGGCCTCTCTATTGCGCGGGCTCAAGCAACTGCCGGTCCTTGTGCTTGGCCAGCATGTGCTTCAGGTATTTGCCCGTCCACGATTTCGGGTTGTCGGCCACCGCTTCCGGCGTGCCCGTCGCCACGATTTCGCCGCCGCCGTCGCCGCCTTCCGGCCCGAAGTCGAGGATCCAGTCGGCCGTCTTGATGACGTCGAGATTGTGCTCGATGACCACCACCGTATTGCCGTTGTCGGTCAGTTCGTGCAGCACCTCGAGCAGCTTGCGCGTATCCTCGAAATGCAGACCCGTCGTCGGTTCGTCGAGGATATACAGGGTCTTGCCGGTGGCGCGCTTCGACAGTTCCTTGCTGAGCTTGACGCGCTGCGCCTCGCCGCCGGATAGGGTCGTCGCCTGCTGGCCGATCTTGATATAGCCCAGGCCGACCCGTTTCAGCGTCTCCAGCTTGTCGCGGATCGACGGCACCGCCTTGAACAGGTCGGCGCCCTCCTCGACCGTCATGTCGAGCACGTCGGCGATCGAATGGCCCTTGAACGAGATGTCGAGCGTCTCACGATTATAACGCTTGCCCTTGCACACGTCGCAGGTGACGTAGACATCTGGCAGGAAGTGCATTTCAATCTTGATCACGCCGTCGCCCTGGCACGCCTCGCAGCGCCCGCCCTTGACGTTGAACGAGAACCGCCCCGGCCCGTAGCCGCGCGACTTGGCTTCCGGCAGGCCGGCGAACCAGTCGCGGATCGGCCCGAAGGCGCCGGTATAGGTTGCCGGGTTGGAGCGCGGCGTCCGGCCGATCGGCGACTGGTCGATCTCGACGATCTTGTCGAAGAATTCCAGGCCTTCGATCTTGTCGTGCGCCGCCGGATGGGCCGACGCGTTATTCAGCCGCCGCGCCGCCGCCTTGTACAGCGTCTCGAGGGTAAAGGTCGACTTGCCGCCACCCGACACGCCGGTGATGCAGGTCATCACCCCGACCGGAATTTCACCGGTGACGTACTTGAGATTGTTGCCGCGCGCCCCGATCACCTTGAGCATCTTCTTACGATTGATCGGCCGCCGGTCGTCAGGAACCGCGATTTCGCGTTTGCCCGTCAAGTATTGACCGGTCAAGGATTTGGCGCTGGCCTTGATCGCCTCGGGCGAGCCCTGCGCCACGATCTCGCCGCCGTGCACGCCCGCCGCCGGGCCCATGTCGATGACATAGTCGGCCTGCAGGATGGCGTCCTCGTCGTGTTCGACCACCAGCACCGAATTGCCGAGGTCGCGCAGCCCCTTGAGACTAACCAGCAGCCGGTCGTTGTCGCGCTGGTGCAGGCCGATAGACGGCTCGTCCAGCACATACAGCACGCCGGTCAGGCCGGAGCCGATCTGCGACGCCAGCCGGATGCGCTGGCTTTCGCCGCCGGAAAGCGTGCCCGAATTGCGCGACAGGTTGAGATAATCCAGACCCACATCATTAAGAAAGCGCAGCCGGTCCTTGATTTCCTTCAGGATTCGCCGGGCGATATCCATCTGCTTGGCGGTCAGCCGGTCTTCGACCGTCGAGAACCATTCGTGGGCGCGCTTGATCGACAGGCCGGAAATCTCCGAGATGTTCTTGGCGTCAATCTTGACGGCCAAAGCTTCGGGCTTCAGGCGCGCGCCGTTGCACACATCGCACGGCGTCTCCGACTGATAGCGCGCCAGGTCCTCACGCACCCACGACGAGTCCGTTTCCCGCCAGCGCCGGTCCATATTCGGCACCACGCCTTCGAACGGCTTGGTGACGTCGTAACGCCGCGAGCCGTCCTGATAGGTGAACTTGATCTTGTCGGTGCCCGAACCGTTGAGGATGATGTCGCGCACCTTGTCCGGCAACGCGTCCCACTTGGCGTCCATCGAGAATCCATAATGGACGGACAGGCTTTGCAGGGTCTGGGTATAGAGCGGCGACGGCCCTTTCGACCACGGCGCAATGGCCCCGTCGGTCAGGGTCGCCTTCGGATTGGGGATGATCAGGTCCTGGTCGAACTTCAGCTTGACGCCCAGCCCGTCGCAGGCCGGACAGGCGCCGTACGGATTGTTGAAGGAAAACAGGCGCGGCTCGATTTCGGCGATGGTGAAGCCGGAGACCGGACAGGCGAACTTCTCCGAGAACAGGATGCGCTGCGGCTCCGTTTCGCCCTCGGCAATATCGGCGAATTCGGCCACCGCCAGGCCGTCCGCCAGACGCAGCGCCGTCTCCAGGCTGTCCGCGAGGCGCGCCATGATTCCCTCTTTGACAACAACGCGATCCACGACCACGTCAATGTCATGCTTGAAGGTCTTTTCCAGCTTCGGCGCATCCTCGATG
>CAYULN010000106.1:0-12776 GCA_964445605.1 uncultured Caulobacteraceae bacterium | reverse complement strand
GAACACGGCGATGTCGCGCACGCCGCCACCCTTGTAGGCCTGCAATTTCACGCCCTTGCCGCGCGCCATTTCCGGCAGTTCGGACACCGGATAGACCAACAGCTTGTTATTGTCGCCCAGCACCATCAGCTGGTCGCCGGTCACCGCCAAGGCGGCGAACGCCTCCGTGCCTTCGACGTTGAGCGCCTGCTTGCCGGCGCGCTTGTTGGCGATGGCGTCGGCTTCGTCCATCAGGAAACCGTAGCCGTTCTTCGACACCATGACGCGCTTCTGGCCCGGTACGGCGACAAAGACCGTGACGATCTTGGCCGACTCTTCGAAATCGACCATCAGGCGCAGGGGCTCGCCGTGGCCGCGCGCCGACGGCAGCTTGTCGCAGGCCACGGTCAGGAAGCGGCCGTCCGAAGTCAGGATGATCAGCTTGTCGGTGGTCATGGCCGGCACCAGCCAGGCCAGGTCGTCGCCTTCCTTGAACTTCAGCTCCGACGGGTCCTCGACCTTGCCCTTGGCGGCGCGGATCCAGCCACGCTTCGACAGGATGACCGTGATCGGCTCCTTCGGCAGGTAGCTTTCGATGGAAGCGACCTCGAAATTGGCCGGGGCCTCGGCGAAGGTGGTGCGGCGGGCGGACAGCAGCAGCTTGCGCGTCTCGACCAGTTGCTGATCGATACGCTTCCATTGCGCCTTTTCGCTGGCCAGCAGCGCTTTCAGGCCGTCGCGCTCCTCGCTGAGCTTCTTGTGCTCGTTCTCGATGGTCATTTCCTCGAGCCGCGCCAACTGCCGCAGGCGGGTATCGAGGATGTAGTCGGCCTGGGCCTCGCTCAGGCTGAAGCGCCGGATCAATTCGTCGCGCGGCTTTTCTTCCTCGCGGATGATACGGATGACCTCATCCAGGTTGAGGAAGGCGATCTTGAGGCCTTCCAGCAGGTGAAGGCGCTTCTCGATCTTGTCCAGACGCCAGTTCGACTGGCGGATCAGCACGACGCGGCGGTGGTCGAGCCAGGCGATCAAACAGGCGCGCAGGCCCATGACGCGCGGCGTGCCGGTGCCGTCGAGCACGTTGATATTGACGCCGAAGCGCGTCTCCAGGTCGGAAAGCTTGAACAGGCTTTCCATCAGCACTTCGGGCTCGATATTGCGCGACTTAGGCTCAAGGACCAGGCGAACTTCCTCGTCGGACTCGTCGCGGACATCACCCAGCAACGGCGCCTTCTTGTTCTCGATCAGGTCGGCCAGTTGCTCGATCAGGCGTGACTTCTGGACCTGGTAAGGGATTTCGCGGACGACGATGCGCCAGGTGCCGCGGCCAGTGTCCTCGACCTCATAGCGGGCACGGGTACGGATCGAGCCCCGGCCCGTCTCGTAGGTATCGAGGATCGAGGCGCGCGTCTCGACACAGATACCGCCGGTCGGGAAGTCCGGACCGGGAATGAACTCCATCAATTCTTCGGTGGTAGTGTCGGGCTTTTGCAGCAGCTTGCGGCAGGCGTCGATCAGTTCGGCGACGTTGTGCGGCGGGATCGAGGTCGCCATGCCGACGGCAATGCCCATGGCGCCGTTGGCCAGCAGGTTGGGGAAGCCGGCCGGCAGGACGACCGGTTCTTCGTCCTGGTCGTCATAGGTCGGGCGAAAATCAACCGCGTCTTCGTTGATGCCGTCCAGCAAGAGCATGGCGGCGGGCGTCAGGCGACATTCCGTGTAACGCATGGCGGCGGGGTTATCGCCGTCGATATTGCCGAAATTGCCCTGGCCGTCGACCAGTTGGTAACGCTGGGCGAAGTCCTGCGCCATGCGGACCAGGGCGTCGTAGATCGCCATGTCGCCGTGCGGGTGATAGATACCCATGACGTCGCCGACCACCTTGGCGCACTTGCGCGCCGCCGCCTCAGGCGTGAGGCGCAGGTTCGACATGGCATAGAGGATGCGGCGGTGGACCGGCTTCATGCCGTCGCGCACATCCGGCAGGGCGCGGTGCATGATGGTGGAAAGGGCATAGGCCAGATAGCGCCGTGACAGGGCGTCGCCCATCGGCTCATCGACAACGCGGCCGCCGTCGTCAGCGCCCGGGGGAATCAGTACGTCACTCATGGCTGAATGTTAAAGCGCATCCCGAAAAGTGTGAAGCGGTTTTCGGATAAGATGCGCGCAAAACTAAAATCAGAAAAGTCAAGGCCCGCAAGGGCGTTTGCCGCTGCTGCAGTTTTGGCTTGTGGATTCGTGCGATCGGTGGAATCGTTAGGTCGTTTTTATTGACAATCCTGGCGCCGGGCCGGGCTTGGGGGCGTAATTTGCCATGCTCGATTTCCTCGCGCGGCTGACGCGCGACTATCGCACCCCTGCGTCCGAAGCCGAGCGCATCGCGCGGCGGCCCGACCGGTGCATGCTGCGGGACAAGATCCTGCCGGTGTTCGCCGGGTTCCGATCGGTCCTGTGGGTCGGCTGTCGGGCCTATACGGTCGATTATTATCCGCTGCTGGAAAGCCAGGGCGGCGCCTGCTGGACGCTCGATATCGATCCGGCCGCGGCTGAATACGGCAATGGCGAACGACATGAGGCGTGCGACCTGACGACGGCCGACCAGCGGTTCGGCAGCGTCGCCTTCGCGTCGATCCTGTGCAACGGCATTTTCGGCTGGGGCATCGACACGCATGATCGCCAGGCGGAGGCGTTGCGCGCCATGGCGGCGGTGCTTGAACCCGGCGGCGTGCTGTTACTGGGCTGGAATACGCACAAGACCGCCGACCCGGCGCCCCTGGCCGCGGCGCTGTTCGAACGGTACAGCCTGCCCGGCCTGGCCAGCCATGTGGCGGTCAGCGGCTCGACGCACCGCTACGACCTGTTCAGGAAGCGGTCCTGATCTGGTTGCGGCCGGCTTCCTTGGCGGCATAGAGCGCCTGGTCGGCTTCACGATAGAGCTTTTCCAGCGTCTTGCCGGGCGCCCACTGAGCGATGCCGGCAGAGAAAGTGTAGCGCACGCTGACATCGCGGAGATTGAGCCTCTGGTCGCGCAGGTAGGCCTGCAAGCGCTCGGTGACCAGCCCGGCCTGGGATTGGGTGGCGCCCGGCATCAATAGCAGGAACTCCTCGCCGCCGACCCGGCCGAGCAGGTCGCGGTCACGCAAGGCGTGGCGGGCGCAGTCGGCGAAATGGATCAGGGTCTGGTCGCCGCTGTCGTGGCCGAACCGGTCGTTGATCGTCTTGAAATGATCGAGGTCGAACAAGACGATGCTGAAGCCGTCCGCGTCGGTCCCGGCCTCGATAAGCCGGGCGAACCGGCGCATGACGCCGCCACGATTGAGCAGGCCGGTCAGGTCGTCGGTTTCCGAGGCGACAATGGCGGCGTCGCGGGCATTGACCAGGTTGAATTCCTTGCGTTTGATGAAAGTGAAATCGGTGATGGTCAGGAAGATCCAGCCGTCGCCGAACATGGTCTCGGTCGCCCAGGTCCAGCGGCCGTCGATCATGTCGACTTCGAACTGGCGGTGCGGCTTGCTGCGGCGGCGGCTGTTGGCCATCTTCAGCCAGGCATCGATATCGTCGCTTTCGATCAGCGGGCCGGTCTTGCGCTCGAAACAGTGGCGCATCAGGCTGTCGAAGGTCTGCGGCCCCGGCTGGACATCGTACAGCTCCATGAAGGCCGGCGTGGCGAAATAGAGCTCGTCCTGCGGGGTATAGACGGACACGACTGCGCCGCTGGCCATCAGGCCTTCGGCCAGGGGCAGCAGCATTTCCGGCGCCAATGCCCGGGCATTGGTGAAAGGCAGAATGGGTTTGTGGCTCAAAATCGGCTATCGCGGTCTGGGGAGAAACTGCGTCATCCCCAGCTATAGCGAGTCAGTCTTGATTTAGGATTAAGTTGGGCGGTTAAAACCGGATCAGCCGATATTAATCCCTCTCCTCCCCATGGAATGGGGGATAAGGGCTCAGAACAGCGCGTCGACTTCGCTTTGCAGGTTGGTTTCCATGACCTCGGCGCGGCCGTGGATGTGCGAGTCCATCTCGACCACTAGGCCCTTCATTTCGCGCAGGCGATTCTGCAGGTCGGTGCGGGCGTCAGCGTCGTTGAGATTGGAACTCAGCAGGATGTTGATCGACGAGTCGAAGGCGGCCAGGGCGCGCGCGGTGCATTCGTCGAAATCGAGCCGGACGTCGGACGGGGCGTGTCGATAGGCGGAAATGACGACTTCGCGCAGCTCGAAACCCGATTGCTCGAAGTGGGCGACGTAATCGCGCGGCTGCCAGTCGGCCAGTTCCTCGGCCATGTCCGGCATGTCGAGGCCCATTTCGAACAGCATGATCGCTTCGTTGAACAGGTTGAGGTAATCGGTCGCCAGGCCGGTATAGGGATTGACGTTGGCAGCGAGCAATTCCTGCTCGCTGTAGGTCACTATCTGAGCTCGATCGACTTCACGCATAACGACCCATTCTCTCACGAAAGTCTTAGTAAAGGATGGATAGATTCGCCTCAAGGGTGCAGAGGGCTTAGACGTGGAAAATCAATCGCTTGTGCTTTGCAAGTTTAGGTATGCCCGGCGGCGGCCAGGGCATCCAGCAACCGCAGCCGGATATCCGGCAAGGGTTTGTTGTGCGGATGGAAGACATGGCGTTCGAGGAAAAACGCCGTCAGCCGGAAGCCGTCGGCGATATCACCGGCGTTGAGCCCCGCCTGCGAGGACAGCAGGAATTGCGGCAGGGGCAGCAGCTTGTCCTTGTATGGCTCACCACTTTCGGCGCTGACGGCACGGGCGGATTTGGGGCTGACATAGATCAAGTGCTCGCGCGAACCGGTGACGGCGCAGGCGTTCAGGCTCAGGCCGAAGCCGAGTTCTTCCAGCAACCCGGCTTCGTAGCGGACATAGACGGCCGGCCAGATCTCTGGCACGGCAAAGGCCGCCAGCAGGGCGGTCAGTGCATGATAGGCGCCGCCGTGTGGCTCGCGTTCCGGCAACACGGCCTTGGTCAGGGCGGCGGCGCATTGCAGCCCGAGCAGGCCTAAAGGATCGTCAAGCAGGTCCGGTCCCTGCCCGCTCGCCTCTAATGTGCTGGAGCCGAGCTGTTCGGCATGACGGGCGCGGTAGGTGAAAACGACGGGCGACCCCGGTTGCAATAGAGGTTTGACGCGTCTTGAAGCCCCGCCGGCAATATGAGCGGCATAGACACCGTGCTGCTCGGTTAGGACATGGACGATGGCGCCGGTTTCGCCGTGCGGGCGCCCGCCCAGGACAATGGCTTCGTCTTCGAACTCGGTCATGCGGTCTTAAGTAAGAGGTGAATCCACAGATGCACACAGATGAACACAGATTTCTTTGGATTCGGCCAGATGCGGAGCAATTTCAGCTAAGCAAGGTTTTGACCACGAACCACACGAACAGACACGAACGCTTCTGAGCAAAGGGTGCCTGGTGGTTTAACCACGGATAAGGCACGGATAGCCGCCTTTGGGCGGCTTACACGGATATCATGTTGGACAAATCTGACCGATTAAATCGGCATTTTCGAAGCGCAAAGCGCTTCATTTCAGTCAATCTTTCGCTGTTAGCTGCCTTGGCAATATTATCCGTGTAAGCCGCCAAAAGGCGGCTATCCGTGTCATCCGTGGTTAAAATCCGTGTTCGTGTCTGTTCGTGTGGTTCGTGGTTCAAAACCTTAAGAATCGAACTCCAGGCCGAATTGCGCATACAGCGCCCGGTCCTCGCTCCAGCGTTCCTCGACCTTGACATGCAGGAACAGGTGCACCGGACGATCCAGCAGTTTCGCCAGGTCTTCGCGCGATTTCTGGCCGATCCATTTCAGGGTCTGGCCACCCTTGCCCAGCACGATGGCGCGCTGGCCGTCGCGTTCGACGAAGATGGTCTGCTCGATACGCGCTGAGCCGTCCGGGAGGTCCTTGAACTCGGTGGTGACGACCGCCGCCGCGTACGGCAGTTCCTCATGCACGCGCAGGAACAGCTTCTCGCGCGTGATTTCGGCGGCCAGGATGCGCGCCGGCGCGTCGGCAGCCTGGTCCTCCGGATAGAGCCACGGCCCTTCCGGCATGCGCTTGACCAGCAGCTTTTCCAGGTCCTTGACGCCGTGGCCCTTGTCGGCCGAGATCATCAGCACATCGTCGAACACGCCTTGCTTGTACAGCTCATCGGCGATGGCCAGCAGGTTCTCGCTCTTCATCAGGTCGATCTTGTTGAGCGCCAGGATGGCCCGCGAGCCGCTGTCCTTCAGGCCCTGGACGATCATGTCGACATCCTCGACCGCCTTGTGGTCGGCGGCGGTCGCCTTGATGTCCTTGCTCGGGTGCTTGACCGCCAGCTGCGCGGCGGCGTCGACCAGCAACACGATGCAATCGGCGTCCTCGGCGCCGCCCCAAGCCGAAGCCACCATGGCGCGGTCCAGGCGGCGGCGCGGCTTGAAGATGCCCGGCGTGTCGACCAGGATCATCTGGGTGTCGCCAGCCATGGCTATGCCGCGCACCGGAAAGCGCGTGGTCTGCACCTTCTGCGTCACGATCGACACCTTGGTGCCGACCAGGGCGTTGACCAAGGTCGATTTGCCGGCATTGGGCGCGCCGATGATGGCGACGAAGCCGCAGTGGGTCGTGTTCGGGTTTAGTTCTTCTGGCAACTTAGGTTTTCCCGTTCGATAAGGCGCAGGGCGGCGGTCTTTTCCGCTTCCTGGCGCGACCGACCGCTGGCCGTCTGGGGCGCGAAGCCGTCAAGCCGCACCTCCATGGTGAAGACCGGCGCATGGTCCGGTCCCTTGCGGTCGATCAGATGATAGCCGGGCGGTGACTTGCCGTGCGCCACCGCCCATTCCTGCAGGAAGGATTTCGGATTGCTCTGCGAGGCATTGCCGCTGTTGCGGATCGCATCCGCCCACAACGGCTTGAAGACCCGCACCGCCGCCTCGTAGCCGCCGTCGACATAGACCGCCGCCATCAGGGCTTCGACGGCGTCGCCGAGGATGGTCGGATTGCTGCGGCCGCCGCTCTTGGTCTCGCCCGCCGCCAGGCGCAAGGCCGGCCCAAGGTCGAGTTCTTGCGCCACCGCCGCACAGGCTTCGCGGCTGACCAGGGTATGGAAACGGCGCGACAGTTCGCCTTCGCTGGCGTCCGGCAGGGTCTCCATCAGGGTCTCGGCGATCATCAGCCCCAGCACCCGGTCGCCGAGGAATTCCAGCCGTTCGTTGTCGGCGATTCGGCGCGCCCCTTCGGCGACACTGGCATGGGTCAGGGCCAGTTCGAGCAGGTCCTTGTCCTGAAAGCTGTAGCCGAGGCGCGCCTGCAATGCGGCAACGGCTTTCGCTCTTGGATTCTGGATACGGGCGGTCATGCCCCGCTTTACAGCAGGGCTGCCCTTCCGTGAAGGGCGTTTTTTAGTCGCGTTCAATCGCCACGCAGGCTTTCCTCGCAACGGCTCGGGCGCGCGGTCGCGCTTGCCAAGCCTTCGGCTTGGAGGGCTACTTTAACCCCTTGAAGAAGCGGTCCCAATGGAAGTTCAGCCAGGTCCACGGCTTCCAGATCGACGAGCCTTCCTTCCACGACAGCAGGATGAACATGGCGCGGCCTTCGAGGTTTTCTTCCGGCACGAAGCCGACGCCGCCGACTTCCTGCGGGAAGCGGCTGTCCTCGGAGTTGTCGCGGTTGTCGCCCATCATGAAATAGTGGTGTTCCGGCACCGTATAGACGTCGGTGTCGTCGACATTGCCGTCCTTGATGAAGTCCTGCATGAAGTGCTCGCGGCCGTCGGGCAGGTATTCGTGCTGCTTCATCGCTTGGCCGGTGCTGCTGTCCTCGGCCGGGATCTCGCCCATATTGGTGAACGGCACCGGCTGGTCGTTGATGAACAGCTGGTCGTGCTTCATCTGGATGCGGTCGCCGGGCAGGCCGATGACGCGCTTGATATAGTCGACCTTCGGATTGGTCGGCAGCTTGAAGACGATGATGTCGCCGCGCTTCGGGGCATGGTTGAAAATGCGGCCCTTGATGAACGGCAAGGCTACGGGGAACGAATATTTCGAGATGCCGTAGTTCCACTTCGACACCACGATATAGTCGCCCTGGTACAGGTTGGGCTCCATCGACGCCGACGGGATGGTGAACGGCTGGAACAGAATGGTGCGCAGGATCATGACCAGC
The DNA here is from genome assembly GCA_964445605.1 of uncultured Caulobacteraceae bacterium. Lineage (GTDB taxonomy): Bacteria > Pseudomonadota > Alphaproteobacteria > Caulobacterales > Caulobacteraceae > Asticcacaulis. The sequence continues at coordinate 4,648 of CAYULN010000106.1, read as the reverse complement.
AAAAGGGCGATGGCGACAACCGAGACGATCTCCTTGGTCTCGTTCATCACCGCATCCTTGGTGGAAACCGGCTCGGCCTCTTCCTCGGCCGTGTCGTCGTCGCCGGAAAAGATCTGGGCCGTTTCGGCCTGCGAAGCGGCGGCGTTCGCCTTGCCGGTGGCCGGAGTATCGTCACGCGATGTCGTCATAAAACCTCACCCCTAAAGCATGTTGGCAGCCGCATGGCTTGTTGTTCCGTCTTCGCCAGCTGGCCGTTGCCTGCCCATGACGAGCGCGGCAAAATTCCTGATCCATCACCTAACCACAGATTATGGCGACGACAAGACGAATTTCGTGAAGCTTTCGTAAGGGGAAAGAGGTCACGCCCGGCACTCGATCAGCGCATAGGCCATAGCGTAAGGGTCTTCGTCGCTCATCGAGACATGGATATGGCCGGTCGTGTGGTCCGGCAACAGCCGGCGCAAGGCCTCCGCCGCGCCGCCATGCAGCAGGATATGCGGCTTGCCCAGGGCGTCGGAGACCACCTCGATATCGGTGAAGAAAAAGCCGCGCACGCCGGTGCCGAGCGCCTTGGCCACCGCCTCCTTGGCGGCGAAGCGCTTGGCCAGGCTGAGGTTCGGGCGGGCGGCGGCGTTGGCGTGTTCCTGCTCGGCCGGCGTATAGATGCGGTCGAGGAAGCGGGCGCCGAAACGGTCATGCGATGCCTGGATGCGGCGGGCGTCGCACAGATCGATACCGACGCCCAAAATCATGCTGCGTGAACCTTGACGGCTTCGTCCATCAGGGCACGCATGCGGTGCACGGCGGATTCGAGGCCGACAAAGATGGCCTCGCCGATCAGGAAATGGCCGATATTCAGCTCGCGGACATGCGGGATGGCGGCGATGAACGGCACGGTGTCGTAGTCGATGCCGTGGCCGGCGTGGACCTCGATGCCGAGATTGTGGGCCTGGGCGACGGCGACCTTCAGGCGTTGTAATTCCCTGTCGAATGCCGCCTGCTCGCCCTCACGGAAAGCGTCGCACAAAGCGCCGGTGTGGAATTCAATCACGGGCGCCTTGACGGAGGCCGCCGCCTGAATCTGGGCAGGGTCACTGGCAATGAACAGCGAAGCGCGGATGTTGGCCTCCGTGAGACGCGATACCGCCTTGCCGACCCAGTTATGCTGGCCGACCACGTCGAGGCCGCCTTCGGTGGTGCGTTCCTCGCGGCGTTCCGGCACCAGGCACGCGGCGTGCGGCTTGAGCTCAAGCGCGATGGCGACCATTTCCTCGGTCACCGCCATCTCGAAATTGAGCGGCCGATTGTGGCGGTCGCACATCGCCTTGATGGCGTGGACGTCCTTGTCGAGAATATGCCGGCGGTCTTCGCGCAGGTGGGCGGTAATACCGTCGGCGCCGGCTTTCAGCGCCAGGTCGGCGGCGCGCACCGGATCGGGCGCGTCGCCGCCGCGCGCATTGCGGACGGTGGCGACGTGATCGATGTTCAACCCGAGACGAATAGGTTCCATCAGGCTTTTTCCAGACGGCGGCTGCCGGGGTCCTCGACGGGGATGGCAGCCAGCTCCGGCGGCAGGTTGTCGGCCGGATAGGCCGGCACTTCCAGGCTGGCCAAGGCGATCAGCGGCACACCGACATCGGCCTTGCCGCCGGAGCGGTCGACGATACAGGCGGCGGCCACGACATTGCCACCGGCCTTCTGAATGGCGGCGATGCATTCGCGCGATGACAGGCCGGTGGTGACGATGTCCTCGACCATGACCACCCGGGCGCCGGGTTCGACATGGAAACCGCGGCGCAGCTTGAACTCGCCGCCCTCGCGTTCGACGTACATCGACGGGACCTTGAGATGGCGGGCGGTTTCATAGCCCGGAATGATGCCGCCGACCGCCGGCGAAATGGCGACGTCGACGCTGCCCACGGCTGCGACGATCTTTTCCGCCAGCGCCTTGCACAGGCGCTCGCAGCGCGCTGCGTCCATGAACACCAGGTTCTTCTGCAGGAACATCGGCGAATGCAGCCCGCTCGACAGCACGAAATGGCCGGTGCGCAGGGCATTGGCGGCCCGAAATTCGTCGATTACGTCTTCACTGGTCATGGTCGGCAACCCTTCATTCACATTCGCCTGCGGTTTAGCGCGTTCGCATATTTTTTGGAACAGCCAATCCCTGCATTATGGCTGGAACACGCGCAGGGCCGCGCCAGCTTAGCGTCCTAAACGCGATCAATTTTTAGTTGCATGTGGCAATTTCATACCGTAACCATGCTCGCAGTGCCGCGTCATCGTAGAGTCTCCCAGCCATCACACCATGAGAGGACGTTCATGACCCCGTATGTGACCAAATCCGTCACCGTCGCAGCCATTGCGGCAGGCCTCGTTGCCATAGCGCTTCCGAATGCATCCCTGGCCGCCACGCAGGAAGAAATCGATGCCGCCAGTGACGCAGCGGCCAGCGCGGAAATTGCCGCTCTGGCCGCCGATGAAGCGGCAAACAATGCCTGGACCGCCGCAGAAAATGCTGGTGAAGCCTATGGCAACTGCGTCCCCTCGGTCGAGAACAGCAGCTGCCTGCAGGAGGCTCAGAACTGGGACAGTGCGATCCAGGCAGCAGAGGCCGCCGAGGTAGCCTCCTTATGGGCTGCCGAATATGCGTCCGAAGCCTACGAGTATTGGTATAATTTGACCTAATGCCCTAACATGTATGAAGGCCGGCGCCGTGAGAACAGGGGCCGCTGGATTGACATGAAAAAAGCCCCTGGCCCCGGCCAGGGGCTTATTCGATAGCCGTCTGCAAGTTCGCCGAGGACCTTCTTCAGCAACCGGCGCTCTTAGCCCCGCACCCGGTCGACGCTCTCCACCATCGGCGAGGTCTTCAACGCCGCCGAGATGTTGATGATGTGGCGGGCGTCCATCACCTCGATATCGAACTCGACATCGAGATAGTCGAGCTGTTTCGGCGCCAGGTGGATGTTGACGATATTACCCTTGGCGTCGCCGATCAGGGTACAGGCCTGGCCGAGCACGCCCGGCTTGTTCTGCATGCTGACGCGGATGCGGGCGACGCTGAGCGTGTTCTTTTCGGCGTTGAGCGTCCAGTGCAGGTCGATCCAGCGCTCCTTCTCGGCCTCGACGGCCTCCAGGCGTTCGCACTCGATCGAATGGACGTGCACCGCCCGACCGTTTTCCTCATCTTCGACAATGCCGACGATGCGGTCGCCCGGCACCGGATAGCAGCACTTGGAAAAGACGATGCGGTTGCCGTCGACCAGGGCCGAGCCACGCACGAAGGCCTTGCCGCCCTCGCCATCCTTGATACGGGTCAGGGTGTCGGTGCTCAGGGCCATGGGCAGCTTCAGGCCCGGGAAGACCGCCTCGATAATCCGGGCCGGCAAGATCTTACCGCGGCCGCACAGCTCGAACAGTTCTTCGTCGTTCTGGACGTGGAAGCGTTCCAGGGCCGGCCGCCAGCTGATGTCGCTGATCTGGCGCTCGACCTGGGTGGCGGCGCGCTGGATGGCGGCGCGGCCGACCTTGATGAAGTCGCCGCGTTCCAGCTGGCGGATATGGCGGCGGATGGCGGAGCGCGCCTTGCCGGTGACGGTCAGCGAGAACCAGTCCTGGTTGACCCTTGATTCAAGCCCGGTCAGGATCTCAACCTGATCGCCGTTCTGCAGGACCGTGCGCAGCGGCCGGTGTTCGCCGTTGATCAGGCAGCCGATGGCGGTCTCGCCGACCTCGGTATGGACGGCGAAGGCGAAATCGAGCGGCATGGCGCCGCGCGGCAGCGAGATCAGCCGGCCCTTGGGTGAGAAGACGAAGACCTGGTCGAGATACATCTCCATCTTGGCGTGTTCGACCCAGTCTTCGGAATCGCCGCCGCTTTCGACAATGGTGACGATGTTGCGCAGGGAATTGAGCGGGTTGCGGCCGTTGACCGACGCCGCCTCCTCATCGAAGCCGTAAGTGGCGTTCTTGTAGCCCCAGTGCGCCGCGACGCCTTCTTCGGCGATGCGGTCCATTTCTTCAGTACGAATCTGAAGTTCGATGCGCGTGCCCTTGTGGCCGACGACCGTGGTGTGCAGCGAGCGGTAGTTGTTGCTCTTCGGCGTCGAGATGAAGTCCTTGAAGCGGTCGGGCACCACCTGCCAGGCGCGGTGCAGGATGCCGAGCGCGCGATAGCAGTCGTCGGCGTTCTGCATGACCACGCGGAAGGCGTAGATGTCGGACAGCTGGTTGAAGCCCATCGACTTGCGCTGCAGCTTCTTCCAGATCGAATAGGGTGACTTTTCGCGGCCGGAGACGCGGGCAAACATGCCTGCCTTTTCCAACTTGGCGGCAATGTCACGGGCGATGGCGGCGATGGCGTCGCCCTTTTCCTCGCGCATTTCCTTCAGGCGCAGGATAATGGCGGCATGTCCCATCGGATTGATGTGCGAAAAGGCCAGGTCTTCCAGCTCGGTGGCGAAGCGGTTGCAGCCGATCGAACGGGCCAGCGGCGCATAGACGTCAAGCGTTTCCCGGCTGATGCGTTCGCGCTTTTCCGGCGCCACGAATTGCAAGGTGCGCATGTTGTGCAGGCGGTCAGCCAGCTTGACCAACAGGACGCGGATGTCCTTGGAGATGGCCAGGATGAACTTGCGCAGGTTTT
>CAYULN010000105.1:0-5400 GCA_964445605.1 uncultured Caulobacteraceae bacterium | reverse complement strand
CCGATGCCCGCACCGGTCGGGTGGTCTATGCGCCGGTCAAGTCGCTTTTCATCCTGGCGGCCTACGCCCTGACGGCCATCGGGGTCATCTGCTATTTGCAGCTGGATACGGTTCTTCTGTTCCTGGCCAAGACGGGCGCCGTGCTGCTGCTCGGCCATTCGGTCGGTATGCACCGCCGTCTGATCCACAAGAGCTTCGCCTGCCCGCTGTGGCTGGAACGGTTCCTGGTTTATATGGGCGTGCTGGCCGGTCTGGGTGGGCCTTTCACGATGATCCGCACGCACGATTTCCGCGACTGGGCGCAGCGGCAGACCGACTGCCATCCCTACTTCGCCCACCGCCGCAAGCCGCTGATCGACGCCGCCTGGCAGATGCACTGCGAGGTGCGCCTGGCTTCGCCACCGGAACTGGTTATCGAACCCGAGGTCGCCAGGGATCCGTTCTATCGGTTCATCGAGCGCCACTGGATCACGGTGCATTTGCCATGGGCATTGCTCTTCTTCGCCATCGGCGGTTGGGGCTGGGTGCTCTGGGGCGTCGGCGCGCAAATCGCCGCCACCGCCACTGGCCACTGGCTGGTCGGCTACATCGCCCACCAGCCGCACGGCGACGCGGGCCCGGCCCATTATGAAGTGCGGGGCGCCGGCGTCCAGGGCCGCAACGTGCCGCTGACCGGACTAATCACCATGGGCGAAGGCTGGCACAACAATCACCATGCCTTCCCCGGGTCGGCGCGGCTGGGGCTGTTTCCCGGCCAGAGCGATCCCGGTTACCGCTTCATCAAGGCGCTCGAAGCCCTCGGCCTGGCGTGGCATATCCGACTGCCACAGCATCTGCAGGAACGTCGGCCATTGTGGTGGCGCGCGGTGCGGCCGGAGCCGGTCATGCGGGCCGATCAACCGCCTTGTCCGGCCCTGATCTGGATCGCCCGGAGATGTGGTTTTCGCACCGGCGCGGCCCACTAGATCACGAAGTTTTACACGACTGTAAAAATCGCTTGTAAAAGGTTAACAGGGGGGACTAGTGTCGCGTTTCTGGGGTGTGCGGCACAGGGTCCGGGTCGGGTCTGCGCACTGTATCCTATTGTTTTCAGAGCGTCTTTTTTGAGACACGTACACAGGACACGGGGGTACGCGCATCATGACCAGCGCCACCATCAACCGTCTCGCCAATGCCTTGTTCATTGAGGACAGCGCGTCGGAAATCCGCCTGTTGAAACAGCGTCTCGACAAGGACAACGTCCAATTCGACGGCCATTGGGTGGTCAACGGCGAGGACGCGTTGAAATTCCTGCGCCATGACCCGGGTTTTGAGAAAGCGCCGCGTCCGGACGTCATCTTCCTCGACCTGCATCTGCCACAGCTGAACGGCGAAGACGTCCTGCACGCCATCCAGGCTGACCAGACGCTGAGCACCATTCCCGTGGTGGTGCTGACCCAGTCCGACTTCGAGGACGATGTCATCAGCATGCGCGACCTAGGCGCGGCGCACTATCTCGTTAAGCCGCTCGACTACGACAAGCTGGTCGAGGCGGTGGCGCTGATCGACACGCTGCGGCTGGAACGCGACGGCAAGGACTGGAACCTGGTGCCGGTTTAGGGGGCTTTCCAACGTTTGCGCGCGTGGTTTTTGACTCCCGCGGCCGGAGCGGATTCAGCTGGGGTGGCAACTTCATCGACACCGATCTTAGGGCACAGGTCCCGGACGATGCAGATGTCGCACTTCGGTTTGCGCGCCACGCAGACATAGCGGCCATGCAGGATCAACCAGTGATGCGCCCGGGTCAGCCATTGCTTCGGAATGATCTTCATCAACTGCTGTTCGACCTTGTCCGGCGTATTGGCCGCGGCATCGACCAGGCCCAGCCGGTGCGAAACGCGGAAGACATGGGTGTCGACGGCGATGGCCGGTTCGATGTCCAGCTCGTTGAGCACGACGGAAGCCGTCTTGTTGCCGACGCCAGGCAGCTTCATCAGGTCGGTGCGATTGAGCGGCACCTCGCCGTCGTAGTCGCTGAGCAGGATCTCGCACAGCTTCATGACGTTCTTGGCCTTGTTGCGATAAAGGCCGATCGAGCTGATCATCTTCATCAGGCGCGCTTCACCGAGCGCCAGCATATCGCGCGGATTGGCGGCGATCCTGAACAGCGGCTCAGTCGCCTTGTTGACCGCTTTGTCGGTGGTCTGGGCTGATAGGGCTACGGCGACAACCAGGGTGAACGGATTGATGAAGTCGAGTTCTGTGCGCGGATCGGGCTTGTCTGCCTCAAAGCGTTCGAACAGGGCTTTAATTAGTGCCGGATTGGGCTTGGCCTTAGACGGCATGAGCCTCTTCCGCCATCACCTGCTCCCATTTCAGCCATTTCTCGGTGACTGCCACGCCGAGATCGACCCCCTCGGCGCGCGCCATCAGCAACAGCATGCACAACACGTCGGCCATTTCGTGGGCCACTTCGGTTCGCGCCTTTTCCGCATCGCGGCGCGACCGATGGGTCTTGGCGAGATAGGCCTGAGTCAGTTCGCCCATTTCCTCCTGGATTTTCAACAGAAGCCAGTCGCCGCCCCTGTCAACACCATAAACGCGGCCGTAGCGGTCGGAAATGGCCTGGAGCCGTTCGGTGAAGGCGGCGAAATCGGGGATCGGTGCCGGCATGGGGAGGGCCTCGCGTTCAGTTTTCGTTCCAGATGTCTTTACGCCGATTCCGAAGGAATGATATAGGCACTGCATGACTGCCATCCTGTTTGTTTGCCTTGGCAATATCTGCCGTTCGCCCTTGGCCGAAGGTATTTTTCGCCACCAGGCCGAGACCATGGGCGTCGCCGACCAATTCGAGATCGACTCCGCCGGCTGCGGGGGGTGGCACGCCGGCGCGGCGCCGGATCGGCGATCGATCGCCGTCGCCGCCCGGCATGGCGTCGCCATCGAAGACCAGCAGGCACGCAAGATCGACGCCAGCGATTTCAACCGCTTCGACCTGGTCCTGGGCCTCGATCGGGACAATGTCGCCCACCTCCGGCAAATGCGGCCGCATAACAGCCGCGCCAAGATCGGCCTGTATCTCGAGGAGGCCCTGGGCCAGAGCAAAAGCGTGCCCGATCCCTATTACGGCGGCGACGCGGATTTCGAAGCGGTGTTCGCCCTGTGCGAACGCGCCAGCCAGGGTCTGCTGAAACGACTGGTAAAGCCCTGAAATTTGCGGCAGGGTATCCTGCCGGATTTCAGAGCACAGAGATCACTCATGATAGAACATCGCGACGCCCGATACTACGAACAGGCCAACGCGCACATCGAACTGTCCAATTCCCACCTGCAGCAGGCCATTCCCGGTCAGGTCCTGTCCGCAATGATCCATGCCACGTCGCGCTTTGGCGCCTGGGCGTGGGCGGCTTCGAGCGCGTCGGCGGAAGACTACAAGGCCCGCCACGACCAGGCGCTGAACGGCTACCTGGACGAATGCCGCCGCCAGTTCGAAGACCATTTCAACGAGCACGCCCGCGACTTCGATCGCCTGCTCGGCCGCCAGAAGACTGCCGGCTGACGGCCGCCTCCGGACAAGGACCCTTTCATGACCACCGACAATACTTTCGTCGAGCACGCCGCCGCCTTCATCAACCTTGCCAATGAACAGGCCTTGGCCGCCGATGTCGACCAGGTCGCCGGGTCGATGCTGCTCGCTGCCGCCCGTTACTGCGCTCACGTCAGCGCCGGCAACGCCCTGTCCGCCGACGCCATGCGCGAGGAGCGCCAGGCCCAGATCGACTTCGTCATGCAGAACTTCCGCAGGCTGCTGGAGGGCGAATACGATTTCTACATCGAGAAATTCGACGATCTGATCCTCGGCGCCAAGGCCGACTGACCCCATTCCGACAAGGATTCTCATGCTGAGATTGACCGACTTGCGTTTCGACGAGCGCGTTTCCGCCCAGATCAATCTGTCGAACAGCCAGCTCCAGCACGACGAGCCGGCCCAAGTGGCGCTATCGACCACCTATGCGGCGGCGCGTTTTAACGCCTGGCTATTCGCTCGCAACAACGCCAACGGCGACGACATGATGGCGCGTAAGGAGGAAGCCATCGAGCTGTTCTGCCGCGAGTTCCGGCAAATGTTCATCGAAAACTTCGATGACTACGCCAAGAACCACGAGACGTATTTGGGTTAGAAATCCCGGCGCCGGACGTCAGAGAATATAGCGGCTGAGGTCGGTATCGCTGGCGATCTCGCCCAGCCGCTTCTTCACATAGTCGGCGTCGATGGTAACGGTCTGGCCGGACATGTCCGACGCCGAATAGCTCAGGTCCTCCATCACCTTTTCGATGACGGTGTGCAGCCGGCGGGCGCCGATGTTCTCCACCTTGGCATTGACCGTGGCGGCGGCTTCGGCCATGGCGGCGACGGCGCCGTCGTCGAATTCCAGAGTCACGCCCTCGGTGGCCATCAGCGCCTGGTTCTGCTTGATCAGGTTCGATTCCGGCTCGGTCAGGATGCGGCGGAAATCGTCCTGGGTCAGCGCCTTCAGTTCCACCCGGATCGGCAGGCGGCCCTGCAGTTCCGGCAGCAGGTCTGACGGCTTGGCAACGTGGAAGGCGCCCGAGGCGATGAACAGGATATGGTCGGTCTTGACCGGGCCGTACTTGGTCGAAACGGTGGTGCCTTCGATCAGAGGCAGCAGATCGCGCTGCACGCCCTCGCGCGACACGTCAGCGCCGCCGCGGTCCTGGCGCGACGCCACCTTGTCGATTTCATCCAGAAAGACGATGCCTTCGTTTTCGGCCAGTTTCAAAGCTTCCTGGGTTACGGAATCGTTGTCGAGCAGCTTGTCACTCTCCTCGCTGATCAACGACGGCCAGGCGGCCTTGACGGTGGTCTTGACCGTCTTCTTGCGGCCACCCATGGCCTTGGACAGCATATCGCCGAGATTGAAGGCGCCGTTGGCCGGCTGGCCCGGGATTTCCATGAAGCCGATGGGCGAGCCGGTCTCGGCCAGGGTCAGCTCGATTTCCTTGTCGTCCAGTTCGCCGGAACGGACCTTCTTGCGGAAGCTGTCGCGTGTCGCGCTGCCGGCGGTTTCGCCGACCAGGGCGTCGATCAGGCGCTCCTCGGCATTGTGTTCGGCCTTGGCGTGGACGCTAAGCCGGTTCTTCTCGCGGATCATCAGTTGCGCCGCCTCGACCAGGTCGCGGACGATCTGGTCGACGTCGCGGCCGACATAGCCGACTTCGGTGAACTTGGTCGCCTCGACCTTGATGAACGGCGCCTGGGCCAGCTTGGCCAGGCGGCGGGCGATCTCGGTCTTGCCGACGCCGGTCGGCCCGATCATCAGGATGTTCTTCGGCGTGATCTCGTCGCGGATCGCCTCGTCGGTGGCCTTGCGGCGCCAGCGGTTGCGCAGGGCGACGGCG
>CAYULN010000104.1:0-12030 GCA_964445605.1 uncultured Caulobacteraceae bacterium | reverse complement strand
CGAGCAGCAGGTGTTCGCCGGCAACCTGACCGGCGAAGCCTTCGACATGCCGGCCGGTCCGGTCGACTTCTCGACCGGTTTCGAGTGGCGCTACGACACGGCCAAGTACATTCCAGACGTCTTCCTGGCCTCGGGCGACGTATCGGGCTGGAACGCCGCCAAGGCGACCAGCGGTTCGACCACGGTCAAGGAACTCTACGGCGAAGTGCGCGTGCCGATCCTGGCCGGCATGAGCCTGGCCAAGCATCTGAACCTGAACGGCGCGTTCCGCTATTCCGACTATGACCTGAAGGGCGTCGGCGACGTCTGGACCTATTCGCTGGGGTCGGAATGGGCGGTCAATGACGATATCGCTTTCCGCGCCCAATACCAGCACGCCATACGGGCGCCCAATGTCGGCGAACTGTTCGGCGGCGCCGGCACCAACGGCCCTTCGGCGACCGATCCGTGTTCGAGCCGCCAGCCGGTGTCGCAGCAGACGGCGGCCGTCAAAGCGGTATGTATCGCCACCGGCGTGCCGTCGGCCCTGGTCTTCGATCCGTCGATCCAGCCGACCAACTTCCTGACCCAGGTGACCGGCGGCAACGCCAATCTGAGCGCCGAAACCTCGAACACGACGACGATCGGCCTGGTCTGGACTCCGCGCCAGATCAGCGGCCTGGTGCTGAGCCTCGACTATTACCGGATCACGCTTGACGACGCCATTTCGACGCTTGGCGGCGGCGGCCTGCAGAACGTCCTGAACCTGTGCTACAACACGATCCAGAACGCCTCGAGCGTCTACTGCCAGGCCGTGCACCGCGACACGATCACCGGCCAGATCGTCGGGCCGAACTATGTCACCACGACCAACGCCAATATCGGCGGCATCAAGACGTCGGGCGTCGATCTCGAGGGCAATTACAGCTTCCGCACCGACTGGGGCCTGATGGGCAACAGCCGCTGGAACCTCGGCGGCGACTGGACCTACGTCAAGGAATTCACCGTCACGCCGATTCAGGATATCCCGACGATCAAGAACTACTGCGTCGGTTCGTTCGGCGGCACTTGCGGCCAACCGATCCCGCACTGGAAGGGTACGACGCGGGTGACCTGGATGACCGGGCCGCTGACCCTGTCGTTGCGCGCCCGCTATATCGGCAAGGTCACGGTCGACAGCTATGTCGTGCCGCTGCACCAGGGGGCGACGCCGCCGGCGCTGAGCACCCTGACCAACCCGGTGATCGAGGCCCAGACCTATCTGGACCTGACCGCCTCGTACAACCTGTCGAAGAGCGTGACCCTGACAGGCGGCTTCCGCAACCTGCTCGACAAGGATCCGCCGATCCTCGGTTCGTCGCAACTGCCGGCCGACAACACCATCCCGTCGACCTACGATGTCCAAGGCCGGGTGATCTTCATCGGCGTCGATACGCGTTTCTAAGTCCTCCGACCGTTATCTCTTCCCGGTCGACTGAGCCCGGCGGGTCCTCCCGCCGGGTCTTTTTCAAGGTTTCCGGTAATGTCGCAAAAAAAAGCCTCCCCCTTCCTATCGCGTCGCCACTTCGGAGCCGGCGCCCTGGCTCTGACGTTTGCCGGATCAGCCAGAACAGCCACTATATGGCCGGCGTGGGCGGATGCGTTGCGATCGGACCTGGAGCGCATGGCCATGGACCTGACGGCCCGTCTGAAGCCCTGGTCCGGCACCAGCCTGGTGGTGACGCCGGAGTCGTTCGGCTACAAATCCGAAGATGCCCTGGCGACCAAGGCCGTCCAGGCCGCTATCGACTCCGTCGCGCAACAAGGCGGCGGTACGGTGCGGCTGGCCGGGGGCGACTATGTCAGCGGCACGCTCGACCTGCGCAGCCATGTGCGGCTCGAGATCGCCAAGGACGCCCGGCTGCTGGCCAGCCTCGACCTGGCCGATTTCCCCGACCGCGTCGCCAAGCGCCCGACGGTGATGGACAGCAACATGGGCATGAACCAGTCGCTGATCTTCGCCGAGGGCTGCGTCAATATCGCCCTTGCCGGCGAAGGCACGATCGACGGGCGCGGCGCCAGCTTCAAGGGTCAGGAAACCATCCACGGCACGCCCGGCCGGCCGTTCCTGATCCGCGTCATCGACTGCCAGGGCGTGCATGTCAGCGGGCTGTCGATGAGGGATTCATCATGCTGGATGCAGAATTATCTCAACTGCGACGACTTGCTCATCGAGGGGCTGACCGTCGAGAACCAGGCCAATTTCAACAATGACGGCTGCGATATCGACGGCTGCCGCCATGTCATTGTGCGCAACTGTACGATCAATTCCGGTGACGATGCGCTGTGTTTCAAAGGCGCGGCCCAGGCGCCGACGGAGAACGTGCTAGTCGAGAACTGCACCCTGATCAGTTCGTGCAATGCGCTGAAGCTCGGCACAGATTCTCAAAGCGTTTTTCGCAATGTGCTGGCGCGACGGTTGACGCTTGGCGGCCCCACCGAGGCCATGCGCCGCATCAAGGGCGTCGGCGCCATTTCCGGCCTGTCGTGGGAAATCGTCGACGGCGGCCACGCCGAAAACATCCTGGCCACCGACATCCGGATCGTCCGCGCCCGCAGCCCGCTGTTCATGCGCATCGACGACCGCGGCCGCGTCCAGCCCGGCCAGCCCAAGCCAGAGGTCGGCACCTTGCGGCGCGTCGTTTTCGACCGCATCACCGGCGAGGATAACGGCCCGCGCGGCTCCTTCTTCATCGGCATCCCGGCGCGCCGCATCCTGGACGTGGCCCTGCGCGACATCAGCTACAAGATGCTGCCCAGCGCCAAGCCGCTCACCGATGAAGCCAAGATTCCGGAAATGTACAACGTCTATCCCGACGCCGAGATGCTCAACGATTATGGCGACGCTCCGGCTTATGGCTTATGGACGCGGCACATCGAAAACATCACCCTGGTCCGTTTCAAGGTGACGACCACCGGCCCCGACCCCAGGCCGCGTATCCGGGCGGTGACCGACGCCGTCAATGTGAAAGGCGCATGACCATGTGGAAGGCGATGATCGTGGCGACCGGCCTGGCGCTGGCCCTGCCGGCGGCGGCGGAAACCTATCGCAACCCCGTCATCTATGCCGACTATTCCGATCCGGACGTCATCCGCGTCGGCAAGGCCTACTATCTGGTTGCTTCGAGTTTCCATTTCTCGCCGGGCATTCCGGTGCTGAAATCGACCGACCTGGTGCACTGGAAGATCATCGGCCATGTCCTGCCGAAGCTGCCCTTCGCGCCGGAATACGACATGCCGGGGCCGTTTCAGATTACCGACGCCACGTCCAAGCCGGTGACCGGCACGCGCTACGCCAGCGGTGTCTGGGCGCCGACCATCCGTTTCCACAACGGCCTGTTCTATGTCTACTGGCCGACGCCCGATGAAGGCGTATTCATGGCCACCGCCAAGGACCCGGCCGGCCCGTGGTCGAAACCGGTCGCCGTCATCGCCAAACCCGGCCTCGAAGACCCCTGCCCGTTCTGGGACGACGACGGAACCGCCTGGCTGATCCACGGCAAGGTCGGGGCCGGACCGCTGATCCTGCACAAGATGAGCCCGGACGGCACGAGGGTGCTGGACGACGGCAAGGTGATCGCCGAGGACAAGGCCATGCTGCCGGTGTTGGAAGGGCCGAAGCTCTACAAGCGCAACGGCTGGTACTACATCTTCGCGCCCATCGGCGGCGTCGAGAAAGGCAGCCAGGCGGTCGGCCGCTCGCGCGCCGTCGACGGGCCTTACGAATGGCGGACCGTCCTGGAAAAGGGAGCGACCGACGTGCAGGGCCCGCATCAGGGCGGCTATGTCGAAACGCCGTCCGGCCAGGGCTGGTTCATTCACTTCAACTCGACCGGCGCCTTCGGGCGAATCGATTATCTTGAGCCGGTACAATGGCGGGACGATTGGCCGGTCATGGGCGACGCGGGCCATCCGGTGCTCAGCCACGCCGTTCCGGATACCGGCGCGGTATCACACAACCGGCTGCAGGAATCCGACGACTTTTCCGGCAAGACCCTGGGCCTGCAATGGGAGTGGAACCACAATCCTGACGACACGCGCTGGAGCCTGACGCAGCGCCCCGGCCATCTGCGCCTGACCGCCGCCCCGGCCGACTATCTCGTCACCGCCCGCAACACGCTCACCCAGATCCTGCAAGGGCCGGACGCACGCATCACCGCCACCGTCGACATCTCGCACATGGCCGACGGCCAGCGCGCCGGGCTGGTGCTGTTCGGCGTCAAGCCGGTGTGGATCGGCGTGGTGCGCGAGACGGGCGTGGACCGCCTGACCTTTGCGTCGGCGGGCGTAGAGACCCCCGGCCCGGCGATCACCGCCCGGACCGTTTGGCTGCGCGCCGATGTCACGTCGGACCAGACTGTCCGCTTCACCTACAGCCTCGACAACAAGAGGTTCGCGCCCCTGGGCGAGCCGACCGCCCTGGCGAAATTCTCCTGGTGGAAAGGCAGCCGGCCCGGCCTGTTCACCTATGCCAAGACGCCCGCCACGACCGAAGGCTATATCGATATCGACCGCGTAACCGTCAGCCATTCAAATAATTAGGAAATAAAAGGCCTTCAGAGGAAATATTTCATGGTAAAGCATATAAAGAAAGCATCCGCGTCCGCTTGCAGGTAAAAACTATATTTAATTCAACCGGAGCAATTATTAATGGAAATTAATCAATAAAAGCAAAGTGCATTTAACCAAGGCGCAACACTATTGCGATACATTGACTCAACCTAAAATCAGGCTGTCAGAGTAATCGTAGAATGCCACCGTCTATTCCGAACGGCCTCGCCGTTCCCTCGCGCGCCACGTCTTCCCAAACGCAAATCCGCCAGCGGCTCATGCGCAGCAGCATGCTCGCGGCGGTCATGATGTCCGGCGGGTTGGCCCCGGTTGCAGCACTGGCGCAGGCCCTGCCTACGGGCGGCCAGGTCGTGGCGGGCACGGCGGGCATCGCCGGCTCGGGCCCGAACCTGACGGTCACCCAGACCTCGGACAAGGCGATCATCGACTGGTCGAGCTTCTCGGTCGGCCAAGGCAACGCGGTCCAGTTCAACAACGGCAGCGGCGCGACGCTCAACCGTGTCGCCGGCGGCAATCTGTCGTCGATCGACGGCCTGCTGTCGGCGACCGGCTCGGTCTATCTGATCAACCCGAACGGCGTGATCATCGGCAAGTCGGGCGTGGTCAAGGTCGGCGGCGGCTTCGTCGCCTCGACGCTCGATATCGGCAATGCCGCTTTCATGGGTGGCGGCGACCTGACCTTTGAAGGCCCGTCGCTGGCCTCGGTCGTCAATCTCGGCCAGATCGGCGCCCTGGGCGGCGATGTCGCCCTGGTCGCGGCCAATGTGCGCAACGACGGCACCGTCAATGCGCCGAACGGCGCGCTGGGGCTGCTGGCCGGCGACCGCGTCCTGATGCGCGACGCCGCTGTCGACGACGGCAAGTTCCTGGTGCTCAGCGGCGGCGCGGGTACGTCAGTCACCAATACCGGTAGCATCGCAGCGGCGACGGCCGAACTGCGCGCCGAAGGCGGCAATGTCTACGCGTTGGCGGGCAACACCCAAGGCCTGATCCGCGCCACCGGGGTCAGCACGCGTGACGGCCATATTTATTTGAGCACCGGAACCGGCTCGGTCGACGTGGAGGGCAGCACGCTGTCGGCCACCAACAACGGCAACGGCGGCACCATCACCGTCACCGGCCGGACCATCTCCGTCGCCGCTGACGCCACCCTCGACGCTTCGGGCAAGGACACCGGCGGCTCGGTCACGGCCATTGCCGACATGGCCTCCGGCCGGCTCGATTTCCACGGTACCGCCCTGGCCAAGGGCAGCCTGACCGGCGGCTTCGTCGAAACCTCCGGCCACAAGGTCGATTTCGCCGGCGCGCGCATCGACACGACCGGCGCCAAGTCCGGCAACTGGCTGGTCGACCCGGACGATCTGACCGTCGACAGCACCGCGGCCTCGACCATCCAGACCAACCTGGCCTCGACCGACGTCACGCTGCAAACGACGTCAACCACCGCCAGCGGTCCGGGCAACAGCGCCTCGGGCAGCGGCGACATCATCGTCAATTCCGACATCACCTGGTCGAGCAACCACGTCCTGACGCTTGATTCCTACCATTCGATCCAGGTTAACGCCAACCTGGCCGCCTCAGGCTCCGGCGGCGTGGTCCTTACCACCAATAACGGCGGTTCGGGTGGGGACTACACCTTCGCCCTGGGCAAGTCGTTAAGCTTCACCGGTTCGGGCGGTTCGCTGACCATCAATGGCAACAGCTATACCCTGCTCAACAACATGAGCGACCTTACGGGCTTGAGCGGAGGCGCATCTGGCCATTACGCACTGGCCAAGTCGCTCGACGCGTCAGGAGCGACCTATACCGACGCCGTGGTCACAGGTTCATTCGCCGGCACACTGGAAGGTCTCGGCAACACGGTTTCGAACCTTGCGATCAACGCGCCTTCGGGAAACAATGTCGGTCTGGTCGGCCTCAATTCCGGCACAGTCCGTGACATTGGCGTCCTGAATGGGACGATAACCACGGCGCACTATACCGGTATGCTGGTTGGCGGCAATTCAGGCACAATCAAAAATGCCTATGCCACGGGAACTATCACCAGTAATGACGGTGTCATCGGCGGCCTGGTCGGCGCCAATTATGGCGGCACGATCAGCAACGTCTTCGCCGATGTTAAGGTCAGCGCCGTCAACGGCATTGGCGGCCTGGTCGGCTACTTCCAGGGCGGCTCGATCACCAACGCCTACGCCATGGGTTCGGCGATAGGTTCCGGCAATGCCGTCGGCGGGTTGGTCGGCTATTTCGACTCCGGGACGGTCACCAGCGCCTTCGCCACCGGCAAGGCGGCCGCTAGCACCAACGGCGGCGGGCTGATCGGCTACAGCGCCGGGTCCGTCTCCAACGGTTATTATAACTCGACCACCTCGGGACAATCGGATACGGGCAAGGGCACGGCCCAGACAACGACGCAACTTCAGGGCACCCTGCCTTCCGGTTTCGATTCGAACATCTGGGGCACCGGCACCGGTCTTTATCCCTATTTGAAGTCCTTTTATCCTAATGGCGTGCAAGCGATCAGCGGTACCGCAACCGATGCGTCGAGTGCCGCGGCGGCGGCCGCAAAAGTAACTTTATACAGTAACGGCAAGATTCTGAATCCCGGCGGTACCTCGGCGGGTGTCAACGGTTA
Source organism: uncultured Caulobacteraceae bacterium (assembly GCA_964445605.1). GTDB lineage: Bacteria > Pseudomonadota > Alphaproteobacteria > Caulobacterales > Caulobacteraceae > Asticcacaulis. The sequence continues at coordinate 4,805 of CAYULN010000104.1, read as the reverse complement.
TTATTATGTCCTGCAGTCGCCAAGCAGTTTTTCGGCAAGCAGCGCTCTGGGGGTCAGCGAGATCCTGAACGGCGATACGGCTGTCAGTGGCGCCAACTACAAAGGTTCCCAGACAATCACGTCAGGCAATGTGACCGGCTTAAACATCGTCGGTGGCATGTTCCACTACGCCACCGGCGCATCCACCAGCAGCGCTATGACAGCCGATGCCCAGACGGTGTTCGGCAGCTATTACAGCGGATTGCAATCGGCGCTTAGCGGCGTCACGGTCCAAATCAATCCGACGGTGTCGTTTACGCTCGATACGGTCCTGACCAATACCGGCAACAAAACGATCAAGAACTCGAGCGGCGATCTGACGATCTCCGCCGACATCGCCATAGCGACCGGCAAGACCCTGACGATAGATTCCTACCACTCGCTGACAATCACCAGCAATCTGACCGCGGCGGATACGGCGGCGGTCGTATTGAAGACCAATGATGGCGGGTCAGGCGGCGACTACAGCTTCCTGACAGGCAAATCCCTGAGCTACTCTGGCACGGGTGGGTCGCTGACCATCAACAGTCAGGCCTACAGCCTGCTCTATTCGCTGAGCGACTTCCAAGGCATCGAATTCGGAACCGGCTACTATGCCCTGGCCAAGCCGCTCGACCTGACTTCGCATCCGTTCACTTCCCAGGTCATCGCCGAGGCTGACGGTACGTTCACCGGCCTTGGCAATACGATTTCCGGCCTGACCATCAACGGCACCGGCAACGACTATGTCGGCCTGATCGGCACCAACACCGGCGTCGTGCGGGACATCGGTCTGAATGGCGGCGTGATCTACGGCCATTTCTATTCCGGCCCGCTGATCGGCCACAACGACGGCACGGTGCTGAACGCCTGGGCGTCCACCGAAGCCCACGTCGCCTACCGATCCGGCGGCCTGGTCGGGCAAAACAGCGGCACGATCAGCCAGTCGCACGCCACCGGCGCGGTCACCAGTCTCGGTGACAATGGCGGCGGAGTCAGCGACATGGGCGGCCTGGTCGGCTGGAACGACTTCGGCACGATCAGCCAGTCCTACGCCACCGGCACGGTGACCGGCACGGCCAATACCACGGGTGGCCTGGTCGCCTTCAACGCCGGCGGCACCATCACCGACTCGTTTGCTACAGGCGGCGTGTTTGGCAATCTCTATGCCGGCGGCCTGGTCGGCTTCGGCGACGGCACCATCAGCAATTCGTATTCGACCGGTTATGTGCACGCCAACACCAGCGGCGGCGGCTTCGCCGGGCATTTCACCGGTACGGTGACCAACAGCTACTGGGATACGACGACCTCCGGCACCAATGTCGGCATAGCCGACGGCATCTCGACCGGAACGCCGACCGGCCTGACTCGCGCCACCTTGCAGAACGGCAGCCTGCCGACCGGTTTTTCCAGCACGATCTGGGCGACCGACACGGGCCTCTATCCATATTTCAAGAGCGTCTTCCCAACCGGCATGCAGTCGATCAGCGGCTTTACCTATGCCAGCGACGGCTCGGTCCTGCCGGCGGCGACGCTCGCCGTCTATGTCAACGGCGCCCAGGTCGGCAACACCACAGCGGCCAGCGGCGCCGACGGCTATTACTACCTGATGGCCACGCCCGGCACGGTCACCGGCACGACCAAGATCGGCATCACCGAAACCGTGCACAATGCCGGCTCGGTCAGCGCCACCGCCTATACCGACACGCCGACTCTGACCAGCGGCCAGGTCACGGGCTTCAACGTCACTTCCGGCCGGTTGACCTACAACACCTCCGAGGCGTCCTACAGCGCGCTCAAGACCAGCGCCGACACCACCTTCGGGTCGTCGCTGCATAGCTCGCTGACGACGGCGCTCGACGGCGCCACGCTGAAGATCGTCGCGGCTAGCGCCTTCAGCCTCGACCAGGCGATCTCGCGCAGCGGCACGGCCTTGATCCAGGCCGGCGGCAACCTGACCCTGGCGTCGACGATCAGCTCGACCGCCTCCGGTACGGCGATTACCCTGGCCGCCGACGGGTCGTTCATCAACACCGCGGGCGCTTTCGCCGTCTCGGCCAGCAACGGCCGCTGGCTGATCTATACCCAGGCGCACGGCAATTCGACAGCGGCTGCCACCGGCAACAGCTTCGGCGGCCTGAGCGGCAAGAACTACTACAACGACGCCTTCAACTTCGGCACCGGCGCCCTGGCGGCGACGCCCGCCAGCGGCAACCGTTTCGTCACCGGCTATGCGCCTGTCCTAACGGTGGCGGCCGACACCAAGACCGTGACCTATAACGGCGCGGCGCAGACCGACACCTACAGCGTCACCGGCTATCTGACCGGCGACCAGTCGGCCGACAACCTGACCGGCAGCGTCACCGGCCTGACCGCCTCGAGCAAGAACGCCGGCGCCTATAACCTAACGGCGTCGGGCTCCCTGGTGTCGGAAGAAAACTACACGATCAGCTACGGCTCCGGCACCCTGACGGTCGGCAAGGCCGCCTTGACCGTCGCCGCCGGCACCGACAGCAAGACCTACGACGCCGGCACGACCTCGACCGGCACGGTCACCGTCACCGGCCTGCAAGGATCCGACACGATCACCGGCAAGAGCCAGGCTTTCGACTCGAAGAACGCCGGCGCGCGGACGCTGAGCGTCACCGGCTACACCGTCAACGACGGCAACAGCGGCAACAACTACACCGTCACCACTCAGACGGCTTCGGGTACCATCGCCAGAGCGGCCCTGACCCTTGCCGCCGGCACCGACAGCAAGACCTACGACGGCGGCACCACTTCGACCGGCACGGTCACTGCCACCGGCCTGAAGGGCGCCGACACGGTCACCGGCAAGAGCCAGGCCTTCAACAGCAAGAACGCCGGAACCCAGACGATCAGCGTCGCCGGCTACACCATCAACGACGGCAACAGCGGCAACAACTACACCGTCACCACTCAGACGGCTTCGGGCACCATCGCCAAGGCGGCCCTGACGCTCACGGCCGTGACGGACAGCAAGACCTACGACGCCACGACGGCTTCGACCGGCACGGTCGGCGTCACCGGCCTGAAGGGCTCCGATACGGTCACGGGTAAAACTCAGGCGTTCAACAGCAAGAACGCCGGAACCCAGACGATCAGCGTCGCCGGCTACACCATCAACGACGGCAACGGCGGCGGCAACTACACGGTCACCACGCAAACGGCGTCCGGCACCATCGCCAAGGCGGCCTTGACCGCCGGACTGACCGGCACCATCACCAAGACCTACGACACGACCTTGAGCGCCACCCTGACGGCGGGCAACTATACCCTCAGCGGCATCAAGGGCAACGACACGGTCGTCCTGAACAATCCGGCACTGGGCAGCTATGCCGACGGCAATGCCGGCACCGGCAAGACCGTCACGGTCACCGGCCTGGCGCTGTCCGGCACGGATGCAGGCAACTACACTCTCAACACTTCGGCCTCGGCCAATATCGGCAGCATCACGGCGCGCCAACTGACCCTGACCGCCGACAACCTCGGCAAGAACGTCGGCGCCACGGACCCGGTCCTGACCTACGCCATCACCTCCGGCAGCCTGGCCGGGACGGACGCCCTGACGGGCGGCCTGGTACGCGCCGCTGGTGAAAACCCGGGCGTCTACGACATCAACCAGGGTTCCCTGGCGGCTTCGGCCAATTACGACGTCACCTTCGTCAAGGGCGCCTTCACCGTCACCGGCATCGCCCTGCAGAACGATCCCGTCGTCAATCCGGTCAGCAGCTCGGTCAACACGGCCAGCCAGCCCAGCATCAAGCCGGCGCCGATCGGCCTGACCGGCGGCGCAAACGACGCCGGCGGTTCAGCCTCCGACGCTTCGGGCACATCAAACGGCGACGGCGCGACCGATGCCGGTTCGGCGGCCGGCGACGGCAACGAAAAGGCGACGGGTCCGAACGTTCAATCCGCCGACCAGTCGGGCAGCACCTGCGACTCAGAGGAAAGCTGCGCCAACACCCCCTACCCGACCAACCAGTCGATCTCGTCCTCCATCAGTTTCACCAGCAAGTAAGTACAGCCGATGTCCCCCAAGTTCCGTTTTCCCCTGTTGGCCTCGGCGGCTTCGCTGATCCCCCTGCTGGCGGCCGTCCAGGCACATGGCCAGGCGGTTGAACGTCACCTGCCGCAAACACCGAAGAATGCACCGGCACAGATCGCCGCGCCCAATGCCGTTCCGGCCGAACAGGACGCCACGCCGATCGGTCCGGCCTTGCGCGCCATTGTGCTGCTCGGGCCGCGGGAAGCCGTCCGTGCCAGCGCCAATGACGGCGTTTCGGTCGGCCAGGTCGGCCGCCTGCAACCCGGCGGCGTGGCCGACGTGCTGCGGCCGTATCTGGGCAAGCCCCTGTCGCGTAAGCTGATCGCCGAGATCGAGGCGGCGGTCGCCAAACATTATCGCGACCTGAACTATCCCTTCGTGTCGCTGTCGACGCCGGAACAGGAAATCACCGGCGGCGTGCTGCAAATCCGCGTGGTCGAGTTCCAGGCCGGTCAAGTTACCGTCACTGGGGCCAAGTCGGATGCCGAGGCCAAGCGTATTCGCAAGCATGTCCACCTGAAGGCCGGGGATGCCATCAGCGCCCGCGAACTGACCTACGATCTCGACTGGATCAACCGCTATCCGTTCCGCAGCGTCCAGGCGGTGTTCAGCCCCGGCGCGGCGCTGGGCGTGACCGACCTGAGCCTGGCGGCGCGCGAGGCCAAGCCATGGCAGGTCTATTGCGGCTACATCTATGACGGCTCGCCGTCGACCAGCT
>CAYULN010000103.1:0-10763 GCA_964445605.1 uncultured Caulobacteraceae bacterium | reverse complement strand
GGCGGTTTCGGTGATTTCCAGGCAGATGCGGCCCACAGCCTGGTCGCACATGGCCAGGGTACGGGCATTGAAGCTTTCGTCGCTGAGCAAGCGGCCGGAATAGTTGATCGACAGGTCGAGTTCGATCCCCTGCTCTTTCAGGCGCTTCTGGTCGGCCAGGCAGGTCTGCAGCACCTGCAGGGTCAGGTCGCGAATACAGCCGGTTTCCTCGGCGACGCGAACGAAACGCTGTGGCGAGACGAAGCCGCGCTCCGGATGATGCCAGCGCACCAGGGCCTCGGCGCCGGTGATGCGGGCTTCGCGATAGCTGAACTTGGGCTGGTAATAGACCGTCAGCGCCCGCTGCTGAAGGGCGGCGAACAGCTGGTCGGTGAGCAGCAGGTTGTCGGCCAGTTCCGAATAGATGCGTGGGTCGAACAGGACGATCTGGCTCTTGGCGGCGCGCGCCTGGTCGAGCGCGATCAGGGCGCGTTCGATCATCTCGTCGGCGGCCGGACGAGTATTGGCCGGGACGTGGTACAGGCCTAGGCTGACATTGACATCGAGGCTCTGATCGTCGGTGACGCGGATGCGCTTGGCCAGGCGGGCGACGATGGCCTTGGCGAGCGGCATCGCCTGATCCGAAGCGCACGGCCCCAACACAAGGCCCATGGTGTCGGCCGACAGACGGGCGATGAAGGCATTCTCGAAGATGCGGACCAGGATCGATTGCAAACGCGTGACAAGGGTGTGGGCATAGGCGACGCCCCACACGGCGCGGATGTGGGCGTAGCGGTCGATGCCGATACAGATGACGGCGGTGCCGTCGTCGCCGACCCGGTCGCGCAGGGCCAGGATATAGTCCTCGAAGGCCGAACGATTGGGCAGGCCGGTGGCGATGTCGGTCTTGGCCAGGCGCGTAATGTCGCGTTCGCGATCCTCGCTCGAGATGGCCATGGCGTTGAAGGCGTGGGCCAGGTCGGCCATTTCGTCCTGGGTGGCGACCTTGACCTGGCCCGACCGGCCGTCCTTCAGGTTGAAGGCGGCGTCCTTAAGCGCCAGGATCGGCCGGACCAGCGAGCGCGACAGATACAGGCTGGCGACCACCACCAGGAACAGGCCCAGGGCGCCGATGCCGAACAGCATGGTCAGCAGGGTGCGGTAGGATTTGAGCGCCTCGCTCAATGGATAGGTCAGGAGCAGAACGCTCTTCTGCTGGCCGTCGAGCGACGGCAGCGAGGTGGCGACGCCGATCAGCGCGCCGTGCTGGCTCTGGACCAGACTGGCCGAACGGGTCTCCAGGCTCTGGTCGATGAAGAAGCTCAGAGAAGCGGTCTTGAAGCCCTGGGTCTGGTCGGCCGGCCCCTGCCACAGGCCGCCGCGCGTCTGCTGGGTCAGGATGGCCGCCTTCATCGGGATCGACGACAGGCCTTGCAGGTTGCGCATCTCGTCTTCGTCGAGGCGCGAGGCGAATACGACCCAACCGAGCAAGTCCGGCGCCATGACCGGCGCAGCCACGGCCTGGTAGGGATGGTTTTCGACGGCGACAATGCCGGTCTGCGGCGCCACATTGTCGCGGACTTTCAGCGCGGTCGCCAGAGCCTGGCCGACACTGCCGGTATCGCCGGCCATGGGCGCGCCGTCGGTGCCGACGATCAGGCCGGTCTGAGCGTCGACGCGAGACTGCAGGTTCTCGAAGGCGGATTCGACCGTGCCGTTGTCATGGGTGGCCAAGGCCTGGCGGAAACCGAAATCGCGCGACAGCAGGACGGCGTTGGTCTGCAGCGAATTGGACTTCAGCGCCCAGATGCGTTTGAACACCTCGGCATTGGCCTGAAGCTCCTTCTGCACCGACGAGGTGGCATAGGAAATGACCGCCATATAGCACGCGGCCGCGATGACCAGCAGGCTGAGCGAAAACAGCCCGCCGTACATAACCGCCAATCTCGTGCTCAGGCGTTTGAAACGCAGCATGGTACTCTCTAATACGCGGTGGACGCCGCGACCGGCGCCGGCTTGATCTTGACGGTGAAGGTCTGGACGGCACTGCCCTTCAGGGTCACCGGCTTGGCGACGCTGTGTTCAGGCGCATCGAGCAGCGGCTGCCAGACGGCAAGCGTGCCCGCGGTTTCCGGCAGGCCGGTCAGGCTGACGTGACCCGTCGCGTCGGTAGTGGCGAAGTAAGGCGTGGCGACGACGCGGACATAGGCGCTCATAGAATCGTGGATGTTGCAGGCCAGGGCGACCGTGCCTTCGTGTTCGAACTTCAGGCTGCGCGTCTGACCGTGGCCATAGAGCGGGAACTGGAACGGCTGGACCGGCGAGAACGAGTAGACGTGATGGTTGACGCGGTCCTGGTTGGGGAAGTTGACCGTGGCGCCGACCGGAACGGCCAGGACGAACGGATCGAAATGGATGTTCTTCTGCGCCATGGTGAACGGCCCGGCGCGGTCGGCGGCCGAAAGCGTGGCGCCGCCGTTGGGAGTAAAGGTAACGACGGCCGAGACCACCGGCTTGCCCTTGGCGTCGGTCACGGTCACGGTGAGGTCGGCCGCGCCGGCGGTCGCGGCACAGGCGGACAGGGTGGCGCAGACCAGGCTCAGGCGCGTCAGAAAGCGTGTCATGCCTATGCGAATATCAGAACAGGTAAAAAATTCGGTTAAAGCGCGCCCTGGCAAGGCTTTGCGCGGGCAATGCCGCATGTAAAACCTTGGGCAGGCGTCCGTCCTGAATGTAAACCCAGGTATTAGTGGCGGTGATGACAGCATTTAATTACCGCAACGCAGCATAGATTGCGAGCTTGATCCTCGGCGGCGCGGTGGCTTATAGAATAATGGCTTTTCTATCCTTTCGGCGGTACCCCATGGCCAATTTCGCGAGCGACAATACCGCACCTGCGCATCCGTCGGTAATCGAGGCCCTGCAAGCCGTGAACAGCGGCGACATGCCGGCCTACGGCAATGATCCGGTCACCGAAAGACTTCGCGAAACCTTCCGGACTGTGTTCTATTCGCCGCAGTTGACGCTTTTTCCGGTGTTCAACGGCTCGGCGTGCAACGGGCTGGCGCTGGCGCGGATGATCAAGCCGTACGAGTCGGTGCTGGCCCACAAACGCAGCCATATCAACAACGACGAATGCGGCCTGCCGGAGTTCTACACCGGCGGGCGGATCGTCGGGCTCGACGGGGCGCACGGCAAGCTGTCGCCCGCCAGCATCGGCGGTCTAATCGAACGGACGTTGGAGCACGCGCCGCACACGTCGCGGCCGCGCGCGATCAGCATCACCCAGTCGACCGAGTTGGGGACGGTCTATTCGCCCGCCGAGGTTCGCGCCTTGTCGGCCGTCGCCAAGACCCACGGCATGTTCCTGCATATGGACGGGGCGCGGCTGGCCAATGCGGTGGCGTTTCTCGGTTGTCCGCCGGCCGAAGTGACGGTCGAGGCCGGGGTCGATATCCTCAGTTTCGGCGGCACCAAGGCCGGGGCGATGCTGGCCGAGGCGGCGGTCATCTTCAACCCGGTGCTGGCGGAGGACTTCGCCTATATCCACAAACGCGCCGGGCAGTTGCCGTCGAAGGCGCGCTTCGTGTCGGCGCAACTTCAGGCTTTGCTGGACAACGACCTGTGGCTGACGCTGGCGCGACATGCCAATGCCATGGCGGCGCGGCTACGCGAAGGACTGATCGCCAGGCCGGGCGTCGGCATCGTCCACCCGGTCGAGGCCAACGAGCTGATCGTCACCTTCCCCAACGGCCTGGCCGACCAGCTGTGGGCCAAGGGACACCGGTTCTACCCGTGGCCGAACGAGGCGCCTAACGCCTACCGGCTGGTGACGCATTGGGCCACCACCGAGGCCGAAGTCGAGGCGTTCCTGGGCGATATCTAAGGGTTTTGGGCAGCGAGAAGCGGCACAATAACGTTCGATACCGGCGTCGGAATGCCGTGTTTGATGCCTTTGCGGACCAGCACGCCGTTGCGGGCGTCCCATTCCGTCTCCCGCCCGGCCCGGAAGTCGTCGAACATCGAATTGCTCTCGTCCGGATAGGCGTCGAGGAAGATTTTCAGCTGCTCCTCGATGACGGCGGGATCGAGATTGGCCCCTTCGGCGCGGCCGACCGTTACGCATTCCTGCAGGATGCCGCGCGCTACGTCGATGATGCCGGGCTGGTGGAAGACCTTCATCGGCTTGCCGGCCAGGCACAGGATGGCCCCACCCGGTGCATTGACGCACAGCTTGCGCCACATGCGCGTGGTCAGGTCGTCAACCGTTGACGCCTTGACAAAGGTGCCGTCGAACAATTGGCAGAAGGCCTGGCCGTCGCCGTCGTCCTGGACATTGAGGATGGCCCGTCCGCGCCACATCGCCTCGCCGCGCCCGAGCTTGCCGGCCGGAACGTCGACCATGGCCGGAACGGCCGTCGCCTGGGTAAAAGGGGCGACCCGTTCGCGATGTTCGACGCCATTTTGCAGGACGGCCACACGGGTATCCGGACCGATGGCGGCCGTCAGGGCTTCGGCCGCCGAAGCGACCTGATGCGCCTTGACGCACAGAAAGACCCAGTCGGTCGGCGCGATTTCATTCTGGCCGATGACCTTGACCTGATGGCGGCGGAAGACGCCCTCGTCCGTCTTGACGGTCAGGGTGTCGAAGGCCTGGCGGGCGACGAAGCGAACGTCATGGCCGGCGTCGAGAAGTCCCGCGCCGACGGTCAGGCCGACCGCGCCGGGTCCGATTAGGGTGATTGTGGTCATGCTCGCCTCCGGAGACTCTTGCCTTGGCCGGCCTTATAGACATAAAGGAACCGCCATGTCCAAGACCACGCCCGGAACGCTTTTCCTGACCCAGGCCGGAATCGCCTTCGACCTGCATCCGTACGCCTATGATCCGGACGCGCCGCGGGTCGGCTTGCAGGCGGCCGAGGCTTTGGGCGTCGATCCGGGCCAGACGTTCAAGACCCTGATGGCCGAGGTGGATGGCAAGCCGGTGTGCGTGGTGGTGCCGTCGCCGCAGGAGGTCAGCATGAAGAAGCTGGCGGCGCATTTCGGCGGCAAGGCGGCCAACATGATGAAGGTGCCGGACGCGGAGCGGCTGACAGGCTATAAGGTTGGCGGCATTTCGCCGTTCGGACCGAAGAAGCGCGTGCCGACGGCCATCGACGAAACGGCGCAATTGTTCGATATTGTGTACATCAATGCCGGCCAGCGGGGGTTATTGTTATCAATTGCCCCGGATGACGCCGTGCGGATGCTTGAAGCCGGGTTCGTGGATTTGACGGCGTAGCTACTAGCTCCCCCCGAACCAGTTATAGCCCTGGTTCTCCCAGTATCCGCCCGGATAGATGTTGGTGACGAAGATTTCCGTGATGTGCTTCGGGTTCTTGTAGCCGAGCTTGGTCGGCATCCTGAGCTTCATCGGGAAACCGAAACCCGTCGGCAGGATATGGTCGTGGAAGGTGAAGGTCAGCAGGGTCTGAACATGCAGGGCCGTCGGCATGTCGATCGACGTGAAATAACCGTCGGCGCATTTGAAGCCGACATATTTGCAGGTGGTGTCGGCGCCGATGCGTTGCAGGAAATCGGAAAAGCGCACCCCGCCCCACTTGCCGATGGCGCTCCAGCCCTCGACGCAGATATGGCGGGTGATTTGCGAGGTCTGCGGCAGGGCGTAAAGCTGCGGCAGGGTCCACGGGCGCTTGTCGCTGATCTGGCCGGATAGTTCCAGCTTATAGGTCGCCGGGTCGACGACCGGCGCCTTGTCGATGGAATAGAAGGCGTTGAACGGGAACGGCCGCTTGATGTCGGCCTCCGTGTAGGTTGGCGCCATGTTGTGCGGGTTGAAGATCACGCCCTGCGCGCCGTCGTTGAAGCGCGATATGCGCCTTAGAATCTCTTTGACCGAGCCGTAGTTGTGCAGGGCCACACCGGTGGCGATCGACAAGCCGCCGAGTGTCAGCAGGTTGCCGAACAGGCGGCGTTTGCCTGGGTCCTTAAGCAGGCCCCTGGCTTCGTGGAGGATGGCCTCTTCGTCCTTTTTGATATTATCGTCCATGTCAGCGCCCCCAAACCATGGCCTTGATCGTCTTCGGCACCAGCAGCGCCATGACGACATGGACGATGAAGAAGGCGCACATCAGGCTCATGGCAATGAAATGGACATAGCGGGCGCCTTCGTAGCCGCCGAGCAGCGGCCGCAGCCAGCCGAACTGCACCGACTTCCACAGCACCAGGCCGGACAGGATCAGGGCGATGATATCGGCCATGGCGAAGAGATAGGCCAGTTTCTGGATGGCGTTGTAGTGGCTCAGGTCGGCGTGGGTGAGCTTGCCGCGTACGAAGGCGACGATATCGTCCCACAGGCTTTGCGGCGTCAGGGGCAGGAACTGCCGAGTCCAGCGGTGGGCGGCAACATTGACGATGATATAGAGGATGGCGTTGACGACAAGGATCCACATGGCGGCGAAGTGCCATTGCAACGCCCCGCCCAGCCAGCCGCCCAGCGTATATTGCGGCGGGATCTTGAAACCGAACATGAAATGGGTGGCGTCATAGATGCGCCAGCCGCTCAGGATCAGGATCACAACGGCCGTCGCATTGGCCCAGTGCATGAGCCTGAGCCACAAAGGATGGATACTCGGTTCACCCATGCCTACGCCTCCGCCTGATTTTTCGCGCAATCTAACACAGATACGACTGCAACCAAGGTTTGGTTACGCTTTCCGGCGCAAAAGACTTGCCTTTCCTTAACGGCAGTCGTGTCTAAAACGAATATGGACGCTCGCACCCGTTTCAGGCTGATCAATTTCTACCCGCCGTTCATCGGCGCCGGCATCCGCATGCTTGAGACCGACGCCGCGTTTACGACGGTGAAGGTCGAGATGAAGTTGCGCTGGTGGAACAAGAACGTCTTCGGCACCCAGTTCGGCGGGGCGCTGTACATGATGTGCGACCCGTTCTTCGTCGCCATCCTGATGAACAATCTCGGCCGCGACTACATCGTCCTGGACAAGGCGGCGGCGATCCAGTTCCTCAAGCCCGGCCGGTCAAAGGTCACCGCCGTCTTCCATATCACGCCGGACGAAATCGCCCGGGTGAAAGCGGAGGCCGACGCACGCGGCAAGTACGAACCGGAATACGACGTGGATATCGTCGACGAAGCGGGCGTTGTCGTCGCCCGGGTACACAAGGTGATCTATGTGCGGCGGAAGGACGCCAAACGGCCGGACACCGCCTGATCACGCCGGAATGGTCATGCCCTTCTGTACCGCCTCGCGGCGGCCGATCGTGTCAAGCCAGGCCGACAGGTAGGGCCGCGCCTGGATCATCGGCTCGACATAGTCCTTCACATAGACGCGATAGCGCGCGATCCACGGATAGGTGGCGATGTCGGCGATAGTGTAATCGTCGCCGGCCAGATAAGGCGATTCCGACAGGCGCTTGTCGGCAACCGTCAGCAGCCGTTCGACCTCGGCGCGGTAGCGTTCGATGGCCATCGGATTGGGCTCCGGCGCGCTCTTGACGAACCAGCCGAGCTGGCCGGTCATCGGCCCGACCCCGCCCATCTGCCACATCAGCCACTGGATGCAGGTATAGCGGTCATGTGGCAGGAGCGGCAGGAATCGGCCGTATTTCTCGGCGAGATAAAGCAGGATGGCGCCGGACTCGAAGAGAGGCAAAGGCCCGCCGTCGGCGTCGTGGTCGATGATGGCCGGAATCCGGTTGTTCGGCGAAATCTTCAGGAAGTCCGGGTGGAACTGTTCGTCCTTGCCGATGTCGACGGTCTTGACCTCATAGGGGACGCCGAGTTCCTCGAGCATGATGGAAATCTTGCGGCCGTTGGGCGTCCGCCAGGTGTACAGGGTAATCATCGGCAACTCCGACTCAAGGCATTCCGGCCCCGCATGCAAAGCGCAAAGTGATAAGCACGGCAATGGGCTTTTGTATCGCGGGCATAAAAGAGAGATCAGCCCGGCGTGAAAACCATCAACCAGATGATGGCTACCACCGCCGGAAAGGCCAGGCAGCCCAGGGCGATCCACCAGCGGTCATAGGCCCAGTATTGCGGCGGCAGGTCCTGGTTCGAGGCCAGGGCAAATTCGGCCAGGCGCTTCATGCGGATCTGGATCCACACGACCGGCAGCCAGCAGGCGCCGGCGAACAGGTAGAGCAGCATGGCCGCGACCAGCCACGGCGCCGACAGGTGATAACCGGCCAGCTTGACCAGCCAGAAGCCGCTCAAGGGCTGGAAAATCACCGCCGGCGTGGTGAACAGCCAGTCGGCCAGCACGACGGTGCGGCAGGCGAAGACAATGGCGCGCAGGTCCCTGGTCCGGTTGGCGGTGAACATCCAGAAGGCGCTGCCGATACCGGTGCCGAACAGGACCGTTGCCGAAAGGACATGCAGCACCTTCAATGTCAGATAGAGCATTGTGTCATATCTTCTGCGTGTTAATCTATTTTTTCGCGCTTTTTATCCGAAAAGTGCACGATGGCTGAGGCACACTTTTCGGAAAGCGCTTGTAACCTAACCGCTTGATCCCGCATGAGCAATTGCCGTGACCGAGACGCCCGAGAGCATCATCCTTGTCTATGACGGCGACTGTCCGTTCTGTTCGGCGACCGCGCACATGTATCGCCTGAAGCAGGCAGTGGGGGCGCTGAGCATCGTCAATGCGCGCGAGGCCTTCGGCACGCCGCTGATGACCGAAATCCAGAAGCGCGGTATGGACCTGAACGAAGGCGTGGTGGTGCGCTTTGGTTCCAAACTCTACCATGGGGCCGAAGCCTTGCACGTGCTGGCCCTGCTCGGCTCGGAAACTGGCTGGCTGAACAAGCTGAACGTGTCGCTGTTCCGCAACCGGGCGACGGCGCGGCTGTACTATCCGTTCCTCAAGGGTATCCGTAACTTCTTCCTGTGGCTGCTCGGCAAAAAGCCGATATGACGGATCCGATCTTCGCCGGCGTTTTCGCCGACCAATGGTCGCGCCTGCCCCCCGCCCTGCTCCAGCACTACGCCAACCGGCCATTCAGCCACGACCGGGTGACCGTCAAGGGCACGCTCAATATCCGCATGGGCCCGATGATGCGCGTGGTGGCGCCGCTGATGGCGGCCCTGGGCATGCTGACGCCGCAGGCCGGGGACAACATCCCGTGCACCGTGCATTTCCTCAGCGAACCCGATTCCAAGGCCCTCGTCTTCGAACGCTGGTTCGAATTCCCCGGCGGCAAATCCTATCAGTTCCGCTCCCGACTGGTCCCTATTCGCCCGCATGAGGTCATCGAATACATGCCGTGCGGCATCGGCTGGCGGTGCAACTATTTCTATAACAAAGACAAGGTGATTATGCGCCACCGCGACTATGTCTGGCGATTGTTCGGCAGGGATGTTCCCCTGCTGGGGCTGGGTGAGTTGCTTTTCGGACGTGGCGGAGCGTATGAACAGGCGACGGGCGATTCTTCCTTCCGTATGCGGATGGCCACCTATGGCGGCCTGTTCATGGAGTGGATGGACTACAGCTATGAGGGGGAGTTCATGATCACGGAGATGGCGCTTGCCGGATGACGCGCCGAAACGCGAAGTGCTCATCCTGGGCGGCTACGGCAATTTCGGCAAACGGATTGCCCACGGCCTGACGCGCCACGGCGTGCCGGTGATCGTCGCCGGCCGTAGGCTGAAAAAGGCGCAGGCCCTGTGCCGCAAGCTGCCGAAGGGCCTGGCGCGGGCGGCGCAGATCGACATCCATCTCGACTTCCTCGGCCAGTTGCGCAAGGAAAAGCCGTCGGTCGTCATCCATACCTGCGGGCCGTACCAGGGCGCCGACTACAGCGTGGCGCGGGCCTGCATGCAGGTCGGCGCGCACTATATCGACCTGGCTGACGGCCGCGGCTACGTCCGCGACTTCAAGGCGCTCAACGGCGAGGCGCAGACCGCAGGCATCACCGCGATTTCCGGCGCCAGCACAGTGCCGGGCCTGTCGTCGGCGGTGCTCAGCCATTTCAAGCAAGAGTTCGCCAGCCTGGACGAGATGGATTTCAGCATCTCGCCAGGCCAGAAGGCAGAGCGCGGCCTGGCGACGACGCGCTCGATCCTGTCCTATGCCGGCAAGCCGATGCGACCGTTCGCCGGCCACCCGAAGGCCTATGGCTGGCAGGACCTGCGCCGTGAAGACTACCCGGTGATGGGCAAGCGCTGGCTGGCCAATTGCGACATTCCTGACCTGGACCTGCTGCCGCGGGTGTATGGGGTGAAGTCGATCCGCTTCGGCGCGGGCCTTGAGATCGGCTTCCTGCATGTCGGGCTGTGGATGCTGGCCGGCCTGGTGCGGATGGGCGTTCCCGTCGCGCTCAAGCCGATGGCCAAGCCGCTGCTGTTCGTCAGCAACCTGTTCAACCTGTTCGGCAGCGATGTCGGCGGCATGCAGGTCACGCTGACCGGCAGCGACGCCGGCGGTAAGCCGATCCGGCGGGCCTGGGCGATCGTCGCCGAAGGCGGCGACGGCCCGCAGATTCCCTGTGTGCCGGCGATTCTGCTGGCCAAGCGGCTGCATGACAACGACCCGTCGCTGGCGAAAGGCGCCTATGCTTGCGTCGGCCTGGTGACGCTCGAGGACTATCTGGCCGAGCTGAGCCGGTTCAAGGTGCGGACGTTTGTCGCCTGACAAATAACCGGCGGACATCGTTGACCGCCTGTTCCTCAATCCTTCTGTTTCCTGGCTTAGTTGGCGCGGAGGAAATCGGTCTTGAACAGCGGCATGCCTTTGTGGCGCAGGATGGAGTAGGGCGTGGTG
>CAYULN010000102.1:0-8325 GCA_964445605.1 uncultured Caulobacteraceae bacterium | reverse complement strand
GGTCGATCCGGTTCGCGGTCGATGAGGTGCGTGTCTTCAAGGGCCGGGATTCGACCGGTGTGCGCGGTGTGCGCCTGCTGGGCGAGGATACGGTCATCTCCATGGCGATCCTGAAACGGGTCGAGGCCACGCCGGCCGAACGGACCGCTTATCTCAAGGAAGCGTCGCGCCTGCGCGCCGCCCAGAACGGCGAGGCCGAGGAAACCGCCGCACCGGAAGAGGACGCGGAAGAAAGCAGCGAAACCGCCACCTTGACGCCAGAACGGATCGCCGAACTGGCTGCGGCCGAGGAATTCATCCTGACCGTGGCCGATACCGGCTTCGGCAAGCGGACCTCGTCCTATGACTACCGCCGCACTGGCCGGGGCGGGCAGGGGATCGTCGCCATCGACCTTTCCAAGCGCGGCGGCAAGCTGGTTGCCTCCTTCCCGATCGAGGCGACCGACGGCATCCTGCTGGTCACTGAAGGCGGCCAACTGATCCGCACCAACGTAACGACGGTGCGCATCGCCAGCCGCAACACCCAGGGCGTGACCATCTTCCGTACCTCGGAAGGGCAGCGCGTGGTGTCGGTCGAACGGCTGGCGGAAACCTCGGAAGACGACAACGGCGCCGATGACGAAACGCCGTCGCTGAGCGATCAAACCTAAGCCCGGAAGGGGATGTAATGCGGATCGGCCTCTACCCCGGGACGTTCGATCCCATTACCAATGGCCACACCGACATCATCGGACGCGCCGTCAAACTGGTCGACAAGCTGGTTATCGGCGCGGCCAGGAACATCGGCAAAGGCCCGATGTTCTCGCTCGACGAACGGGTCGAAATGATCCGCGAACAGGTCAGCCATCTCGGCGATCGCGTCGAAGTGCTTGCTTTCGACACGCTTCTCATGCAATTCGCGCAAGAGCTCGGGGCCACGGTGATTATCCGCGGTTTGCGCGCCGTCGCCGACTTTGAGTACGAATTTCAGATGACAGCGATGAACCAGCAGCTTAATCGTGACATCGAGACCGTCTTCCTGATGGCCGATCCCCGGCATCAGGCGATTGCCTCGCGCTTGGTCAAAGAAATAGCCCAATTGGGCGGCAGTATCGCGCCGTTCGTGGCGCCCAGCGTGGCCGAACGCCTGCTGGCTAAAGTCAAAAATGGTTGAAAAGAATAGGATTTTAAATGTTTGGGGCGAAAAAGACGGAAACGTGGGCCGGCGCGAAAACGCGTTCGGGCCTGACACAAAAGGCGCTGTTGAGCGCCGCCGCCTTGGCCGCTTGTCTGGCCGCACCGGCTTTCGCCCTCGATCCCGGCTTCCGGGCCGCCGATCCGAACAACACTCTGGTCATCGACACCACCAAGGGCCGAATCATCGCCGAGCTCTATCCGCAACTGGCCCCAAATAGCGCCGAGCGCCTGGAAGTGCTGACGCGCAAGGGGTTCTATGACGGGTTGATCTTCCACCGTGTTATCGAAGATTTCATGGACCAGACCGGCGACCCAAAAGGCACCGGCGAAGGCGGCTCCGACCTGCCCAACGTCAAGGCCGAGTTCACCGTCCGTCATGACGCCAGTTTCCCGCTCACCGTGGTGGCGCGTCCGTCTGGCTCGCTGATCGGCTTTGTCGGCGCCATGCCGGTGCAAAGCCAGGTCAATGAGCTGGCGGCGATCACCCAGGACGGCAAGACGACGGCTTGGCCGCTGTACTGCCAGGGCGTTGTCGGCATGGCCCGCGACACCGATCCGGATTCCAATAACAGCCAGTTCTTCTTCATGCGCGGCGCCAACTCGGCTCTGGAAAAGCGTTATACCGCCGTCGGCGTCGTCGTGTCCGGCCTCGATGTGGTGCGCAAGATGAAAATCGGCGAACCGCCGGTCGATCCCGACAAGATGCTCAAGGTGCGCGTGCTGGCGGACATCCCGGCGGCTGAGCGGCCCAAGGTTGAAATCATGGACACCGCCTCGCCGGAATTCAAGGCGATCATCGATCAGACACGCAAAGTGAAAGGCGCCGATTTTTCCGCTTGCGATATCACTGTGCCTGTCAAGGTCGACGGTAAGCTGACAGCGGCATCGGTGGCGGCGTCTCCGACGGCGAAAAAGCCGAAGGTTTCGCCGTTCGTGAAGGGCTTTTCGCCGGGGGCGGTCAATGAAGTGCCGATGGCCCCGAGTGGCAGCAACAAGGACGATAGCGGTGGCGGCGGAGGCGGTTACTGAGCCGCCATCTCGGCAAAGGAAGCGCCCGCGGCATCCGCGGGCGTTTTTTTGATGGTCAGGCGGGAACGCCTTCCCGTTTGCGGCCACGCCGGCGGCGGCGCTTCTTCACCTTGGTCATCGACAGGAGCAGGCCCTCGCGCAGGCCCCGGTCGGCAACACGCAGATGGCGGCATGGCCACAGCCGCAGCACGGCTTCCAAAATGGCCGCTCCGGCCAGAACCAGGTCGGCGCGGTCGCGGCCGATGCACGGCTCCAGTTCGCGTCCCGGCCGGCCGAGTTCGATCAATCGGTCGATAACCGTCCGGCAGTGGCCGTGTTCCATCCATAAGCCATCGACCTTCGATCGATCGTAGCGTTCCAGGCCGAGGTGCATGCCGGCCAGCGAGGTGATCGCTCCGGAAGTGCCAACGACATAGGCTTCGCCGCTGGCGAAGGCGTCGCGCAATGGGTCGGCGCCGGTGAAGTCTTTCAGGCGGCCGCTGACGTCGTCAACCATTTCTTCGAACCAATCTTGGGTGCCGCCATTCGCCGGTTCCGGGAAGCGCTCGGCCAAGGTAACCACGCCGACCGGCAGAGAAATCCAGTAACGCGGGCGGGGCAGGGCGCGTCGTGTTCGGCCGTCGGGTCCGGCTTCGGACGGCGCCAGGTCGACCCAACTCAATTCGGTCGAGCCACCTCCGACATCCATGACCAGGGCGGCGCGCGGGCGTGGGCTTAAGCTCCCGCCGTCGAGCAGCGAAGCGCAGCCGGCCACCGACAACCGGGCCTCTTCTTCCGGCGAAATGATGGTCAGTTTCAAGCCGGTCTCATGTTCGACCCGCCGGACGAAGTCGCGGCCGTTATGGGCGATGCGGCAAGCCTGGGTGGCGACCGCCCGGACGCGGGCAACGCCGCGTTTCTCGATCTTTTCGGCGCAGATTTTTAGCGCGCGCAAGGCGCGGTCCATGGCCCGGTCGTGCAGACGTCCGCTTAAACCTAAACCTTCGCCGAGACGGACAATGCGCGAAAAGGCTTCGACAATCTTGAATTGCGAATTGGTGAAGGCGGCGATCATCAGGCGGCAATTATTGGTGCCGAGGTCGAGCGCGGCGTAGAGCACCGGCTCTTCGCGCGCGCGCATCAGGGTGCGTCCCGCCCGTCCGCCGGGCTTACCGGACGGCGACCCGCGCCGCCGGCCTGATGAGGGAGCCTGCATGGCTCATACCCCTTGATTTCACTGCGCGCCATCGAACCTGTTTTCCCGGCAGGCGCGCGACTTCCTGACCACCTTAGGCGGCGCCTGCCGGCTTGGCCAACGATTTCTGCCCGGCAGGCGAAATTGGCTGAAGGCATCGGCATAATTAGTGCCTGGCGCGTTAACCATAAACGCCGTGAATGAAAATGCCGGAAAGCCTGCAACCGCTTGGAGAAGGCGCTTAAGACCCATGGGCAAGGCGGTAATTATGCGCTGCATCAGCGGAAGGATTCGACACATGCCGTCACAAAGATCGGCAAAGTTCGGCATCGGTCAGGTCGTCAGGCACAGCTTGTTCGACTTCCGCGGCGTTGTTTTCGACGTCGATCCTGAATTCGCCAACACCGATGAATGGTGGCAGGCCATTCCCGAAAGTGTCCGCCCGGCCAAGGACCAGCCCTTCTACCATCTGTTGGCGGTTAACGGCGACACCTACTATTTCGCCTATGCTTCCGAGGGCAATCTGTGCGTCGACGATACCGGCCAGCCTCTGCCGCATCCGCAGGCCGGTCTGTTGTTCGACCGTTTCGAGAATGGCCGCTATCTGCCGAAATTGCGCATGGCCAACTGATTGGCGCGCTAAACGGCACGCGGCGTGCCATTCATCCTGCGTTCAATTCAGATGTCGGAAAATGTCAAATAACGGGACTGACATGATTTGGACACCTCAAGGCCATAGGGTCCAAGTTGGTGAGCCCGCTGGGACTCGAACCCAGGACCCCCTGATTAAAAGTCAGGTGCTCTAGCCGGCTGAGCTACGGGCTCATGTCACTTAAGGTGCTTGACCCGGAAGGCAAAAGAGTGGATCAAACGTGCGTGACTACATAGAGGGGAGTTTTTGTTTCCGCAAGCGCATGTGCTTCTTTTCGTGCGGATTTTTATGTATTGTTTTTTTAGATTGTTGGCTGGCAAGTACGAGGCCGGCCGGCAAGACGAGAAAGATGGTGGGCGAAGCATGAGTATGCGCTTGTGGCCTAGGGGACCTAAGGGTGAAACGCCTAAGGAAAAGACCATGATGCTTGTAGGGGGGAAGCTTTCGAAGGGGATGCGTCTGCGCGCGTCAGTGGCGATTCTGTTGCTGGGGGGCGGCTTGCTTACGGCCTGCGCATCCAAGCCGGAATACGACGTATCCGAAAATGCGCAACGGCCGGTGCACAATGCGCGTCCCGATGCTTCTTCCGGCAAGACGCCGCAGCAGATGCGGGCGTCCAACGATCCCAATAATAGTTGGGGTGATGCCGCTATGGCGCCGCTCGAAGACCTCAACCTGAAGCGCGAACAGATTCCGCTGATCCTTCAGGACGCGGTCAACAAGCCCTACGATCTGACCGGTCTCGACCGTTGTGACGCCATCGCACGCGAGGTGCGTAAGCTTGATGCCCTGCTGGGCAAGGACTTCGACGAGCCGCCGCCGCCTAAGGACGATTCCACACTGGGCGAGAAGAGCGGCAAGGTGGCCAATGACGCGGCGGTAGGTGCGGTGCGCGGCGCTTCGCGTAGCATCATCCCGTTCCGTGGCCTGGTCCGTCAGATGACCGGCGCCGACGCCCACGCCAAGGAAGTCGATAACGCCATCCAGGCCGGCAAGGTGCGCCGCGCCTATCTGAAGGGCGTCGGCATGAACAAGAACTGCGCCCCGCCGGCGGCGCCGTCGTGGTTCAAGCCGCGCGTCTATGTCGACACCTACGTGCCCAACGACAACAGCAACCGCAAGAGCGGCAACAACCGCAAGCGCTGATGCGGACGGCGGTGTGGCTCCGGCCCGAAGCGAAGGTCAGCGCGTGGCTGGATGAAGCCATTGCCGATATCGCCCGGGACGTCGGGCATACGGTGTTCGGTGCGCATCTGACCGTGGCGTCAGGGCCGGGATCTATAGGTGATCAGGATTTGCGGGATTGGGCGGCGGCGTTCGCGCCCATCATTTTGACTCCGTCCGGTTTGATGCAGACCGAGGTTTTCACCCGCACCTTTGCGGTGACATTTGAGCGAGCGCCGGCGCTGGATCATTTGCGCGACAAGGCGTCGCCGATAGTGGGGGATCGTGACGAACTGCCGTTTCTCCCGCACGTCAGCCTGATCTATGGCAAGGCAGATGCTACCAAGCGGCTTGAGGCACTGGCGGCGCGGTTTGACGGGCCGATAAGGTTCGACCGGATTGCCGTGGTGACAGCCGGGGAGCGCTGTGTCAGCCAGGCCGATGTCGCTGCCTGGCAAGTCGGTCCGGATTATTCGCTGCGCGGTTAGTCCTGGCTCCATCTGTCCGCCAGTTCACGGCGTAAGGCTTGGAACGTGCCTTCGCGGATGGCGGCGCGCATGCGGATCATCAGGGCCTGGAAGAAGGCGATGTTATGCCAGCTCAGCAGGACCTGGCCGAGGATCTCCTCGGCACGGATGAGGTGATGCAGATAAGCTTTTGAATAATCACGGCTAGCCGGACAATCGGAGCCGGCATCAAGCGGGTCTTCGTCCTCGGCAAAGCGAGCGTTTTTCAGGTTGATCGGGCCGTCCCAGGTCCAGGCCTGGCCGTGGCGACCCGACCGGGTCGGCAGAACGCAGTCGAACATGTCGACACCGCGCGCTACACCTTCGACCAGATCCAGCGGCTTGCCGACGCCCATCAGGTAGCGTGGCCGGTCCCACGGCAGCAGGGGCGTACAGAATTCCAGCGTGTCGCACATGGCGCGATGGCCTTCGCCGACCGCCAGTCCGCCGATGGCATAACCGTCGAAGCCGATTTCGAGCAGCCGATCGGTGGATTCGCGGCGCAGCTGTTCGAAGGTTGAACCTTGCTGGATGCCGAACAAGGCCTGGCGGTCGCGTGTGCCGAAGGCCTGTTTCGAGCGCAGGCCCCAGCGGGCGGACAGCTGCAGGGCCTGCTGGGCGCGCTTTTCCTCGGCCGGGTAGGCGACGCATTCGTCGAGCTGCATGACAATGTCGGCGCCGAGCAGATCGGCCTGGATTTCGATGGAGCGCTCCGGCGACAGGACGTGCTTTGAGCCATCGATATGCGAGGCGAAGGTGACGGCGTCTTCCTTGACCTTGGAAATCTGCGACAGGCTCATGACCTGGAAACCGCCGCTGTCGGTCAGGATCGGCCCGTCCCAGCCCATGAACCTGTGCAGGCCGCCCAGGCGATGGACGCGCTCCGGGCCCGGCCGCAACATGAGATGGTAGGTGTTGCCGAGGATGATTTTGGCATGCGCCTGGCGCACCATATCGAGCGTCAGGGCCTTGACGGTAGCGACGGTACCGACCGGCATGAAGATCGGCGTTGGGATGTCGCCCCGCGGCGTCTTGAGCACACCGGTGCGCGCCTGGCCGTCATGGGCATGGATTTCAAAGGGAAAAGCGGTCATCGCCGCGTCATAACGGCCGCGCGGTGCCGGGTAAAGGGGCGCGGTGATTTTACTCAGCCGTGCTCCTTCGGATATTGATTACGTCGCGATCGGTATCCAGATTTCGACATTGCCCGGCTTGGTGTGGTCGAAGCCGGGCAGGTATTTCTCGAAGGACGGCGCCTGGGCCATCTTCAGCCCGGCCTCCGGCAGCCAGCGATCCATGATAGTGCGCCAGGTCTGGTCGATGGTGTCGATCATGCCTTCGTGCGGAAAGACGGCATAGTCGCGCGCCTGGGTTTCCACATATTGGAATTCGTCGAAAGCGTCCGTGTCTTCCTGTACTTCGACGGCGCACAGATAATCATAGCCGTCTTCGCTGAAATTGTAGCAGACGCCGTAGGTGGTGCTGCGGTCGTAGGCTTGCTCGGCAATGATGCCCAGGTTGGACATGAAGGCCTTCCATTGCTCGACGAAGCCCGCCTTCTGGTCCTTGCGGTAATGCTGGCTTATGCCGGCGAAGGTCATGGCCGGCGCCTTGGTCATGCGATGACGGGTTTGGGTGGTGGTTGGCATGGGACGATCTCCGGAATTCCAGCCCCGGTCCTGCTGTGCCAGACGGGGCCTCAGAATTCGCCGTGGGCCGGTCAGCCGTGCGATAAATTATCGATCAAGCAGGCGTCGCCGTAGGAAAAGAAGCGATAGCCCGTTGCGATGGCGTGGGCATAGGCGGCCTTCATATTATCGGTGCCGGCGAAGGCGCAGACCAGCATGAAGAGGGTCGATTTCGGCAGGTGGAAATTGGTCAGCAGGACATCGGCCGAGCGGACCTTGACGCCGGGCGTGATGAAAATGGCGGTCTCGGCGGCGAATGGGTGGATGGCGCCGTTGGCATCGCAGGCGCTTTCGAGCAGGCGCAGCGAGGTGGTGCCGACGGCGACGATGCGGTTGCCGTTTTTCCGAACCGCGTTGATCCGGTCGGCGGAGGCCTGGGTGACGACGCCGAATTCGGCATGCATGACGTGGTCCCTGGTGTCTTCGACCTTGACCGGCAGGAAGGTGCCGGCGCCAACGTGCAGGGTGACCCGTTCTATGCCGATCCCTTTGGCGGTCAGTTGTTCCAGCAGGTCGGGGGTGAAATGCAGGCCGGCTGTGGGGGCGGCGACGCTTCGCGCTTCGTTGGCGAACACCGTTTGGTAATCGCGGTTGTCGCGGTCGTCCTCGCGGCGTTTTGAGCGGATATACGGGGGCAGGGGCATGGCGCCGACCTCATGCAGCGCCGCGATCATGTCGGGTTTTTCGCATATGAGGCGAAGAATGTAGATGCCATTTTCGTCTTTTTGGCGAACTTCGGCTTGCAGTTCGAAAGCGGTATTTGTGCCGCTTGTGAAGTGCAATGTGTCGACCGGTTTGACTTTGCGGCCGGGTTTCAGGAAGGCCTGCCAGTCGGTGCCGTCGAGCGGTTTGATCAGGGTGGCTTCGATGGCGACTTGCAAGCCGTCGCGTTCCCTTGTGCCATGCAACTGAACCGGCAGGACACGGGTGTCGTTG
>CAYULN010000101.1:0-30412 GCA_964445605.1 uncultured Caulobacteraceae bacterium | reverse complement strand
TCCTACTATTTCTAACTATATGGACTTCTAACCCGGCTTTCAGAGCCGCGATCGCACGTACCGGCTCGGTAACCGCTTTCGGCGTTACCGTGAATTTTAGCGACTTACAGTCTGTTCGCGCGAGTATTATCGCAAGAGATTCCGCGTTAGATAAAGATATTATTCTGGCTTATACGAGCACATTGAAGCGCTCCAAGCTGAACGAGCAATTTCAAAAATTAATTGAAGATATAAAAAATGCGCTCTTGGCTACAGGTGTAGATTTAAGTCAGGTAAAATATCGAGCGACGCTCTTCGTTCCAGGCTTCGTTGGGCAAGAATTAATTCAAGCCACCCGCTATACAGGCACGTGGCAGGAGCGATTGGGAGATGAAAGGGTCGTCGGGCGTCGTTTCTCTGTGCGCTTTGGGATCATCGGCAAAGCTTGGCGCCTGCAAACAAGTCAATATTTCCCAAGCGTTGATAACAACGAAAAAAGCCTCTTACGGGAATGGGGGTTTACTCAGGAAGAAACAACTCCGCACACTTCTAGCGCAAGTCCGACTACGGGTTGCCTTATGGCGTTCAGCATCAATGATATCGGAAATGCTCCGCCGCTTGGTATTATTTATTTGGAGGCAGACGGGCCCAACAAATTCCACCCAGCCAATCCCGCCGGCAAT
The DNA here is from genome assembly GCA_964445605.1 of uncultured Caulobacteraceae bacterium. Taxonomy (GTDB): domain Bacteria; phylum Pseudomonadota; class Alphaproteobacteria; order Caulobacterales; family Caulobacteraceae; genus Asticcacaulis. Next base: position 29,750 of record CAYULN010000101.1, on the reverse strand, counting down.
CAATCAGCTGCGATGACACTTGTAGGCGATCAAAGCGGCATGACGAAGGCGGACAAATTCGCAGATAATGAAATCTGGAAAAAACTTCCTGCAGCATCTGTGCAAAAGCTCAAAGACCAGTTGATTCGTCTTCAGGCACAGCTTCGCTGGAACGACAAGATTAACGACGGAGTTGGTCGATAATCTCGGAACGTGAAGCGTCGACGTAGCAGTAAGATTGTGGTGCGGTCTGCAATCCGGTCAAATATTGAAGTTGTATTGGATTTGAAAACCGAGTCGGCCGTGAGAGCTCGAGAGCAATTGGCTCTCGAGCGCCTAGCAGGTATTCATCGTAGTACGTGGAAAACGGGTCATTGGCCGCAGCTATCATTTTGGCGCAACCTTGCGGTACAGGAATGATACCCTCGACGAAAACGGTTCCAGTAACTAGCCCCAAAGGCTTCGTCTCATAAATGAGTGCCAAGCCTGGGACGCATCGTCTTGGGGCAACACGTCGAAATTCGTGTCGCTTACTGCCGGCAAAAATTGCTTCAGCGAATTGCGTGCGAAGTGAGAAGAGAATCACGTCCTGGCTGCCCTCTATCCTGTTGCCAAGAAAAGACCTTATCCATGCCGCGTTGGCCATATGGCACTAACGCGCCCAATTCTTCCTGGAAATGATTCTTCAAAAAGAATTCCTGCGTATGCAGATCTTTCTCATCAATAGTTACGTGGACACGATCCACATCATAACTACACCATTGGCTACGAAGATGACTTAAAAGCCTTAAACCATAACCCTTGTTTCGTTGACCGGGAGCAACCACGAAAGTTGATAATTTTCGAGATCTGGACTCTTTCAAGCTTTCTATTGCCAATGCAACAATCGCTGCATCTTGAAGCATTAGCCACACATTAGCCGATCCAGAACTACTATCGTCCAATTTTCGATCGAGCCAAGCCCATCCATTTACATAACGAGAATCGAAGTCAGGAAAGAGCGGCCTAACGTCGGAAACCGACGCAGTGATGTGAGGCCCCACGATCAATGGGTTCATTCCATCACAACGAAGAATCTGCGAGTTCTTCAACATAATTCATAAATAGCATGTTGCTTGCTCATTTCAACGTTAGAACGTCATTGAGCTCCGTCAGCAATCATTTGATCGCACTTAAATGACGCATGTCTTCAAACAGGGTCGATCGAAGAATGTGACAAAATCCACACGAGTGCCCCTATAAATTAAAACGAAGGATTGATTTTACTCTCCTTTGCGCCCAGCTCCCCAATCTGCAATGGAACGGCGATATTAAATTCGCTGCGCAATTACAGTCATTTATGGGAGGGATCCATTATTACAAACATCAATCTTTCAACCATTCGTACGGATCGCTTATTCCAAATCCAAGCAATCCGGAACGCAGGATCACCGGAACAAAATAAAAACGTTGACTCAACGTTCAACACAACGATAATGTTGTGACAATGACTACCTTCGACTCAATCACAGGATATCTACCCGCCGGCGTCCACCCAATGGGATGGGCCGAATTCCAAGCCATGTTTGCTTGGAATCAGCGCCGGATTTGGCTTTGCACTGGCCTGTATCGAGCTCTCAATAATTTGAGAGGAGCCGGCTGCCAAACCGTGCTCGTCGATGGCAGTTTCGTCACTAACCGAGATCTTCCAGGAGATTACGATGCTGCATTTGACCCCGCCGGAATCAACGGGCGATTGCTGGACCCCGTCCTCATGCGCCATGCGGACGGGCGACGGGCTATGAACGCCAAGTACTTGGGCGACATATTCCCATGGGGCTTTTTAGCGTCGGACGACGGACCAATTTATCGAGAGTTCTTTCAAACTGACCGCGAGGGTGTTGCTAAGGGGATAGTAGAAATCGGCCTGGGCACCCTGCCATGATTACCAACGAGCGCCAGCTACAAAATGCAAAGCTAAGACTTGGCCAATTCCGGGACGCACTGGCACGCTTTGAAAGCGACGGCTATGGCGACATGGATGCAGTTGTTGCCAAAGCGCAAAAAGATGCGCTTGCACAACAAATCCGCGAACTGGATGCAACCGTTCAAGAATATGAGGATCTCAAGCAAGGCCGCATAAGCGCTTTTGAACTGGACAAACTCGACGATTTACCACTCGGATTGATAAAAGCGCGCATAGCCTCGAACTTAACGCAGCGAGAACTTGCTCAACGCCTTGAGCTTAAGGAACAGCAAATTCAACGGTATGAAGCTGAATTGTACCAAAGCTGTAGTTTTGCACGTCTGGTAGACATCGCCAACGCCCTCAACATCAAGATAAGGGAACGTATCGAACTTCAAGATCTTACCAAGAGTGTTCCCGACATATTGAAGCGCCTGAATGGCATGGGCTTGGATACCGAATTTCTTAAAGCTCGGATTGATCGGGAGATCGGAACGTCGAACGCCAGTCCCGAACGTTTAATCGGTCGAACCGCAATGCTTTTCGGATTGTCGGCATCTCAACTTTTGCATGATCAAGTGCCCGAGCCGCCAGGCCTTGGCGCAGCGATGGCAAGGTTTAAAATGCCTCGAGGCCGAGATGCGAGAAACGTTGCAGCTTACACTGCCTATGCTCATAAACTTGCGTCGGTTTGCGCGAGCGCTTGCGCAAAGTTGCCGACTAGAGTGGTACCTCACGACTGGAAAAATTTTCGCGGCAGCGTCATAAATTCCTACGGAAAATTCGATCTAGAAAGCGTTACGCATTTTGCGTGGGACTGCGGCGTCGCGGTTCTGCCCCTAAACGATTCCGGTGCATTTCACGGTGCCACCTGGCGCTTTGCAGGGCGTAACGTGGTTGTGGTGAAGCAGCGTTCAAGTTTTGAATCGCGATGGCTGTCGGATCTTGTGCACGAGCTTTGTCATGCTGGTGAAGAGCCTGAGAAATTAGAATTTGAAGTCGTAGAGCTACCCGAAACATCGGAAGAACGCCGCGAACTTCCCAGCGAACAGTATGCAGAGCGATTTTCTAGCGAAGCGATTCTTAACGGCCGCGCCGAAGAGCTTACAAAGATTTGCGTCAGCAATGCCAAAGGTAAAGTTCAACTCTTAAAAGACGTTGTTCAAAAGGTAGCAAAGAGGGAAAATGTAAATCAAGGCGTTTTGGCTAATTATATTGCCTTCCGCTTATCAATGCAGGGCATTAATTGGTGGGGAACGGCTACTAATCTTCAACAAAACACTTCATCTCCACTTAACACGGTGCGGGACATTTTCTTCGAACGGTTTGACTTTCAACGCTTGAGCGATGAGGAATATAACATTCTGTCGCTTGCGCTTAATGATGGTGTCGACAATGGCGGAAACTACTGAAGCCCTCCCCCCTCTGGAACCACTTAAAATTACTTGCGGAAGCTCCAATTGCACCGCTGGTTTACATAGCTATCGACCTCCTAAGAAAACCGAGGACGTAGCTAAGTGCGGCTGCAAAGACTGCGGCGCCAACCCCGTAGATTGGGAAAGAGTGCGACGGCGTAGGTTCGAAGATATTGATTACACTTTTTCCGCACTCCAAACAGAGTTCATTCGTCATGATTTCTTTTTCAATAGGAAATTTGACCAGAAAGCTCTGGCCTCTGCCCAGAAGAAGGGACGTGAGGCTCTCTTTGAAAGTATTCGCCGGCGCCTAGAGCAATCCGTAACAATGGAAAAGCCATTTAGAGACGGAACTCAGACTCCATTTGAGGAAAATGTAATCTACTATGCGCAGCATGCCACCGCTACTTGCTGTCGAAAGTGTTTGTACATTTGGCACGGCATCGAATTCGATCGGGAGCTTGCCGCTGACGAAACGGATTACTGCGTGAATTTGATTTCCGCTTATTTGAAGCGGCGAGAGGCCGAAATCTTTTCCGAGCAATAAGGGGGAGCAGCGTGCGACTTATCGATACAGACGATTTCGCGCAACAGATGCGAGGCAAGATAATACGGCCAAATGATCGAACGGTCCTAGTAAGCCGTATATCCGGAACTGAACAAGAAGCGGACCTGCAAGTCCCCCCCAATTGTGGCGGTTTGGGCCGCGTCCGTCATTTCAAAATGGATACATCCGAAGGATGGCCAGCCAATCCCCTTCCAATCCTGCCTGCATGCAAAGCGCTAGGAATAGAGGATTGCACTAAAATCGAAGCCCAGGTCTTCCAAAACAATGCCTGCGCTTGGCGATGCTGGTACTGTTTCGTTCCGTATAAGCTCCTAAACGGGAACGGAAGGACCGGCGAGTGGGCTAGCGCAACTGACCTCATTCAGCTTTTCCGTGCGGAAGCCAACCGCCCGCCGATGATCGATTTATCCGGTGGATCACCTGACTTAACACCAGAATGGATTGTCTGGGTCATGGAAGCCCTTATCGAGGCAGGACTTTCTGATCAAGTATATTTGTGGTCCGATGACAACCTGAGCACCGATTATACGTTTACCAAGCTTAGCTCGCAGCAGATTGAACTAATTCGAAACTACCGAAATTATGGACGGGTTTGCTGTTTTAAGGGTTTTGATGAAGCTTCATTTTCCTTTAATACAAAGGCAGAGCCGCAAAAGTTCGGAGTCCAATTCGACATATTTCGGCGCCTCTTGGATTTGGGTATCGACATATACGCATATGTTACCCTTACTGGCGCCGATCCCGCAGCCCCACCAACTGCAATTCCGCTATTTATTGACCGTCTGCAGGCGATTCATCCATTGTTACCGTTAAGAACGGTACCTCTAGAAATTACCACGTTTGGAACTACAAAGGCGCGCGTTAAGAAGGATAGAAACATACCCGCAGCCGATGCACTAGCCGTCCAAGCAGACGCAATATCGCGGTGGAACGCGGAAATTGTGGCCCGCTTCAGCGCGGATGAGCGCCGTCTCAGCATTACGGACGTAGAGCTTCGATGATTGTCGCACAGAAAGTTAATCCGGTCTCCGATGAGGTCGCGGAATTGGGCGAACGGTGCAGGACGCTCCTGCGCTCCTCAAATTCGATTTCGTACTCCACGCTCCTAAAAGCCCTGCGCGGCACTAGCCCCGACGCCGTTGTGGCAGCCCTCCAACAGCTTGATGTTACTCCTCAAATCATAGCGATACTGCGTCAAGCGAGCACACCACTGAGCCGCCCTCAAATTCAAGGACGTCTGTTACCCTTACCGCATCCATGCGATGCTGAATGGCGATTTGATAGTCGGACGGTAGACCTGTTGCTTGACGAAGTCCTTGGATCGACTGCTGACGGGGATAATATTTTATTTTTCGGCACGCCAGGTGCCGCCATCGGCGCTCGCGACCGCAAGAATGAGCGCCGCTTTTCAGTTATTTCTCCGGCAAATGTCATTGAATCGTCCTTGCGGTCAGCTACAGAGGGCGACGCCCGCTTTCAATTCGAACGTGTTTCAAGCCGGTCCTGTCACAGCGTATTAATGGATCCGCCCTGGTATTTACCAGCATACGAGGGCATGCTCGCCGCCGCAGCCCCACTGTGTAAAAAAGGCGCGCATCTATATTTATCGGTACCAGGGGTAGGTACGCGACCTTCGGCCGCGTCTGACAATGAACAGGTGATCAAGTTCGCCGAGAATGCTGGCTTCGAATTGATTGAACGCCGCTTGGGGGTTCTCCGATACATAAGCCCGCTTTTTGAGATTTCAGCCTTCGATGCCCTTGGGATTTTTGCTCCGCCTGGTTGGCGACGCAGCGATCTCTACATTTTCCGCCTAAAGAGTCGGAGTGGACTTCGCATAATTCCAGCAGCCAATAGTCGCAGTTTTGAACTGACGGTAGGAGGATGCCGAATTCGCCTTGCGCTTAACGGCCAAATCGCTCGCTCGTGCAGTGACGAATTCTATCCTCTCATATCGGGTGACGTATATCCGTCCGTCAGCAGACGTGATCCGCTACGGCTGCAAGCTAATCTTTGGACGTCAACCAACAGGGCGTACGGCCTAGACCCTGCCAAAGGCCTACTGGCCCTTGGTATTTTGGCGAAGTCCTCCGGAGTAATGTTGCCTGAAAGACTCGATCAGCAAATTGCCAGCTCACAACTTAAGCGCGCGGTTGACAAGATTCAGCCATTGATTCAAAAACTTGAGGATCTTGTTGCGACAGAGATTCGTGATTCGCAACGCTTAGCTCAGGGTGCGAACGTATGGCTCAAATCGGCGAACGACGCGCGATTCTTGAAAGATTAGCGGGCGCTACGAGCGATGGTTCCCCCTGGCGCGGTTACATAATGGATGAGCTGCTCAAGGAAAAGTCTCTCGTAAATATCCATCTCGCTATTTTTGTAGAGCCGTATCTGTCGGCGGTTCTAGATGGCCGCAAGACGATCGAAAGCCGCTTTGGAGTACACAAACGTCCTCCGTACTTGACGGTAAAGGCTGGCGATATAATCATGGTCAAGCGCTCGGGCGGTCCAATTGTCGGCTTAGCACGAGCGCAATCAGCTAAGTTTTACGAACTGTCGACAGGCGTTCTTAATGAGTTGCGCAGAAATTTTGCTCATCGCCTTTTTGCGCTGGATGACGAATTTTGGGATTCGCGGGCCGATAAGCAGTTTGCGACTTTGATTGAGCTTCAAGATGTTTGCTCGATTGAGGAAACTCAGATTGAAAAGCGCGACCGCCGAGGCTGGGTAACTTACGACTCAAATAAAGGGCTGCAATACGAGCTTGCATGTTAGTCGTACTATCAGGGCGTACTGCAAGTGGAAAAAGCACCTTAGCAAAAGCTGTAGCAGGTGCTCTCAATGGAACCGCCGGATCATTTGGCGGTTACATTCGACATTTGGCGGAAATTTCTGGCGGCGACCCCAATGATAGGCGAACCCTTCAAGATTTAGGTCAGAGTTTAGTCGAAGCCGATGCAGAAGGCTTCGTGACCAAATTCCTAGCCTTTTATAGCTACGATTCAGAGGGCCCAGCTCTTGTGATCGATGGCCTAAGACACCTGAGGGTTTTGGATTGTCTAAGGAGTTTGCTCAAGCCTCCCGACAAACTCATTCTCATCTACGTCGATATTGATGAGGAAAGCCGTAAACAGCGCCTTTTAGGTCGGAACCTTTCTCTCGATGAGATCGAAAAGATCGAACAACACCCTTCAGAAATAGATGTTCTACTGGGACTGTCGGAGGCTTCCGATCTCCGCGTTGAGGGAAACCTCGATGCTCAACTTCAAATCAAAACTGTCCTCCAGGCAATAATATCATAACTTGACATCGTAAATTGCCTGTCCGCTTTGAGTGCCCGGTAAGTGCACTCAAATGTCGGCTTTGAGCCACAGGCTGAAATCAGCGAATGTCCGGATTGGGCCATTCAGTGCAATGGCCCTCCCGAAAACCACCTTTTGGAAAATCAGGAAAAAGCAAACTTTAGTGTCGGCCCGAGGATCAGAACAAACCCGGCAGCCGTCGCCACGCCCAGCACCACCCAGACAATATCGAACGGCAAGGCATAGTCGGCTTCGACTGGCTCGGCCTTGATACGATAAGGCGTGCGCAGCAGGCCGAACGTGCCGCCCAGCGACGACGCTAGCGCCGACATGAAAACAATCACAAGTCCCAGTGGATTGAGCAGGCCCGCCCCCAGCCCCAGCAGGCCACCCGTCACGTAGGCGGTCAGGCAGATCTTCAGTGCCGAACTGGTTTGGCGCCCGCCCATTATCCGCCCCAAGCTACTCGCTGCGATCCTAATCATGAAGAAATACAGCACGATGCCTGCGGCACCCATGGCCAGGCGGACATAAAGGGCATTGATGACGCCATGCAACACGGCGCCAGCGCCCTCGCCCCAGTCGCCCAGGCCCGAAATGCCGGAAAAGATGAAATAGCCGGCCCAGTCGAACAGGTTGATCGTCGCCATCAGCCACAGGAACACAGTCCAGCTGCCGCTCTTGCCGGGCTGCGCCAGGCGCATCGATAGCAGACCGCTGAACAGAAGACCGAGGATGAGGTTGACCGTGCTGCCGGCCGCCGCCACAGCTCGGAACACCCAATCAGGCCGGTCGCGGGCGTCGCAGTCGAAATAATAGGCGCCCCAGCCTTGCGCGTGGCCGCCCCCCAGCACGCACATGCCGCCGTGACCAAGGCCTTCATGCGACATTGTGGTAACGGCGTACGCCACTGCCGCCAACCCGGCGACGGTGAGAATATTGATACGCGTGCTTTGATCCTGAGCCATCAACCCCTCCTGGGTAATATGAGGGGAATATATCATAAAGAACTTTATATTGTAAAGTCTATTTATTTTGCGATTATGCGGCCGACCGCTGCATAGAAAAGAGACTCCATTAACACCCTCTGAAAAACGGCCGTTATTGGTGAAAAACTCGCCGTCTGAACCGGGAAGGTTCGATTTTGTAATCGACGGCGCTTCTGGCCAGACCGTCCGACCGCCGTCTCTCGGTCGGCCCATTCCGTTAGCCTGGTAGGTCTATGCGTGGTGTAATTTCACCAATCGCCTCAGGTTTTGCGCTGTCGCCGCCATCAGGAACTCTTCCTTCGCGCCCCGTAATCCGCGAAGTCGTAATCTGGTCAGCTTGAGATGGCCTTTAAGGTGGGCGAAGAGCATTTCGACCTTCTTCCGCATCCGCCTTGAATGCTCAAAGGCTGGCGTTCCTTTCAATTGTCGAACCTCATCGCGAAGATCCTCTTCAAAGTTCCGGGTAATTGTTCGTACCTTCCCGTTGGTGCTCAGCTCCCTGACCTTACAGCCGTCGCATTCCTTAGGGTTCGAACGGTAGATATTGGTTTTCGTGGTGTAGCCTGCCCCTTGGAAGCGCAGGGCCTTGCCTTCAGGGCAGACGAACCGGTTCGCTTCGCGTTCGAATACAAAGTGGTCCCGCGAACGCACTCCCTTGGTCTGGTGCTGTCACGGCGGCAAAAGCCATAATCAGCGACCCGGAAATCACGATGAAGCAGATAGCGGCAAAGTTTGGCATCGCCGTCTAAACGCTATACCGACATTTTCCTTGTGGCCGAGTGCCTGCCTGAGCGGTTCATTGCTTACCAAGTCCACCAAGGTCTTGCCGGCCGAAAACACGCATGATTTCCAAGTCACCATCGACCAATCGATAATAATTAGAATCGACGCCGCAAACGCTTCTTCGATATCCATCCCGTATATGATCGACAGCTGGATATATATATGGCTTCATCGCAATCAAATCGAACCTGTCGAACAGTGCGTCGTAGTACTTATCCGCCTGAATTTCACCGAATTCGGCAACGCCACGCCGATAGATACGCTTTATGTCGTCCTTGGCTGCTTCGTTCAGCTTATATTCGGCCGTCCCGTCGCATTTCTTCTTTTATTTCGGACCGGAGAGCTTCCCGCGATACGGTCGATGAACCTCGCTGCTCGGCGGAAATGAGTTGTGCGCGAATCGCCTCAATCTCGGCGGCGGTTTCTTTCTCCCGCACCTGGCGCTCACGTATCAACTCACGGATCACTTCGCTTTCGTTCCCATAATGCCCCGTCGCAACCTGTCCTGCAATCCAGCCGTTTTGCTGGTCGGTTACAGAAATGCTCTTTTTCACCATAGACATAGCGTATACCTCACGACTGATATACTACATTGTAGCATATTCTACTCCAATCGTCACCTTTTTCGACGATGCGCACAGGCAAATGATCCAAACCCAGCTCGATTGGCTCTGTTGCATCAAAAAGGCCAAGCCAAGATCTGGCAATATCGGGACGGCATTATGGGAGAGGTGCGCCTGATAGAGCGCAATTTCGGAATTTACAATGTCTGAATGGTAACCCAAAAGCCGGATAATGCACGGACCTACCCTCAAAAGATTGACGCGATAATTGCAAGCGGCAACCGGGATGCCATTCAGGTAAAGCTAGCGGATATGTCGGAAAATTCCGATCTTGCTAGACTCGCAATTTTGGATTCAGAGAGCAGGGACTATATTTCTCCGAAAATATTCCAGCCCTGCGTCCAGCGCTCTCCAGTGCAACCGAGCTTCGTAAACATCATCGCTTTTTTAAATCGGAACCTTGATGCTGCCGAAAGAGGTAACCCATGAAACTCAAAATGACATTTGGATTGGTTGGTTTTGCAGGCACATGGGCAGTCGCATGTGCCTGCTCCTCCATGCCCGTCGGCAATTCTTCCGTACCGCAACCAGCCCAGCCGGTTGAGCTCAAGGCATACTCTGGCGTCTGGTATGAATTGGGCCGATACGAGAACCGGTTCGAAAAGGACTGTGAAGGGGTAACCGCCGAATACCGACCGGCCGAGGACGGATCTATCGAAGTCATAAACACCTGCCACAAAGGCAGCGTAGGCGGTCCGATCAAGATTTCACACGGCAAGGCTAAGCCTGTAGAAAACAGCCGCAATGCCAAGCTGGAAGTCACTTTTTTCGGACCATTTTATTTCGGAAACTACTGGGTGCTTGATCGTGCAGATGATTACAGTTGGTCCATTGTTGGAGAACCAAGTGGAAAATATCTTTGGCTGTTAACGCGTGAAGCCGTACCCTCCGATACCACAAAGGCGCTCGTCGAGAAGCGGGTCCGTGAAATGGGTATGATCTCGAGCTTATGCGTTTCACCGAGCATTAAACTGAGTTTTTGAGATCTCCACTGCCGGAGGGCTGGAAGATGGTTGACGGAAAAATGAGCCGCGCCCGATTTTTTCAGGCTGGCGTCGGGCTGGCCGTGGCTGCGCTGCGGGATCCGCGAACGCTGCCAAATCGCCCGCCAATACAAAGGGTCCGATAGCTCCGGTCAAGCCTTATGACCTGCGTCCATTTGTTCGCTGGGTCGTCGAAGAGTTTGAGCCGACGGTCAAGTTGAACGCCACGCCCGGCCAGTATCCGCGCAAGCCAGGGGAAGGCCTCGAACTTTATGGCGTCAGCGATATGGCTAGCATCCTTTATACCCTCAATCGACCCATGCCGGATGACGCGGAACGCGCACAATGGGCCAGTGCCTTTCAGCAGTTTCAACGCCCTGGCGACGGTTGGCTATTCGAACGCAGCCCCACGCACGACCCCCTACACAATACCGCCTACGCCCTTGCATCGATGCAGTTGCTCGATCTCCGACCGAAAAACCCGGTTACGCTGCCCGATACCGATCCGGCAGCGTTTCTGGCGACCATTGATTGGGAAAAGGATGTTTATCTCGGCAGTCACCGCGGGGCGGGTTTTGCCTCGATCCACTATCTGGTGCCGGAGCTGAATTCGCCTGACTGGTTCAGCGCCTTCTTCAAGGCGTGCGACGGCCTGTTCGATCAGCGCAACGGTCTGATGGGCAAGAACAAGCCGGCAAAGGGCGATTTCGATGGCGTTGGCGGGACCTTTCATTACGGCTTTCTCTACGAAACCTTCCACAAGGCCATGCCCTATCCGGAAGCCCGCATCGACTCCATTATCGGCCTACAGGACGCGCAAGGCTACTGGAACGCCCCCAATCATCTGTGGCTGACCCTGGACGCCATTTACATGATGACGCGGGCGCTACGCGTGACGACCCATCGCTATGAGGACGTCAAACATACCATCCGTCGAACGCTCGATGCCCTGATGGTCGACGTCTTTAGCCCCGATGGCCGTGTTAAAAGCCTTGGCGGCACCTTGCCGACCCATTCGGTGATGGCGGCCCTCAGCATTGCGGCCGAATGCCAGCGCTTCCTCGGCGCCGAGGAAATTGTCACCGACCGCCCATTACGGCTGGTTCTCGATAGACGCCCGTTTATTTAAGCGGTCAGTATCACCCACCGCTCATCATCTTGCTGCTTGCCGACGCGTCGATCCAAGGGATCGAATGGTAGCATAATAGGGTTGCGCCGGTTGATTTGCACTGAGAACTGACCTGGGCGGACCATTAATTTCCATTGAGAGAATTGACCCATCTTGAACTTCCCCTCGTCGCCGAACTGCAAGGGCTGCAGAAGTGATGGACATGGCGTTATTGACGTCATCCGACGATGGACGCCTCTCTGAAAAAACGACCGTCAATCTGAGTGCTAGGAAATATAAAATCATCTCCCCGAGGCCAGGAGCTGTCTACGTTGTCTATGGGCTCACTTTTTCCAGGCAAGGGTTTGACCGATTCGTCAAAGAATCGGCTATTAATTTCGTTGTCCGCGGCCAGTTACGCCTAGGCATCGGCATCGCAGACGGAATAGCGCGAGAACTGGAGGACGGCCGTCTTTATTCTCAATTCTTAGAACAGACCGTAGATGCGCACGACGGCCATCGAATGCCGGCACCTGTCCGTTTAATACAATTCCGCCTATGGCTCATTCCCGGCCGACAAATCTGTACGCCCCCATATGGACAGTTAGTAGGTTCCAACTTATGTCAAAGTGGAGGGTTTTTTAAATCCGTCAACGAAATGCGCCGTCGCTTGAGACGCAGCGCTTCAGGGATGGGGAATTTCCATGAAGACGTGCACAACCGCATTGGTGGCGGTAATTTTGGCCAGCCTGGCACCCCTTGCCTCTGCGGCGGACAGCGATGGCGCCCCGGGCGCTCCGGCAAAGATGCAACCCAATCTTATCGGCAAGATGGCCTTGCCTTTGCGCTATAAGCCGGACGGGTCCGACTTCGTCATCGAAAACGGCCCCGAGTTCTTCAACCGGCCGCTTTACGGCGGCAACACAGCCTTTCGCGTCGATGGCGGGGACCGGCCGGAATTCACCATGTACCTGCCCGGACGTGGCGGCAATCTGCGGCTTGGGATCAAGACGGCGGCGGGCACCAAGTGGCTGAAAGACGCCGACCGAATTGTCACGCGCTATCGGCCCGGTGAACTGATCTACGAAGTGCACGACAGGTTATTGGGCACCAACGGCGTCCTGAACGTCGAAGTCCTTGCCTATGCCAATACCGAAGGCCTGGCTGTCCGGACGGAAGCGAAGAATATTGCCGGTGGCGCGGAGCTGATCTGGGCCTATGGCGGCGTCAACGGCGAACGCGGCGGCCGCGACGGCGACATAGGCACGGAAAAGCTGCCGGTGACCGACTATTTCCAACTGCAGCCCGAATTCGCCGACGGCAACAGCTTCGCGCTCGCCCCCCAGGGCTTCACGCTGAAAAGCACCAAGGCGACGATTGCCGGTGTCGTGCCCGACGGCGCCAAGCAACACCTTGCCAATGCCGACGACTGGAACAATCTGACCGCGCTCATGGCCAGCGACGTCCGCACGTCGAACCGGCCTGTCGTGACCGGCAGCGCGCCGATGCACTCCGGCACACCGTTGTTCATCTCGCTGCAACGTGTCGCCGACACCAACACCAAGCCGCAGGAACTGAACACCTATCAGGACGTCACGACGCAAAAGGTGGGCACCGCTGTCAAGCGCCAACCTGCTCCGCTTTTGCCTGTTTTCACGCCGGCGCAACTGCCGGGGCAGTTCGCCACCACGCGCAAGCATTTTGACGACATCCGCAACAAGGTGCGCATCGAAACGCCCGATCCGTATCTCGATGCGTCCGTGGGCGCCTTGAACATCGTGTCCGACGCCCTTTGGGACGATACGGACCAGGCGATCATGCACGGCTCCATCGCCTGGCGCGCCAAGCTGCTCGGCTGGCGCGGCCCCTACGTGCTGGATGCGCTGGGCTGGCATGACCGCGCCCGCCAGAATTTCAACACCTGGACACCCCGGCAGAACACCTCGCCGATCACGGCCATCCCGACACCCGACCCCAAATCCAACCTGGCGCGTAACGAACCGGGTCTGCATTCGAACGGCGACATCTCCGGCACGCACTACGACATGAACATGGTCTTCATGGACGCGCTGTTCCGGCATCTGCTGTGGACCGGCGACACGGAATACGCCAAGCAGGTCTGGCCGGTCATCGAACGGCACGTCGCCTGGGAAAAGCGCCTGTTCCGCCGCGAATACGGTCCGGACAAATTGCCGATCTACGAAGCCTACACCACGATCTGGGCCAGCGACGGGCTGTACAACGCCGGCGGCGGCAGCGCCTATGCGTCGGCCTATAATGTCTATGCCAATCGCATGGCGGCACGCGTCGCCGTGATGGCTGGCAAAGATCCGACGCCCTACACCCAGGAAGCCGACGCCATCGAAAAAGGCATGCGCGGCCTGCTGTGGATGCCGGACGAAGGCACTTTCGCCGAAGCCAAGGACGTGGTCGGCAATCAGCTTGTCCACCGCGACTATGCCCTGTGGAACTTCTATCACACGATCGACGAGGAAGCGGTCACCCCGCGCGAAGCCTGGTCGATGGGCACGGCGCTGTCCACCCACCTGCCCGCCATTCCGGTCGAAGGTCCCGGCGTTCCCAACGACCGCCCCTATCACGTCCTGTCCGAGACCGACTGGATGCCGTACATGTGGTCGATCAACAACGTCGTCATGGACGAAAACATGCATACGGCGCTGGCGCTGTGGCAGGGTGGCCATGCTGAAGACGCCTACCAGATTGCCAAGGGCGCCATCCTGGCCAGCCAGTACATGGGCATCTCGCCGGGCAATCTCGGCACCATGAACGTCTATGACGTCAACCGTCGGGAAAGCCAGCGTGATTTCGGCGACAGCGCCGGCACCATGTCACGGACCATGATCGAAGGCCTGTTCGGCATCCGACCGGACGCCATGGCCGGCACGCTCACCGTCGCGCCGGGCTTTCCGTCGGACTGGACGCACGCCAAGCTTGTCCATCCCGATATCGGCCTGAACTTCGTGCGCAGCGGCATGAACGACCAGTGGAACGTCACTCAGCCTCAAGGCAAATTCAAGACGGTGACGCTGCGCATACCGGCCGCCTTCTCGAACGTCGCCTCGGTTACCGTCAACGGCGCCAGTGTCAAATGGCATGCGGTCGCCGATGCCGTCGGCCGTCCGATGCTGGAAATCACGATCAAGGCCGGACCGGCGACGGGCATCCGGATTCAATGGGCGGGCGAGGCCATGACGGCCAATGCCGTGACAACGGCCACACGCGGCAAGACCGACGGCAATTTCGTCCAAATGACTCGCGGCGCCTTCACCTGGTGGGCACAGCTTCCGATGGCCGCCAAGCCTGAAGTGGCTGTTGTCGCGCCATTCGACTGGAATGCGCCTATGACGGGTGCCAAGCTGACCCCGATTGACTTGACCTCGGTGTTCAACGACAAGGTCAGCGCCATCTTCGCGCCCGGCAAATATCTTACGCCGCGCGCCCAGGGCGTCAGCCTGTCCTTGCCGTCGCAAGGGATCGGCGCCTGGACGGGATTTGACACCATGGTCACGATCGATGACAGCGGCCTGCGCAAGACGGCCGCCGCTCACGATGGGAAGCTAGTGATGCCTAATGGTGTGCCCTTCGCCACGCCTGGCGCAGCGGATGTCCGCAATATTGCCTTCACCTCGCAGTGGGACACCTTCCCGCGCGAGCTCACCGTCCCGCTAAGCGGAAATGCCAAGCGCATTTATCTTCTAATGGCCGGCTCGACCAATCACCAGCAAAGCCGCATGGACAATGGCGAAGTCATCGTCACCTACACCGATGGCACAACCTCCCGGCTTGCCTTGCGCAATCCTGAAACCTGGTGGCCGATCCAGACGGATTATTTCATCGATGACTATCAGTTCCGCGACACCGCGCCTATGCCCGCCCGCATCAACCTCAAGACAGGCGAAGTTCGCGTCCTTGACCAGGCCACGTTCAAGGGCAAGGGCCGAGATGTCCCTGGCGGGGCGGCTACAGCGCTCAACCTGGCCCTGGACCCGACCAAAACGTTGAGAAGCCTGACGGTACGCACGATCACCAATGAAGTTGTCATCGGTTTGATGAGTGCGACCCTGGAACGGCCATAGGGCGTTATCCCGCGTGAGCCTGCAACCTGTATTGAGGAAACTGTCCATGTCCCGCAAACACTTGGTAATGAAACGCGAGATGCTTTAAGTTGCGTCGACAATGGATCAAGGTTATGGCGGGACCCGCTGCCGCGCTGCCAAGAATGCTTTTCCCACGGTTCTGGGCCACGACGTTGCTCACATTTTAGTTTTCCCCACCGAATTCGAATGCCAGAATGACGAGGTAGGTTCGCCTTGCTTGAGGACGATTGGAACGGACCTTGAGGGGGATGAGGGCCGGTCTTACAAAAAGCAATTTCAAGCCAATCCTTTCTTGGAAACGTCAATGTTAGAAACCTTCTACGTTGTGCCAGAAAATCAACATAACGCGCTCATATCCGCAGTCTATCGCAAGCGCGGGTTCTCGCAGAGCGAGGCGGCAGCGGGCGCTCGCTTGGCGGCCGAAGCCA
Organism: uncultured Caulobacteraceae bacterium; assembly: GCA_964445605.1. Taxonomy (GTDB): domain Bacteria; phylum Pseudomonadota; class Alphaproteobacteria; order Caulobacterales; family Caulobacteraceae; genus Asticcacaulis. Next base: position 13,506 of record CAYULN010000101.1, on the reverse strand, counting down.
CCCGGCACGGCGTGCGGACCCATGCTGGCATCAAGGCCTTGCATCTCGATCAGATTATTGGTTCAGGGGGCGGCGGTTGCAAACCTAAGGCGCGGATTGAAAAACTGAAAACCCGTTTCCGCGCCGCAGAAGTCTGGAACGGCAACCGCAAACACGGCCAAGCAACAGCTTATGCCGCGATCGAAACGGCTATAAGGCTGGCAGATCGTTTTGGAATAGGAATGGTTTCGGTAGACAATGCTTTTCACTATCTTTGGGGGGGAGGCTATGTCCTGGAGGCAGCACGGCGCGGCTACGTGGCTTATACAAACTGTACCGCTGCAGTGGCCGAGGTCGTGCCGTTCGGCGGTCGATTCCCGACTTTGGGTACAAACCCCCATGCTTGGGGATTCCCAACGACGGAGGCCATCGGCTACCCAATCGTCATGGACTGGGCAACCTCAGTATTATCGATGGGGCGGGTACAACAGATGGCGCGCGAGGGCAAGCCCATCCCCTCAGGGGCTGCAGTTGGTGCGGATGGCATTGACACGACGGACCCAAATAAGGTGAAATATATGCTGCCATTCGGCGCACATAAGGGCTACGGTCTGTCACTCGTCAACGAGATTGTGGGTGCCTTTATAGGTGGCTCATTGCCAACGCTGCGCAACCGGCCACAGCCGTCGTTGAATGAAAAGCATTCCTGTACCTTTTTTTTTCAGGTCTGGCATCCGGACGCAATGAATGGTCGCGCCTTTGCCAAGGGGCGAAACCAAGTCGAGAACGTTAAGGCGGTTCTCGATGACATACTAGGGCATGGCAATCAGGGAGCCAGATTGCCAGGGCAGTATGCCGCGCAATTTGCATCTCGTTGTGCAAAAAATGACGGCCTTTTATTTTCCGAGGCTGAAGTACTGGCCTTCGCGGAAAGCGCTTCTGAGATTGGCAAGCCCGCTTGGAAGCTCGCCGAACTGAAGGTCGCGTTGTAAATGTCTGAACGAACCCGATGTCTTGGTTATGGAAGCCATCAAGGCAACGTGCAGGAAATTATACGCGCTAATCTGATTTTTCGGCAGGACCGACCAACCGGGGCGGCATGAATGTCGCGATGCCGTCAGTCACGACGACGCCTTTCGAAACGATTTGCACCTGAGCCGGTTTAAGGCCCTCGCGTTTTGCCGTCACCGTTATCGTTCCGGCCTTCATCGTCGCCCTTACCGCAACGCGATTGATCCCAAGTTCGGTGTTCAGGTATAGGTTGTTGGTCGAATTAACTTTGCCGCTGTTATACCCGCCGCGCCATATCGCGGGCCCGTCGCAGGTGAAGTCGATGCGCGCGTCGTCGGTCGGGCATCGCTGACCCTTCGCATCTACGACTTCGACGTCTATTAGGGCAATATCCCCGCCGTCGGCCTGAAGGCCTTGGGGGCCGAGGATCGGCGTTAGTCTGATCGCCGCCGGCTCACCCGCGGTCGTCAATGTCTGCTGCGCCACAATCCCTGTGCCGTTTCTGCCGATGGCTTTCACGCTCCCCGGCACAAACATAATGTTGGGGAAGGCAAAGACCCAGCCGTTGTCGGGCTTGGTGTTCACGCCCTGCGATTTACCATTGACGATCAGTTCGACGGATTCTGTATTGGCAATGACGTAAATCGTCTTTGCCGTCCTCGTCCCGTCGGGTTGTGTCGCCGGGTAGGTCCAGTGTCCCAGGATATGGAGGTCGGGCTGGTCATTCTGAATAACGCGGTACGCAAAATAAATTTCCTTCGGCAGCCGCATCGCATCAACCTTGCCGGAGACGCGCGCCACCTCGCTCGAATCCTGACGCCCATCGGCGTCTTCGTCGGTGAAATAGATCGAACAGTAGCCTGACCATCGGGCGTGCGCCGGATCAAAGTTGGAGATGCGGTTCCTCCAGTAGTCCCAGTATTGCTTGACGCCGTCCAACGCGAAACTCTCGGAAGTGTAGAGGTACCCATCTCGCTTCCAGGTATCGTTAGGACCTTTCTTTGCCTTATAGTAGGGTGGCGAGAAGTCGTCCCACATCCGGCGGGCGCCTTCGTTGCGGAAGTCTTCAGTTTCGATGATTGGGGCGCGGTCACGGCGTTCAGCTGAGTAGGCCCGGAAAAGGTCTGTGGGTCCCGCCAGGCTCTCCACTCCCGTATCCTGAGCCATCATCACCCCATAGTATTCGGCGATAGGGGTCGTCGCCGCATTGGCCGGGTTATTGGAATCCCCCCGGGTGCCGATAACACGCCCGCCGTCAGGGTCCCATTGCTTGCGCAGCTCGACCATTTCCTGCATTTGATCCGCCGCAATTACGGTGTTACCCGCCTCCCAGAACAAGATGCTGGGGTTATTGCGGAAATAGATTATGGAATTGCGCATGACTTCGACGCGCTGGTCCCACTGGCGCCCGGTGACATCACGTTCCTTGTCGCCGGCGGGACAGACCTGGATGATGCCGTACCGCGCAAAGGAGTCGGCATCTGTCTTGGTTGGTGCCACGTGCATCCACCGCATATAGTTGCCGTGACAGTCTCGGACCATCTTGGCGGTATAGTCATGCATCCAGCTGGGATACCCGGCGCCAACGGCCGCCCATTCGTCAGTTGAACGCTCCGCGAAGCCTTTGAGATAGACGAATTTATCGTTGATATAGACACCACCAGTACCTGCACCGCCCTTGAACTCGGTTTTGCGGAATCCGGTCTCCAGGCTGCCGACGTCAACGACCTTTCCGTCGACTTTCAAAAGCGTGTAGACGGTGTACATGTAGGGGTCTTCAGCGCACCAGAAGCGCGCATCTTTCAGCATGCCGTTTGCACTTTGCACACTCTTCTCGCCATCAACCATGTCTACGGGATCGCCGTCGAATTGCGAGTGGACACGGCCGGAGTGATCCACGATGACGACCGACAAGCCGACCGTCGCGCGCGCTCCCGACGCGTTATGGACTTCACAGTCGACAGTTATATCGGCCGTTTTCTTGCTGAAGTTGAAATTGGCGGCGCGGACGTAAACGCCCTGGCTCTCGAGGCCGTAATACAACGGCAAAGTTTGATAAATTTTGCCGGTCAAATGGAGCCAGACATGCCGATTAATTCCGCCGTGGTCGGGATTGAAGTCATTGGCGTTCCATTCGTAGCCAGTCGGGACGCAGGGCACGCCGTCGGCGTTCTTGGGATTGGCCGCGCAGAAAGCGCGTTCCAGGTATTTAGTGGAGTTGTCGACTTTGACCGCCAGCACGTTTGTCTTTTCCCCGACCTGGATCTGATCGGTGATGTCGATCCCGTAAGCCGTTATCCCGTTTTCATAAAGACCGATTGGCTTACCGTTCAGATAGATGTCGCCGGCCTGGCGCATACCCTCGAACTCGATGAAGACCTTTTGGCCAGCCGCTTCCGCAGGAAGCCTGAAATGCTTGCGATACCAGGACAGTCCCTTGTAGGTGCCGGTGTCGCCGCCGCTGTGAGAGATGATATTGCGGAAGGAATCGACGTCGTTGAAGCTGTGAGGCGTCGTGACGCTGTCCCAGTTGGCGTCGTCGAAGTCCGGCAATTCCGCGCCAGCAACGTCCGCCCGAATGAATTTCCAATCGTGGTTGAAATTCAAGGTTGCGCGAGGGGATTTAGGAGGGACAAAGGCTGTATCGCCTGTCGCGCTCCAAGCCGAACCGGCGCGCCCGAGAACGACAGGTAACCCGAGCGCAAGAAACGTCGAAGCCGAAATGAAGCCGCGACGGGAAAGCGTGTTTGATGACATTTTAGGTTGCCTCAGGCGTTGGACCGAGCATCTCGGTCGCAGTTTGATGACGGCGCAGCTGTATTGCTACGTGAACTTGAAACCGGAAATCCGAAGCGCATAGACGCTGTCACAGGGCTTTTCGGCTGGGAACGTCACCTTCAGGCCCTCGGCGTCCTGCGTAAAGGCAAGCGCGCCGGCGTGCCCGAGCAGTTCGATCTTCTTGACTTTCCCACGCAGCGGCAAGCCCTTGGCCAGCGAGGCGATGGTGACGGTGGACGCTTCGGGCCAGTTCATCACCAAGGCATAGAGCGTGTCTTCATGGGTGGTGAAGCGGATATCCCGGGCGGTATAGCCGTTCTTGGAAATACCGCCGCCGGCAACGCCGTCACCGCCCTGGTTCTGTCCGTTGAGACGGCCCTGGAACCCACCGGCGGCGCGTATCTTCACCATGGCCTCAGCAGCGGCATCGGCGACCGGGCCTTCGCCGTACTTGGTCCACGGCCGCGACCCGTAGATGGCATCGCCGTTTACTTCCAGCCACTTACCGATGGTGAGGAGAACGTCTTGCTGCTCCTGCGGGATGGTGCCGTCGGCGCGCGGTGAAATATTGAGCAGCAAATTACCGTTCTTGCTGACGTTCTCGACGATCTTGTAGATGAATTCCTGGGCCGGATAAGGCGTCAGGCCTTCGACGTAGCCGAACTTGTCCATGATGGGATCGTCGGGCTGCCAGACCCAGTCGACCAGTTCCATCGGCGCGCGGCCTTCGCGTTCGTAGTCCATGATCTGGCCGGACACCCACGCGGCCGATTTGGCGCTTATGCCGACGGATTTGCCCCAACTGGCGGCGCGATTATAATAGTAGGCGGCCACCTTGATCTTGAGCGGGTCCCAACTGTGGTCGGTGCCCATGTCGAACCACAGCATGTCGGGTTCGTACTTGTCGATCGTCTCGATGCGTTTCGCCACCCAGTCGTGCATGAACTTTGTGCGCGCCGCATTGCTGCGATCAGCAACGCTGTAAAAGGCCGACCACTTCGGATCGTACTGGTCGCTGCCGGCCAACGCCGGGATGAAGACGAAATGGAAGGCCGAGTGATCGGAAATGCCCGTCTTCAGTCCCACCTTTTTCAGGGCCGCGATCAGATCGCCGTCGAGGTCGCGCTTGGGGCCGTAATTCTTGGCGTTGTAGGGATTGATGGCGCTGTCCCAATTGGAAAAGCCGTCATGGTGCTCGCCGGGTGCCAGGACATATTTGGCGCCGGCCTTCTTGAACAACGCCGCCCAGGCATCGGGGTCCCACTTCGCCGCCGTGTACATCGGCAGGAAGTCCTTGTAGCCGAATTGCGTGGGCGGTCCGAAATGTTCGGTGTGCCACTTCATTATGTCGGCATTGCCGCCGTACATGTAGCGCACATACCATTCGCTGCCGTGGGCCGGCACGGAATAGATGCCCCAATGCATCATGATGCCGAACTTGCCATCACGGAACCAGTCCGGGTCGTGGTAGTTCTGCGCGATCGACTCCCAGCTTTCCTTGAACGGGCCGGCCGGGGTGGCGGGCAGGCCCTGCAAGGCGGCGGAGACCAGTTCCGGGGAATCGCGGCCGGGCCACAGGTTGGGATCGGCCGGAGGCGCCGTGGGACCGGTCAGGATTTTGGTTTCCTCGACCTGAGACGCCAGAGCGGTTTCTGCATCAACACTCCTAAGCGGCAGAGCCAACCCGGCAGCGCCCAAAATTGCTGATGACATCAGAAACCGTCGGCGTGAGAACGGGGCAGTCATTCGCAACTCCTCTAAATTATGGCCTCTCGCCAAAAAGTGGACCGTCGCCTTTTGCATAAGCGGGAGGCGTCATTATGATCGATGATGATTGCGAACATCGGGTGCGCCAACTAGCAAAAAAACTACAGCTTTTACGTAGAGTTCAACCCCTTCCCGTCGCAGTGGTGAAAGAATTTTCATGACTGAAATGACCATTGCGGTCCTTAAGATCGTGCCTTTTCAAAAAAGGGAATGGAGATGAAAGATACAAATCGAAGCCTTTTTACGCTTCGCGACCGTCGCAACGCGCGCCAAAGGTCCGCAACTACCATCCAGGGCTCCTCGAGGACTAATGGAAGTCGCTTGCCTCCGCCGACAATGCGCCGGAATGGTTCCGCGCCACCAAGCTCGACATTGGCCGCAATGGTCGACGCGGTGCCTGTCAGGACTTGGCGACTCGCGGCAGACCTGCAAACCGTTCCAACCAAGAACATGTGACTTTACATTATAAAGTGCTTTGCGCTATCTTCTCAAGTGCTGATGCAGAGGATTGAGCGGCTCAGGATCGAACCAATAGTCTCATATTGTTACCGTCGCTGGTGTTGCGGCCTATGCATATACGATTTCCACCGATCTTGTTGGGCTCAAATTAAGGCCAAGTGGCAATATCAGAGCGGATGGAGCCCTATAGTTTTAAAGGAAGCTATTAGTGATAACCATTGTTCATCAGCCCTACCGCCAATTGTCAATGAACAGTTTCATCGCTATTTTTGCGGGCATTATCCTAGCCCTCTCAGCCAGCAAAAGCTATGGTGATACGCTGCGTTTTCGTGACGCAGCAACCGCGCGTTTCAGTGTTGACGTAGTGGGTCAGGGCCCCGATGTGATCCTGGTCCCGGGGCTTGGGAGTTCTAAGGCGACACGGGACGGCACGGTGGCTCATCTGAAAAACCACTACCGCTTGCACGTGATTAATTTGGCCGGCTTCGCCGGTGAGCCAGCGGCGGGCAATGCCGAAGGCGCGGTATTGGCGCCCACCGTCGAAGCGCTACACGTCTATATGACCAGTCATCATCTGAAGCCCATTTACTTTGGCCATAGCCTGGGCCGTGTGATCGGTCTGATGCTCGCCAAGGCCTACCCGCAAGATGAAACCTCATTGGTAATCGTCGACGCCCTGCCCTGGTATGGAATGATCTTTGCGCCCCAGTCGAACGCGGCCACGATCGAACTCGGCGCCGCCCAAATGCGGGACGGCATGATGTCGGCCAGCGATGACGCGTTCGCAGCAAACAGCATTCAATCTGCCGTTATGCTGGTATCTGCCCCAACAGACCAAGCCACGATTAGCAGCTGGAGTCGAAGCTCTGACCGCAAAGTGTTCGCCAAGGCCTTTTACGAAGACCTGACTACAGATTTGCGCGAGGACCTTAGCAATATCAAGACAACGGTGGTGCTTTTCTATCCCTTTAAAGCCAGCGCGAGCTTCAGCCTTGATCAGGTGGATGCCTTCTATAAGGGTGCTTATGCCGCTATGCCGAACGTACGCCTGCAGCGAATTGATAATAGTTTGCATTTCATCATGCTCGACCAACCTCAGGCGTTTTATGACGCGCTCGATGCAGCCCTGAACTAGAATAACATGGACGTTTACGTCATCGCGTAGCGGTTTTTTTGGGGGAGGTGAAATTGGGAGCAGCGGGGGCGATTATAATGAGCTTTTTCGGTGCGGTGTTCGCATCGATTACGCTGGCGACGCACTTCGGCTGGACCGGCGCGATGCTCTTAATTCCGTTCGCGATGTTCGCGATTACAACGCTGTCGGTTATCATAGTCACCCGGCTACCCGGTCGCGACTTATCTCCATCTAGCACGCAAGGCTTGTCATTCTATGGAGCAGCGCATTAGAAGGCATCGGGATAGGCGTCGCCGCCACTTTGGTGTCAATCCTCGGGCATCGCGAATTTCTGCTGCCTGCAATCGCTATGGCCGTAGGATTGCACTTCTTTCCGATGGCTATCGCAATACCTTTTCGCCCATTCTATGTTCTTGGTGGGATATTGCTCGTTGCCGCTGCGATAGGCCTCGGTTACCCCCAGCCATTGGGTAGTGAGATTGCGGGCTTCACCGCAGCAGTGGCACTATGGGTTGCCGCGGTTTTCGCCGTGCGCCGCGAGATGCAGGCAAGGGACCGAAAGGCATAAACCTCAAGGGAAATGGCTTGTGCCATTTCCTTTCGCCGACCTCTCAGAGGATGTATCGGGCCGAAGACATCACAGAAGAACCGTCCGATTGATTCCTGGTGTAGGTGTGATCACCGCCACGTCTTTCGTCATCGCAATTGAGGATCCGGGAATTTTCAAAAAGTCCCGTGCGGTGGGCGCCTAGCTGGGCTTAGCGCCGCCGGACGCTCTCAATCAAGTGAAGTGGACTACGAAGGCCGCATATCACGGCGCGGCGATAAGCATTTAAGAGGATTGCATTACGAGGCAGCGTCCGTAATCCTGCCGCGCAGCACAATCAATAGCAGATTACGTCGATTGGGTCTGCAGCTTCGGGAAAGGATTGGGTTCAAGCGAGCTGCGGTGGCCGTCACGCGAAAACTTGCAGTGATAATGCATGCGATGCTTAAAGACCGAGAATTTTTGATCGAAATGCAGGCGTAGCGCCATGACTTATAGAGGTTGCGTTCAGGTTCTGAACGTTTGAGAGGTCCCCGCCGGGACGAGAGCTGAGCTATTTCGTTGATGGGCTTGCACCGCTAGGTCAGCGAACTGTGTCGTCCACATTGAAAGCTCTTCCCCTGAAGCCCCATCATGCTGCGACTGATGTCGACCGCGAAGACGACCATGCACCCGACAAACATATCAAACTAAAGCCGCTTGACACCTACCTCGCGATTAGACGACTGAGGTCATACTCCGAAATCTCGCAACTCAGATCGGTCACCGCTATAGATTCTGAGTTTCCAAATGAGCCTTGCGAAGCCATTTTGTGACATGCTTGGCTCTCTCTCGCTCTAAAATCCGTCGGCCAACAGCCGTTTGCTGTAATCGTCGATATATAGGGTCATTGGCTGAGCCATGACATTACGGTAAAGCCCCATCTTGAAATAGAAGTGGCCTGGGCTTTTGTACCCCGTCGCCGCCGCTTCGGCATTGGCCGTCACACCGCTGAATTCGACAAGCTTTTCCCCATTGAGCCAGCCCTCGATCCGCCCCGTCTGGCCCTGCGAAAAGCGGACGCGAAAACGGAAATTTAGCCAGCGATTGCGATACTCCGCCTTGCGGTGATAAAGCACGGTCTGCTTGCCGGCCAGATCCTGGGTAACCAACAGTTCGCCGCCGATATAGCGCACCGCCAGGACCGGGCTGTCGTCGGAACAGGGGCCGTCCCCGCCGCAATATTGCTTCCATTGGGCGACGACCAGGCGCGTCGGTACGATCGGAAAATCCGCTGGAAAGAACAGGCTGAAAGCCTGCTCGTAGGCAAGACCCTCCTTCGATACCAGGCGATCCGCCTCGCGCAGTTCGTCACGCTCGCTGTCGGCGTTGCCGTGCTTGCCGGCTTCGAAGACATCGCCGCCGTGGAGGACTATCCGCACGGCGCCGTGGCCGCCGTGGACGATTTCGCCTTGCAAGGTGACTGTGCCGGGGGCGAAGCGATCCCGCGCCCAAAATGGGCCGAGCGCTTTGGCTTCAAAACCGTCGGTGATATTCGTCGCTGGCGCGGCCTGCACCTGCAGAAGAGCCGACATCACGATAGCAGCAAAGATCATGACGCGTCTCCCCAACGAGCCCCATTTTATCCGCCGCCGGCGTTGCTGTCAAATGGGCCGCACGGGCGGGCTAATACACACGGCTGTACGCAAACGCACGCGTATCCGGTGTATGTCCGTTGAGCCGAGCGATTAGCAAAGGGCCACCTCCCGGAAAATCGTCCGATATCGGTGGAAAACCCTGTAGGAGCGAATAGCATTTCCACCTTCTTCCGCAGTCGTCTCGATTTCTCATAGGCTGGGTTAATTCCAACATAGGTACGTAAACGGACATTCGATTAATTGCCCTGGGTAGATGAGTAAATATCATCTAACCCAGACATACCGGAATTAATTGAAAGTATTAAATGAACAAAATATGGACGCCTCGAAAAACCTGGCGGAAATAGCCGGAGCATAATTCCCTATATTGGTCGGGATTTGAATCATTTCGGTGAAAGGACAGTCCGGCCTGTTTGACGTTGAGGAGCGGTTGAAACACTTTAGCGATCTGGGCGATCAGCTCGAGACCTCCGGTCAATTGGTCGATTTCGAGGCCTCCCGGCCGGACCTCTTGGCTGCTGTGGGGTACAGCGACGGCATCAAGGGCGGGAGATTACCGTTTGACGTGGTACTTATGTTCAATATCTTGGTCATTCAGGCGCAGAACAATCTGAGCGACGAACGCGCGGAATATCTGATCAGCGAACGGCTTTCGTTCATGCGGTTCCTTGGGTTGACGCTGAGCGATCCTGTTCCGCACGCCAAGACAATTTGGCTGTTCCGGGAACGGCTTGTGAAAGCCGGCGCCACCGACGGCTTGTTCAAGCGATTCGACGCCACCATCCGTGCCGCCGGCTACATGCCGATGTCGAAGCAATTGATCGACTCCACCTGCATTGCGGCGCCTAAGCAGCGCAATACCAAGGAGGAGAAGCCTGCACTGAAGGCGGGCGAGACGCCGGTACACTGGAAAGTCAATCCGTCCACGAATCGCCAGAAGGACAAGGACGCGCGGTGGACGGTCAAAATTTAGGTACTTGACGCCAGGCCTCGCGATTAGACAACCCCATCAGCTCAGTACGCAGCGATTTCGATGTTTGGGACCCGAAGCATGCGGGATTTTGTGGTCACTTGGGCGCAGCATAGTCAAACAACGTAATAAGCCCGATGAATTCGGCTTCTGGACAGTTTAAGAGATATATCGGGATATTTTCCACATAATTGCTCAAACGCCCCTTGTCGGCGTATCGCTCCGCAAAAAGGTCTCTGTGTAATAAAGGTACTTAGAGTATCTATTAGCTTCCCTGAAAGGTAAATCCCCCCGGTTGCGCCAATATTCAAGGCCAGGTCTGATACGTGAGCGGCTAACCACCCTCCGCATAGGTCGATAACGTAGTACAAGTGCATGACGGGATATTCGCGTTCCTCAGGTAAGTCCGTTGCCGGTAACCTTAAACGCCACGCCAATATCGTGACTGAGCGCCGCCGGGAGATGGATATGCAGGCCCTTATCGTCACGGGTGAAGGCAAGGGGCTTTTGCACGCCTAACACAGTGACATGCTTGATTTCTCCGCGGCCATTGGGGGCGCCGTTGGCGAGGCTGGTTATCGTGACGGTCTCGCTAATCGGCTTCTTCAAGGTTATGGCGTAAAGTGCGTCTTTCTTGGCGGTGAAGCGAATATCGGCGGCGGTGAAGGGTTTTTGATGATTTTCTCCGAAATGGGCCGTATTGATTTCGGTCGGGCCCTCGCCAAAGGTACGCCAGGGTCTTGTGCCATGAATGGCCTCGCCACAGCGGCCCATCCAATCAGCAATGCCCTCCAGGATCTTGCGTTCCTCCGAATCGATGGTGCCATCGCCGCGCACGGGCACACTGAGCAACAGATTACCGTTTTTCGAGACAATATCGCACAGAGTATGGATGACGGTCGCTGCGGTTTTGTAGGATTTCTTGTCGTAGATGTCGCGGTAATAGTGCCAGGCACCAAGGCAGGTATCGGTTTGCCACGGTTGGGGCAGAATCTCCGACTGGAGGCCGCGTTCGACGTCGAGCACCAGGGCCGGGCGTTGATCCGGGTCCAGATCCTTGGAATTCAGTACCAGCTCCTGACGCCCCCCGTGCCATTTCAGACCGGCATTATAATAATGGGCGGCTATGTCGAGTCCGACCTGGCCAAGGGGCAAATGGCTATTGTCAAAATAGAGAAGATCCGGCTTGTAGGAATCGATCAGATCCTTGCAGCGCAGAAACCACTGACGGGTGAATTCCGGATGTGCAGCCGGCGGATTTTCGTCCCATTTGCGATCATGGTCTTCATGCCACGCATTGGTTTCCTTGGCACTGTTCAATCCGTCGGGCATGACATAGGTGCGCCCGACATAAAGCTCCTGCGGATCAAGGCCCTCCCACCACTTGCCCTTACCGTCTTCCTTGGTCAGGCGAAAGGCATCATAGCGCACCCCGGCCTTGGGGCCCTCGCCATCATAGCCATAGGCGGGCTGAAACCAGTGCCAGGCGTGGGCCGAGTGATTTGAGACCCCAAAGCGCAAGCCCCGCGCGCGCGCCGCCTTGGCCCAAAGGCCGATCAAATCCTTTTTGGGGCCGACCTTGACGGAGTTCCAGTCGTGGAACTTTGAGTCGTAATTGTCAAAATTGTCGTGGTGATTGGCCAGGGCGACAAAATATTTTGCGCCAGCCCGCACATAAAGGTCCAGCAAATCGTCCGGATTCCAGCTTTCCGCCTTCCACAGATTATCGATCTCCATGAAACCGTTATCAGACGGGTGGCCATAGGTCGCAAGGTGATGCTTATATTGACGTCCGCCCTCCAGATACATATTGCGGGCATACCAATCCCCCTGCTCGGGCACGCATTGTGCTGACCAATGGGCCCAGATGCCAAATTTCGCGTCGCGGAACCAGTCCGGTGCCTTATAACCGGCGGCTAGCGATTCCCAGGTCGATTGAAACGGCCCAGGAGCAATTTCGGATAGGCTAGCGGGAGCGTCCTCTGCCTTCGCTGTTTGAGAAAGCCCCGACGCCACACCCAAGCCCGTTGCGGTCCGGATCAAGTCGCGCTTTGTCAGTCCCTTTTTCGTCACGCTGGGCTCCTTATCTCGACCAGAATCATCGCAATCGTTTATCAAACGGGGCATCGAAATCCTCCTTTTTCCGGCCCCGGTGCCGTGATGTGGCCGAGCCCAGGTTTAAATTACCGTTCAGGCCCTGGAGCCCGCGTCGACGAATCCCATACCGGAGTTCCCATATATTACTATCTGTTCCCAACGAATCGCCCACTCAGCAGCGAGGCAATAGTTGGCGTAAAATTGAAAACAATCATAAATTCAATGATATATTCTCATATATGCATCTGAGGATTCCTACTGGCACATGGAATATATCCTGTCCGACGATGATTTTTTGGCAATGTCTTCCGCATATTCAACTTGTGAGATAACGCCGCCTTTTTGGGCGCGCAACCCGATCCCGGTCGTCGACAGGCTTATCCGAAGTTCCTCCATTTAAAGATGTCGTCCGTTTTATCATCGGCGTGCCGACGAAACAGCAACATTTCCGTCAAATTCCAGGGTTGCGACCGACACGTCCGCGTCTGTTGCAGAGCCCGGCAGGGTCACTAAAAGACCATCCTCAGTCACGGACGTCTTTACCGCGGCGCCGTTGGCCAAGAGCCTGCCCGAGCGCGCAAGTTGTTTGATACCAGGTAAGAGAATTTTGCCGTCGGTTGGCCATTGCCAGACGTGCAGATATAAAGTTGTGCTGCCATTGGGCAAGGTTCTTTGCGTGACCCGTCCCCATGCCAACGGATCCACATACGGGCCGGCTTCGGTTCCATAGATGGCCGAGCCGTTGGTTTTCAGCCACTTACCGATTGCCAATAGGCGGTCGACTTCAGGCTGAGGAATGGTTCCGTCGGCCATCGGCCCGACATCTAAGAGATAATTGCCGCCCTTGCTCGAAATGTCCGAAAGATTACGGATCAGCTCTTGTGCCGATTTCCACTGCGTGTCGTTGGCGTTGTAGCCCCAGGATTTGTTGATGGTCATGCAGACTTCGAAACCGCGACCCAATGGATCGGTGGCAATTCTCTGTTCCGGCGTTGCTGTGTCGCCGAGCACGCCGCCGCCCAGTCGATTGTTCATTATGATATCGGGATAGGCGGTGACCAGATCGAAAATCGGCAGTGCGCGTTCTGGCGTCATCGAATATTCGGTGTCGAAGAAGAGGTAGGCG
>CAYULN010000100.1:0-18175 GCA_964445605.1 uncultured Caulobacteraceae bacterium | reverse complement strand
TAATGTGGTGGCACTGAAGGACGCCAAGCCCGGCAGCTTGAAGCCCAACCGTTTCTGGGGCGAGATCAACGGCATCCTGCCGGTGACCATGACCGGCCATTCGGGTGCGGTGTGTGTGCAGGAAACCACCGCCTTCATGGACGGCACCCTGCTGTCGGTGACGGAAGACGGCGGCAAGCGGCGCGCCCTGATGGGGACGACCAAGGTTTATCGCGTCGATGGCGGCGCCTGCTACGACATGAACCTTGGCTCGGACGTGCCCGGCAATTGCGGCGTGGCGACGACGCCCAATCTCATTGTCGGCCAGCAATCGGCCTGTCGCCTGGACTTCCTGGAGCCGAAGGACGTCGCCCTGACCTGGCTCGACGGCGCCCGGCGGGTGCGCAACCGCATGCCGCCAAGCCCGACCAAGCTCTACGATGACAAATATGTCTACGGCTTGATGGTCGATCAACCGAGCTATGCTCAACCAGCGGCAACCTTCGACCATTGCGGCGAGATCATCCGCGACCTGCATGCCCTGACCGACGGCGCGCCGCAGATCGTCCATCTCTGGGGCTGGCAATATCGCGGCAAGGACACCGGCTATCCAGCGGTCGATGTAGTCGATGCGCGCGCCGGCGGCTATGACGGCATGATGCGTCTGATGGATGGCGCCCGGGCGTCCAACGCCACGGTCAGCCTGTCCGACAATTATGATGACGCCTACCGCAGCAGCCCGGCCTGGAACGAAGACATGATCGCCCGCCGTCCCGACGGCGAGCTGTGGAAGAGCCGCGCCTGGACGGGCGAGGAGTCTTACATCCAGGGCCTGGCCAAATACATGGAAGGCCCCGGCCTGGAGCGCGTCCGTTATACGTGCGAACGCTACAAGCTGCCCGGCACGATCCATGTCGACGTCCTGTCCTATTTCGCCATCCGCAACGACTGGGACCCGCAGCACCCGGCCAGCGGCATCCGCAACCTGGTGGCCGGGCGCTACCGGATCCTCGACGAATTCAAGAAGCACGGCGTCGACGTGACGTCGGAGGGGCTGCGCTATCCCTATATCGGCAAGATCAGCCTGGCTTGGTACGCCAGTAACCCGGAGCCCTGTCCGTTCGGCGGCCAGCCGGTGCCGATGCGTTCGATGATCTACCGCAAGAGCGCCCTGTGGGGCCGGACCGGCAAGCGCGGCGACCCGGCCAACCTGCCGCTGGCCATGTTCTACGGCGAATCACAGCATGGCATCTTCGGCGGGACATCGCTCGAAGCCGGCTTGGTCGAGACCTTCTATCTCTACATGGTGCCGTGGTTCCACCTCAACCGGCTGAACATCGAAGGCTTCGAGCGGACCGGCGACCGGACGGTGACGACGCTCGAAGGCACTGGCAACCGGGTCGATATCGACTGGGCGAAGAACAGCTATAGTGTGACGTTGAACGGCGCCGAGGTGGCGCGCGACAACGCCACTTTCTGCCCGCTCGGGACGGATCGACTGGCGCTTTACACTTTGAGCGACGGGCCGCTGACGGCGGTGTTGCCGGACGGTTGGGACGCGGCCAAGGTCGTGGCGGCCAGCCTGGCGACGAGCGGCAAAACGGCGATGGCGGTGACCTGCGACGGGCGGAAGGCGACGGTCGACATGAAGGCGCGCACGCCGGTCATGATCTATCGCGACAAAAATGTCGTTTAGCCGAAGACGGCGAAGATCAGGGTGACGACCAGGGTGTCGAGGGTGCGCGTCAGCAGGCGGGGCCAGGACGATTTGCGGGGCTTGGCGGGCGTGGGGGCGGGCACGGACGGGACACTCCGGACAACAGGTGTCCAGGGCGGTGCAAGTCCCATGCCGTTTGGTTAAGGCGCGCGGCCAAAATCCGGCTTTCAGTCGCGCTCGGCCGTATCAGTGCCTTGTTATTGCTTGTGAATTTTTCGCCGTTGCCGCGCCTTACGGTTAACGGCGTCGCCTCAGATTTCGGTCTTGGTGACCCGGCCGGGGCGCGGACGACGATCGTTGGGGCCGGAATATTCCGACTTCAGATAGGTCGATTTTGCCCGCTCGAGCGTTTCCGGCCCGCCGCGCAGGCCGCGCTTTTCGCCCCCGCCAAGCACCTGCGCGGCATAGGACGCGTCTCCGGCATTGGGCTGGCCGCTGTTCGGACGTACGCCTTCGCGGCGGTGGGTGATGACGGGGCCGGAGGCCACGGGCAGGGTGGATTTTTTGTCGGTAGGGTCGCTCATGACGACACTCTACCGGCAAAAATTCCGGACGAAAAGACGGTGGAGCGGCCGATCAGCTTTTTTCGCCCCTAGCCCTTCTTCGCCAATGCGTCGATCTGCGCCTTCATGGCTTCCATCTGTTCGCGCAGTTCGCGGACCGTGTCCGTCTCGCGCGGCGCGCCGGCCGGCGGCGGCACTTCGGAGCCGCCTTCCGGGGTGCCCCCGGCATTGGCGAACGAGAAGGGCGAGAACATGCGCATGGCGCGGTCGAACATGGCCAGGTTCTGCGATACCTGCTCGTCGAAATAGCCGAGGCCCGGCGTGCCGCCGAAGGCCTGCGAGAACTGCGAGCGGAAACGCTCCTGCTGCTTGGCGAAGCCGTCGAGCGACATTTCCAGGTAGGTCGGCAGCAGGTTCTGCATGCTGTCGCCATAGAAGCTGATCAACTGGCGGAGGAACTGGATCGGCAGCAGGTTCTGGCCGCGGCTCTCCTCTTCGAAGATGATCTGGGCCAGCACGCCGCGGGTGATGTCGTCGCCGGTCTTGGCGTCATAGACGACGAAGTCGACGCCCTGGCGGACCATGTCGCTGAGATTGTCGAGCGTGACGTAGGAACTGGTGGCGGTGTTGTAGAGGCGCCGGTTGGCGTACTTCTTGATGATGACGCGATCGCCTTCGCCTTTTTTCGCACGCGTTCTCTGTTCCGTCATGAGAGTCTCGCTTCCTCTGTACATGGCCGCGCGCTCACCATTTTGCGCCGCCTTATGGTGCATAGACTAACGCTTTTTGTGCTGGTGCGTAAAGAGGTTAGTTGCGCTGCAAAAACGCCTTTTAAATTCAAAGGTTTGTGATTTGACTTAAGGGGGCGGACGTGATGGTCATGCTGCGCCGTTTTTTGCGCACAAAAGCAACGCGGCCTGATAAATCCAGTATTTCCGCTTTGACGTCCGCGTAACTTCACGGCAGTGCACACAATGTGTAACCACTGTTCAGGGCTTCCAGGAAGCCGGAAACTTGATTTCGCCTGCCAGGTTCTTTAAGTGCCGCCCAGCCGCTTAATATCCCCCCCAGCGTTACTTCAGGAAATTCCGCATGTCCCTCAATGAAGTCGTCATCGTCTCCGCCGCCCGCACGCCGGTGGGTTCCTTCCTCGGCAGCCTGGGCACTTTGCCCGGCCACGAACTGGGCGCCGTCGCCATCACGGCCGCTGTCGAACGCGCCGGTCTGCAACCTTCGGACGTCAATGAGGTGATCCTCGGTCAGGTACTGCAGGCGGCGCAGGGGCAGGGTCCGGCCCGCCAGGCGTCGGTCAAGGCGGGCATTCCTTACGAGGCGCCGGCCTGGTCGATCAATCAGATCTGCGGCTCGGGCCTGCGCGCCGTGGCGCTGGGCGCCCAGCAAGTCGCCCTCGGTGAATCGGCGATCGTCGTCGCCGGTGGCCAGGAAAGCATGTCGATGGCGGCGCACGCCGCCTATATCCGCGCCGGCCAGAAGATGGGCGACCTGAGCCTCATCGACACCATGATCAAGGACGGCCTGTGGGACGCCTTCAACAACTATCACATGGGCCAGACGGCCGAGAATGTCGCCGCCAAGTACGGCATCACCCGCCAGGACCAGGACGAATTCGCCGTCGCCTCGCAGAACAAGGCCGAAGCGGCGCAGAAGGCCGGCAAGTTCAACGACGAAATCGCGCCGGTGACCATCAAGGGCCGCAAAGGCGACACCATCGTCAACAGTGACGAATTCATCCGCCACGGCGTGACGTTGGACAGCATTTCCGGCCTGAAGCCAGCCTTCACCAAGGAAGGCACCGTCACCGCCGCCAACGCCTCGGGCCTGAATGACGGCGCCGCCGCGGTGGTGCTGATGTCGAAGGCCGAAGCCGACAAGCGTGGCCTGAAGCCTCTGGCGCGCATCGTGTCGTCGGGCATTGCCGGCGTCGATCCGGCGATCATGGGCACCGGCCCGATCCAGGCGACGCTCAAGGCGCTGAAGAAGGCTGGCTGGTCGGTCGGCGATCTCGACCTGGTCGAAGCCAACGAAGCCTTCGCCGCCCAGGCGATCAGCGTCAACCGCGAACTTGGCTTCGATACGTCCAAGGTCAATGTCAACGGCGGCGCCATCGCCATCGGCCACCCGATCGGCGCGTCGGGCGCGCGGGTTCTGACGACGCTGCTGTTCGAAATGAAGCGTTCGGGCGCCAAGAAGGGCCTGGCGACGCTGTGCATCGGCGGCGGCATGGGCGTGGCGCTTTGCGTCGAAGCGGTTTGATTTTTCAGATTAATTTTAAAGAGGATTGTACAATATGGGTCGAGTAGCACTGGTCACCGGCGGTACGCGCGGCATCGGCAAGGCCATCGTCAAGCGGTTGAAGGACGCAGGCCTGACGGTCGCCGCCGGCTATGCCGGCAACGACGAGAACGCCAAGAAGGTCGCCGATGAACTGGGCGTGATGATCGTCAAGGGCAGCGTCGACAACTTCTATGACTGCAAGCGCTGCGCCCACGAAGTCGAGGCGGCCCTCGGGCCCATCGACGTGCTGGTCAACAATGCCGGCATCACCCGCGACGGCTTCTTCCACAAGATGACGCTGGAGCAGTGGCAGGAAGTCATCCACACCAATATGGACAGCGTCTTCAACATGACGCGCCAGGTGATCGAAGGCATGCGCGAACGCGGCTACGGCCGGATCATCAACATCTCCTCGATCAACGGCCAGAAGGGCCAGGCCGGCCAGACCAACTATTCGGCGGCCAAGGCGGGCATGATCGGCTTCACCAAGGCCCTGGCGATGGAATCGGCCAACAAGGGCATCACGGTCAACTGCGTGGCGCCGGGCTATACCTCGACCGAAATGGTGTCGGCGATCAATCCGGCCGTGCTGGAAAAGATCGTGGCGGGCATCCCGGTCGGCCGCCTGGGCACGCCTGAGGAAGTCGCCGAGATCTGCGCTTTCCTGGCGTCGGACATGGCCAGTTTCATTACGGGCGCCACCATAGCCGTCAACGGCGGTCAGCATATGCTCTAAGCGCTTGTGACAGCGGTATATAGTTAATCAGGCACGCCGCAGCACGGCGTGCCTTTTTTTCGGCGGCAAATCGCCTTAACAAAATTTAATAGCGTCCCGAGCCTGTCTTAAATCTGCCCAAGTCAAAATTTAATCCTCGAGGCAATGAACCGCGGACTCACACATCTTCTGGCCTGTCTTTCGGCCTTCATGCTCTGTATCGGGCTTGCCGCAGGCACGGCCCAGGCCCAGGGCATGAGTTCGCTCAAGGACAAGATGTTCGGCAAGCGCGTCGAGGACGGCCGCGCCCACGCGGCGCCGAAGGTGGCGCACTACATTTCCGAAGACGGCCAGAGCTTCGTGTTCGACGAAAGCCAGGGCTTTCCCTTCCTGCGCTTCGATGGCGACGACGAAGTCTGGGTACTGACGGCTTTGCCGGGCACCAAGGGCGACGTCATCTACAAGAACGATGTCGGCGAACAGATGCTCAAGGCGACGCGTTGGGGGGGCATGGTGCTGTTTTCCGACGACCGGCCGATGGGTGATCCGGTGGCGGTGACGGGTAAGGCCGAGGCCTTCCAGGCCGACGCCATGACGCCCGGCCTGTTGTGGCTGAACATGGTCCGCGCCAGCAAGCGCGCCAGCCAGGCGGCCGATCACCAGATCATTTTCGACGGTCATGACGCTTCGGCGGAATCGGCGGCGCTGTTCTTCACCGCGTCCGAGGCCACGTCGGACGCCATCGTCCGCGTGGCATTGCAAAGCCGCGACGGCCGGCAATTTCTCGGGAGTCTACGCGAGGTGCACTTCATCGAGGGCCGCCCGCCGAGCGCTCGCATGGAAAAGGGCATCCTGACCCTGAAGCTCGACGTATCGCGCGGGCCGTGGGCCGGGCACGTGTCGTCGAAGCGGGTGGCCAGTGTGCTGACGGCGTCGTTCTCGATCGCCGACGGCCGGCACTAGGCCTATTTGAAATTGTCCTTGGCGGCGCGTAACTCGCCAAACTTGGCCGCCTGCGCGGCAACGCCTTTTTCGCGCATCGGATAGACCAGGAACGGATTGGTCGTCAGTTCCTCGGAGAGGCGCATCGGCACGGTGGGTTGGTCATGGTCGCGCATCTCCCGCACCCTGGCGCCGCGCGCCGCCAGGGCGGCGTCGACGCCCAGGCTTTCGGCGAATTTGAGATTGGCCAGTGTGTATTCGTGGGCGCTCCACAGCACGGTGTCGGGGGGCAGGGCGCTCAGCTTGAGCAGGCTGTTCCAGAAATCCTCCTGGGTGCCTTCGAACATCCGCCCGCAGCCCATGGCGAACAGGCAATCGCTGATAAAGGCATTGCCGCCGGTGCGGTCGATATAGGCGATCATGCCGTGCGTATGGCCGGGCAGGCCGATGACGTCGAGCCGCGTTTCCCCGAGCATGAACACATCGCCTTCCGCCAGTTCGTGATCGAGCGGCCAGCGCTGGCGCATCTCTGGCGGGCCGTAGATCGGGCAACCGAAACGGGCCTGGACCTCGGCATTGCCGCCGCCATGGTCGGGATGCCAGTGGGTATTGAGGATATAGTCGATGCCGGGCCAGCCCAGTTCCTCGACCTTGGCGATGATCTTACTCGCTTCGGGCGTATCGATGCAGGCGACCTTGCCGGTGGCCTCGTCGCGGGCCAGGAAGCCGTAATTGTCGGTCAGGCAGGGGAATTGTGCGATTTTTAAGACCATCTTGGCATTCGCCCTGATAAGATTCAAAATGCAGCCCATATTTGGGAGCCTCATGCCAAAAAGTGCCTGACTGATACGCGCGCACTTTTTGGAAAACATGAGGCGTCATAAAAGTTGCTATTCGTTTAGGGAAGCTCTGTTTGCGCCGTTCGGTCGAAGACCTCAACCGCTTTTACGCCACGCCGGAAGGCGAGGTGGCGCAGCGGCTGGTCAGCGCCAAGCTCAAGGACCACTGGAGCGACGTGCGCGGGCTGGACGTGCTCGGCATCGGCTACGGGTCGCCTTACCTGAGCCTGTTCACCGATGCGCGGCGCGTGTTGTCGGCCATGCCGGCGGCGCAGGGCGCCGAGATCTGGCCGCGCGACCTGAAGGTGCGCAGCCTGCTGGTCGAGGAAGAGGCCATGCCGTTCCCCAGCTCGCTGTTCGACCGGATCTTATTGGTGCATGCCCTGGAAGAATCGCCGGTGCCGCAGGGCCTGCTGCTCGAGGCGTCGCGGCTGCTGTCGCCCAACGGCAAGCTTATTCTCATCGTCGCGGCGCGGGGCGGGCTATGGGCGCACGCCGAAAAGACGCCGTTCGGCTACGGCCAGCCCTATTCGCGCGGCCAGCTGGAAAACGCCGTGCGCGAGGCGGAGCTGGAACCGGTGGCGTGGTCGCATGCGCTATATGTGCCGCCGATGCGTTCCCTGTTGCGCTGGGCCAATGCCATCGAAACGGTGGTGCCGCATATCTGGCCGCTGACCGGCGGGCTGATCCTGATGGAGGCGGCGCGTCGGCCATTCGTAGCGACCACGGTCAAGGTGCAGAAGTCGCTGCTGCCGGAACTGCGCGGCGTGTTGGCCGGCGGCGGCGCGCCGATCCCCACCTCCAGGGTGCGGGTGCCGGAGAAGGTTTAGCCTTTTCGCGCTGAGCCGAGTTCCTCGGCGAGTCCGATGAGAATACCTTCCGGCCCGCGGATGTAGCACAGCCGATACACGCCTTGATAATCGACGACGTCGCCGACCAACTGCGCGCCGACGGCGTAGAGCCGGTCAAGCGTCTGGTGAAGGTCGTCGACGGCGAACATGACGCGCAGGTAGCCCAGGGCATTGACCGGGGCGGTGCGGTGGTCGGCGACGACGGCCGGCCTGAGAAAGCGGGAGAGCTCGAGCCGGCTATGGCCGTCCGGCGTGCGCATCATGGCGATCTCGACGTGCTGATCGCCCAATCCCGTGACCCGTCCGGCCCATTCACCTTCGATCATGGCCCGACCTTCGAGCGCGAGGCCGAGTTCGGCAAAGAAAGCGATCGCCGCGTCGAGGTCCTCAACGACGATGCCGACATTGTCCATCCGCTTGAGCGCCATGTTGCCGATCTCCGATGTGTTGTACCCGTCTACAAGGTGCGGCCTGGCCCAGCAACGGCTGCGAAACCCGGTCGCCACTTTTTCCTTGGCCTTTGCCGAGACTCTGCGCCATATCGGCGGGATGAAACAGCTTATTCTCATGCGTCACGGCAAGGCCGAGAAGGACGCGCCCTCCGGCGAGGATTTCGACCGCCGCCTGGTCGAACGCGGCCGCGAGGAAGCCCGCGCCGTGGCCAGGGCGCTCAAGGACTACGGCGTGCGGCCGGATTTCGCCCTGGTGTCGGCGGCGGCGCGCACGAAAGAGACCTTCGATCAGGTGGCCGAGGTGATCGGCGATATCCCGGCGCTGGTGTCCAAGGACTTCTACAACGCCAATGCCGACGGGCTGCGGCGGTTTATCGAAAGCCACGAAAACGACGGGCAATGCCTGCTGGTGGTGGCGCATAATCCCGGCGTGCAGTTCCTGGTCGCCGACTACCTGTTCGGAGGCGCGGCGGGCCAGGAGGTCATCGACAAGGTGCGCGGCAACTATCCGACGGCGACGGCGACCGTGTTCGAGATCGATGTCGCCGGCCGACCGACCTATGACGGGCTATATATCCCCAAGGACCTGTGATGTATCGCCTCGTTACCCGCGCGCTGCATTGCCTGGCGCCGGAAGATGCCCATACCCTGACCATCAAGTTGCTGAAAGCGGGCCTGGGGCCGGTGTCGACGTTGCGGACGCCGGAACTGGTGGTCGAGGTGCCGTTCGACGGCGGCGTGCTGCAATTCCCCAACTGCGTCGGGCTGGCGGCCGGCTTCGACAAGAATGCCGAAGTGCCGGAAGCGATGTTGCGCGCCGGTTTCGGCTTCGCGGAGTGCGGCACGGTGACGCCGTTGCCGCAGGCGGGCAACCCCAAGCCGCGCCTGTTCCGGCTGAGCGAAGACCAGGCGGTGATCAACCGTATGGGTTTCAATAACGGCGGTCTGGAGGCCTTTGCCGCCAATCTCGGCGGCGCCAAAGGCGTGATCGGACTGAACATCGGCGCCAACAAGGATGCCGCCGACCGTATGGCCGACTATGTCACCGGCCTGAAGCGGCTATGGGGAAGAGGCAGCTATTTCACCATCAATATCTCGTCGCCGAATACGCCGGGCCTGCGTGCCCTGCAGGGTAAGTCGCACCTCGATGAGTTGCTGGGGCAGATTGCCGAGACGCGAGCGGGATTGCGTGCCGGATCGGGCGTCAACGTGCCGATCTTCCTCAAGATCGCCCCTGACCTGACCGAGGCAGAAATTGCCGACACCGTGGCTTCGACCCTGGCGCACGGGCTGGACGGGCTGATTGTCTCCAACACCACCCTGTCGCGCGACGGCCTGCGCTCGCCGTTCAAGGACGAGGCGGGCGGCATGTCCGGCGCGCCGCTGTTCAAGCTGTCCACCGAAGCGTTGCGCATCGCCCGGCAAGCGTCCGGCGGCAAGTTGCTGCTGATCGGCGCCGGTGGGATCGATTCCGCAGCGGCGGCCTATGCCAAGATCCGCGCCGGCGCGTCGCTGGTGCAGCTCTATTCGGCGCTGGTCTATCATGGGCCGGGTCTGGTCGACGCCATCCGCCGCGACCTGGTGGTGCGCTTGAAGGCGGATGGATTTGCCTCGGTCGGCCAGGCGGTGGGCGCCGGCTGAATTGCTAGCAAATTAACTATATATCTGGTTGAAAATAATAATAAAAATGAATCGCGATTCAGGCGGTGATTTTAAGATTTCACCTTAACCGGAAAAGCGAACCGGCGCTGCGGTTTTCGCCCTTCAGGCGATTGCGCAGCACCGGCCAAATTTCACAAATAAATCAAAGCCGAATCAGAACGGGCTGTACTTGTCCATCAGGGCCTGGGCCGCCGGCGGCTTGGTCATGTTGCTCTGGTCACCGCTGCCGCCGTAGGAGATGCGGGCTTCGGCCAGTTGCGAGTGCTTGATGGTGTTGTCCGAGGCGATGTCTTCCGGCCGGGCGATGCCCGACACGGTGAGCACGCGGACCTCGCGGTCGGTGCGGACTTCCTGGCTGCCCTGGATGATCAGGTTGCCGTTGGGCAGCACGCCGGTGACCACGGCGGCGATGGTGATCGAGATCTTTTCCGCCCGCTTGATGCTGCCCGAACCGGCGTTGCTGGACGAGCCGGAGCCGGCCAGGGCGTTGGCCGGGTCGTAGCCCGACGGGAAGACCTTGCCGAGCGACGATTCCAGCCCGAAGACGTTGGGCGTGGCCGCCTGGTACGAATTGGTGCGCGTGCCGCTGGTCTGGTTGCTGGTCTGGGCGCTGTCATTGATGTCGACGGCGACGGTCAGGATGTCGCCGACGCTGCGGGCGCGCTGGTCGTTGAAGAAGGTGCGGGCGCCGGCGCGCCACAGCGAATTGGCGCCGGCCGGCGTGCCTTGCGGCTGGACCGCGACCATCTGCTGCTGCGGCACCAGCGGGGCGGGATAGCCCATGGGCGTCAGGGACGGGCCGTTGACGGCCTGGTTGACGGCGCCGCAGGCGGTCAGGCTCATGATGGCGGAGCCGGCGAGGAGAAGAGTGGCGAATTTACGCATGAAACAGGCCTTTCAAGCGCAATCCGATAAAGTGTGCAGCACTTTTCGGTTAAATTGCGCGCCAAAACAAAAAGTTAGATCAAAAATCATTTTGATCTAACGCGAGGAAAGGAACATACGGGAGCGGAGCTGATCGGCGGCCGGCCCGGCCAGGGCTTCGCCCGGACCGGTGATGACGGCGTCGATCATCTTCTTGGAGGAGGGGTTCTGCACCTGAATCAGATCGCCGCGCGTGCCGTCCTTGGTGGCGATGCCGGCCATGCTGAGCGACAGATTGCCGTTCGACCAGGTGACCTTGACGGTCTCCGACCGTTTGACCACCACGGGCGAGGTCAGGTCGCCGCCATGGACGACGGCGCCTTCGCGGACGGGGAAGCGCACCACCTTGCCGATCAGGGGGCGGGCGTCGCTGGGCAGGTCGCCGGAAACATCGGCGGCGACGGAGGTGAAGGTGAAATCTTCGGCCTGGGCGATGTCGCCGGCCTTCATGGAATGGCTGTAGGTCAGGACGTCGTGGTTGCGGCCGCCCGCCTGGGTGCGCGGGGCGGGGGCGTTGTCGTCGGAAGGCGAACCGTCGCTGCCATTGGCGACGATGATGCGGCGGACGCCGCGCGGATTGTCCCACGACGCGCCGTTGCGGCTGACGACCATCTGCACGGTGGCGGCGTCAAGCACGGCCGTGGCGCCGGTGCGATAGCCGAGCAGGACGTTGGCCGAGGCGCCGGCATTGTCGAAGACGTCGCCGACGGTGATGCGGCCGTCGCCGTCGCTCGGGCTTGACTTGAGGACCAGGTCCTGGGCCAGGGCCGGCGTGGCGATCAACATTGCCAATAAACAAAAACCAAATTTCTTCATCTACTTAGCCCCGCGCCAGCTGGCTGGTGGTCTGGAGCATTTCATCGGCCGTGGTGATGACCTTGGAGTTCATCTCGTAGGCGCGCTGGGCGACGATCAGGGCGCTGATTTCCGACACGGCGTCGACGTTCGACGATTCGATGTAGTTCTGCAGCAGGTTGCCGAAGCCGGTATCGCCGGGCACAGATACGTTGGGGGCGCCGGACGCACCGCTTTCCAGGAAGTAGTTGTCGCCGATGGCGTCGAGGCCGGCTTCGTTGGCGAAGGTGGCGAGCTGGAGCTGGCCGACCGTGGTCGGGGCGGCGGCGCCGGCCTGGGTGACCTGGACCTGGCCCGATTTGGAGATGGTGACGTCGGTGGCGTCCTGCGGGATGGTGATGGCCGGCTGGACCAGGTAGCCGTCGACCGTGACCAGGCGGCCCTGGTCGTCACGGGCGAAGTCGCCGGCGCGGGTATAGGCGGTTTCGCCGGACGGCATCTGGACCTGGAAATAGCCCTTGCCTTCGATGGCGATGTCATAGGGGTTGCCGGTCAGGGTCGGCGTGCCCTGGGTCAGGATGCGGTAGATCGAGCCGGTCTTGACACCGGAACCGACCTGGATGCCGGTCGGGACCACGGTGCCGGAGTCGGACGACTGGGCGCCCATGCGCTCGACGTTCTCGTACAGCAGGTCCTGGAACTCGGCGCGCTGCTTCTTGAAGCCGACCGTGTTCATGTTGGCGATGTTGTTGGAGATGGTGTCGACATTCAGCTCCTGGGCCGACATGCCGGTGATCGCGGTTCTTAAAGCACGCATGGGATCAGACTCCGTAAATGCGGTTCATCACGAACTCCAAATCGTTTGTCGATTTGGCAAGCGCGACTGCGCGCCCGAGCTTATGCGAGGAGCCTGCGCGGCCTCTGAGCGCATAAAAAGCGTGATGGAATTCAAAAGGTTGCAAAGGGGGTAGGGTCATGGTCGTCACGCCACCCGCCCCAGCCGTTCGACGGCGGTGCGCGTGAGTTGATTGTTCTGGTCGATCAGGTTGGCGACCTGGGCGTATTCGCGGTTGATCTGCACAAGCCGCGTCACTTCGACCATCGGGTTGACGTTGGAGGATTCGATCATGCCCTGGTGGATCTTGGCGTCGGTGGCCGGCACGGCAGTGCCGCCGGCCTTGAGCGTGTAATTGCTGTCGCCGTCCTTCTGCAGGCTGCTCAGATTGTCTATGCGCATGAGCTGGATCTTGCCGACGCGGACCGACTGGCCCTGCACGCTCTGCGAGACGATGCCGTCGGCGCTGATGGTCGGCGCGCCGTTCTTGGGGTCGAGCACGATCGGGCCGCCGTCGCCCTGGACCTGTTCGCCGTTCTGGGTCTGCAGCGAGCCGTCAGGGCCCAGGGTGAAGGCGCCGTCGCGGGTATAGGCGGTGCCCTTGGCGGTCTGGACGACGAAGAAGGCGGCCTCGCCGTCGATGGCCAGGTCGAAGGCGCCGCCGGTCTGCTCCAGCGTGCCCTGCTTGAAGTTGCGGCCGACGCCATTGTCATAGGCAAAATTGGCCGGGGTGCGGATCGGGTCGTCGAAGGCCGGGGCGCCGGGCTGGGCGTTGATCAGCAACTCCTCGAACTTGTAGCCGGTGGTGTTCATATTGGCCAGGTTGTTGGCCGATATGTCCAATTCCCTTTGCAGGGTGATCTGGCGCGACAGGGCGACATACCCAGCGTTATCCATGTCGGCGGCTCCTTGAAAAGTGGGCGAGAAGAGCGGCGACCAACGGCATTTTGCGCAAAGGGCAGCGTTAACCGAGATAAGCAAGCGCCATGCCAGCCGAAATTAACCATTCGGTCTGTTGATTTTAAAAAGAAAATTCCGCTTGACGGGCGAAAACGCCGAAAAGGCGACCGGGCAAAAAATGCCGATAGGAAATGGGCGTAACAAGCAATCGTTAACCCTATTTGGCGACTATGGGCCGGGAAGAGCGGGGCGAAGCTGTGCCTAGCTCAAGCTTTGTTTAAGATTCGGACCTAAGTTCTCTCTTCAGGTCCGGTAGCGCATTTTTGACGGGCGGATAGATTGGCCAAGACCAAGGACAAGAAAAAGGAAGCCGAAGAAGCCGCGCTCGATGAAGCGGCGGCCGAAGGCGCGGAAGGCGAGGCTCCCAAGAAGAAGGGCTTGCCGATCATGCTGATCGCCATCATCGCCGGGGCCGTGCTGGTGCTCGGCGGCGGCGGGGCGGCGGCCTATTTCCTGTTCCTGGCGCCCAAGCATCCGCCGGCGGCCGGCGCCAAGCCCGACGCCCACGCCAAGAAGGACGACAAGCAGAAGGAAAAGAAGAAGGAAGGCGGCGAGAAGAAGGACGCCAAGGTCGACCCGAAGACCCAGCCGGTGGTCAGCGATGGTCCGAACGGTATCCAGTACTTCACCCTGCCGGACGTGGTGGCCAATATCGCCTCGCCCGACGGCCATGCCTCCTATCTCAAGCTGAAGCTGACCTTCGAATGCGCCGACCAGGACACGGTCGACCTGCTGACCGAGAGCATGCCGCGCGTCAACGACGTGTTGCAGGGCTTCATGAGCGAGCTGCGGCCGGAAGATTTGTCGTCATCGGCAGGCGACTACCAGTTACGACTGGAAATCCTGCGCCGAATCAATCTCGTATTGGCGCCGCACAAGATCAACGCGGTGCTGATCGAAGAGAAGCTTATCACCTGATGTCGTCCAAACCAGTGTATGTAGGAAGCGCGTAAATGGCGGCGGACGTCGATCAGGAAGCCATGATGGCCCAGTGGGAGGCGGAGCTTGCCGCCGAAGCTGAGGCCGCAACCGGAGGCGCACCCGGCGAAGGCGGGGGTGACCTGGCCGCCGAATGGGAAGCCATGGTCGGCGGCGGCGGCATGGGCGAACGCTTCAACATGCCCGCCGGCGCCGAGCGCATCCTCAACCAGGATGAAATCGACAGCCTGCTCGGCTTCGACCTTTCCGAAGACGACTACAACGAACGGTCCGGCCTCCGGGCGATCATCAATTCGGCGATGGTGTCCTATGAACGCCTGCCGATGCTCGAAATCGTCTTCGACCGGCTGGTGCGCCTGATGACGACCAGTTTGCGCAACTTCACGTCGGACAACGTCGAAGTGTCGCTCGACAATATTTCCTCGATCCGTTTCGGCGACTACCTGAACTCGATCCCGCTGCCGGCCATCCTGGCGGTGTTCCGCGCCGAGGAACTCGACAATTACGGCCTGCTGACGGTCGATTCGAACCTGATCTATTCGATCGTCGACGTGCTGCTCGGCGGCCGGCGCGGCACGGCGGCGCTGCGCATCGAAGGCCGTCCCTACACCACTATCGAACGCGTGCTGGTGCAGCGGATGGTCGAGGTGGTGCTCAACGACGCCCGCGCCGCCTTCGAGCCTTTGACCGCCGTCAATTTCAACCTCGACCGCCTGGAAACCAATCCACGCTTCGCCGCCATCGCGCGCCCCGCCAATGCAGCGATCCTGGTCAAGCTGCGTATCGACATGGAAGACCGGGGCGGGCGCATCGAGCTGCTGCTGCCCTACGCCACGCTGGAACCGATCCGCAAGATGCTGCTGCAGCAGTTCATGGGCGAAAAGTTCGGCCGCGACAATATCTGGGAGAGCCACCTGGCCACGGAACTGTGGACGACTCAGATGGAAGTGCGCGCCGTGCTCGACGAACAGCAGATGCCGCTCAGCAAGGTCTTGAATTTGCAAATCGGAGAGACGATCGTACTCAATGCCAATGCCGATTCTCCAGTGCAGTTGCGTTGTGGGGCGATCCCCTTGACGACGGGCCGCATGGGGCGGAAGGGCCATTCGATCGCCGTGCGGGTCGATACGCCGCTCGCTTCGACCGCCAAACGGCGGCTGGTGCAACTCGGGAAGCGATAGCGATAGAGCTTCATTTTCGTTCGAAGAAATCGGACGTTATCAAACAAAAAAGGATTGTCGAACGCCGTGAGTCTGGCGAACGCCATTATGGATTTTGTCCTCATGGGGCTGCTGGTCGCCGCCCTGTGGTTCGGCGTGCGCCTCGACAAGAAGCTCAAGGCGTTGCGCGGGGCGCATGAAGGTTTCGCCAAGGCGGTCGCCGATCTCGACCAGGCGGCCATCCGGGCGCACCAGAGCCTGAAGGCTTTGCGGGCCGACGGCGATGAATCGCAGGAACTGCTGCATGGCCGCATCGTGGCGGCGCGCGACCTGCTGATGAAGCTGGAAACCCAGGCCGGCCGCGCCGACAGGGCCCAGGCCGATATGGAAAAGCACCTGGCCGCCTTCGCCGCCTTGCAGACGCGCGCCGAACAGACCGCCCGGCGGCTGGAGGCGATGCCGCAACCGGCGCCGGTCGTCCGGCAATCCGCGCCGGCCGAGCCGGTCCGCATCCGCCCGGCGCAGCCGCGCCTGGAAGACGAGCCCGACTATAATCCCGCCTGGTCGGCGCCGCCGAAGACGCCAAGCGTGGCGCGCGGCGCGACGTCGGAAGACAAGCCCCAGGAAAAGCTTAAGCCCCGCACGCCGTTTGATCGCGACCTTATCCGCTTCAGCGACGAGCCCGCCCGGCGCGAGGCCAGACCCTCGGCGCGGCGCAGCCTGCTGCCGCCGGAAATGCCCGACGAGGACGAGACCGAGATGCTCGACAAGGTGCAGATGTCCGAACTGGTCGTCGCCAACCTCAATGAAATGATCCGTTCGCTGACCCTGCCGACGCGGCAGCCGATGTCCGTCGAGGACGACCTGTTCGGCGAAGACACTGCGCATAAGAGATAAGTAGCCCATGGCGAACCTGCCCCGTCTGTTGCCCCTGGTTTTCGTCGCCGTCGGCGGTGTGCTGGCCCTCAAGGTCATCACCAGCCTCGACGTCGCGCCGGACATGTTCCACAAGGCCGAGGCTTTTGCAGCGGACGCCGCCAAAAAGGACGCGCCGCAAAAGGATTCTCCCAAGCCCGCCAAGGCCAAGGTGGCGAAAGGCGACGCGGCGAAGGGCAGCGGCGAGGTCAACAAGGACGACGATCCGACCGAGTCCTATTCAGTCGTTCCGAAGGCGGCCGACGCGGCGTCTTCGGCATCGCCTGCCGCCGCGGTGGCGGCCGTCGCCGGCGGAACGGCCTGCGCCACCTCGATCAACGACCTGGCCGCCCAGGCGGGGATTTCACCCAACGAACTGAACATCCTGCAAAGCCTGGCACAGCGCCGGGCGCAGCTCGACCAGCGCGAGGCGCAGCTGGACTCGCGCGGCCAGCTTATCCAGGCGGCCGACGACAAGCTCGACGCGCGCATCACCCAGTTGACGACGCTGAAGGGCCAAATCCAGGCGCTGATCGATCAGGCCAACAAGACCTCGTCCGACGACACGCTGCGTCTGGTCAAGGTCTATGAGGCGATGAAGCCGAAGGATGCCGCCGCCGTGCTGACCACCATGGACGATTCGGTGCGCTTGCCGATCGCGGCCGGCATGAAGGACCGGGCGCTGGCGGCGGTGCTGGGGGCGATGGCGCCGGACGCGGCGCGCGAACTGACGGAAAAGCTGAGCAACCGCATGAAGGCGGCCGGCGGCCTGCAACAGCAGCTGGATAAAGTGACCGGCAACGGCCCGGCGGCGACGGCGCCCGCCACACCGGCGGCGGCCGGTGCGAAACCCGCCGCTCCGGCCAAGGCCCCGGTCACGACTCCCGCCAAGCCAAAGGCCTAAAAGGGTCACGAAACGCTAATATCCGTGCGCTAAGCTGGCGGCCTGGGCGATGGAGGACGCGATGACCTATTGTGTGGCGGTCAAACTGCAGAGCGGACTGATCTTCATGTCCGACACCCGGTCCAATGCCGGGGTCGACGACATCTCCCAGGTCAAGAAGGTCCACTGCTGGGAAGTGCCCGGCGAACGCGCCATCGTCCTGTTGTCGGCCGGCAACCTGGCGACGACCCAGACCGTGGTGAGCACGCTCGACGAACGGGCCAAGGCGCCGGAAGACCGGGCGCCGTCGATCCTCAAGGCGCCGTCGATGTTCCAGGTCGCCTCGATCGTCGGCGACACCCTGCGCGACGTTATCCGCAACTCGTCGCCGGGTGGCGTGGCGTCGTCGGCTTCGCCGTTTGCCGGGACGTTCATCGTCGGCGGCCAGGTCCGCGACGCCGAACCGCGCCTGTTCCTGGTCTATCCGGAGGGCAATTTCATTGAGGCCGGCGAGGACAATCCGTTCTTCCAGACCGGCGAAACCAAATATGGCCGGCCGATGCTGGTGCGGGCGCTGAACACCGGAATGAGTTTCGAGGCGGCGATCAAGCTGCTGTGCGTGTCGTTCGACTCGACGATCCGCGCCAATGCCGGCGTCGACCTGCCCATCGACCTGCGCATCATCCCGGCCGGCGAGAAGCGGATCAGCGAAAAGCGCCGCTTCGAACACGATGATCCGTATTTCTCGAAGATCTCGAACGAGTGGAGCAAGGCGCTGAAAGAGGCGCTGGCCCTGCTGCCGGATTTCA
>CAYULN010000099.1:0-6143 GCA_964445605.1 uncultured Caulobacteraceae bacterium | reverse complement strand
GCGCGGGCTTGCGTGGCAACGCTGCTAACAGATAAGAAAATTTTACGCAATCAAACGAACAGTACCACTTCGTAAAACTTATCCTATATAGTTGTGATCCCGGTGCTGACGACAGCGCCTTAGGTCCGGCCGCCCGCAGAGATTTTTTAATGCTTGTCCTTGCCCTGTTCGCCATCGTGGCTTTCGTCATCCTGTTCCAGCTCTATTCCGTGCTGGGCCGGAAGTCGGGTTTTCGCGTCGAGGACAAGGTGCTGGCGCAAAAACCGGATGACTATGACGGCGCCATTAAGCTGGAGCGCCCGGCCGAAGGACCGAAACTGCCCAATCTCGACCTGCTCAAGTCGCG
Organism: uncultured Caulobacteraceae bacterium; assembly: GCA_964445605.1. Taxonomy (GTDB): domain Bacteria; phylum Pseudomonadota; class Alphaproteobacteria; order Caulobacterales; family Caulobacteraceae; genus Asticcacaulis. Next base: position 5,797 of record CAYULN010000099.1, on the reverse strand, counting down.
CGACAGCAATTTCAACGAAATCAACTTCGTCGAAAAGGCCCGCGAAACCTATGAACAGGTGGTTCTGGCCTTCCACAAGGGCGACCTGACGCCGATCCGCGACCGCCTGGCCTCGCACGTCGCCGATAGCTTCTCCAAGGCCATCTCGGCCCGCGCCGCGGCGCCAACCGACGCCTTAAGTTTTGTCGATACGCCCAAGGCCGACCTAGACGTTATCGACTTCAAAGACGATATGGCGCAGATCCGCGTCCGCTTCCTGTCCGAGCTGGTCTACGAGGGCGTGCTGCCTCCCGAGCCGGAAACGCCTTTGGAGGCCGTTGAAGCGGCGCCTGAAGCCGAAGCCGCGCCCGTGAAGAAAACCCGCTCGAAAAAGGCAGCGCCGGAGCCGAAAGCCGCCGCCAAACCGGAAAAGATTTACAAGCGCACCGCCGAGTATTGGACTTTCCAGAAGGCCATGCGCAATCCGAACACTCCCTGGCTGCTGACCCGCGTTGAGGCGGCGAAGGCATGACAGCAGGGGGGATGTTGAAGGGGGCGCTCCGCAAAAGCCTGGCCCTCGGCCTGACCCTGCTTGTCGCCGCGTGTGCCGAAACGCCCCATCCCGGCCCGGGTCCTGGGCCGACTCCGCCGGTCAATCCTCCCGTTACACCCCCGGTTACGCCGGAATCGCCTAATCCGGTGCCCGAAAATCTGCGGCTTTCGACCTTGCCGGGCTGGGAAGACAGCGATGCTTTCGTCGCGCTCGAAGCCCTGCGCGCCACTTGCGTCTACAAGAAGGGCCGGCAATATGCCGCCGTCTGCCAGGCCATGGCCGCCCAGGATTTCGAATCCCCGCGCCAGATCAAGGCCTTCCTGATCCGCAATCTGGCCGTCGAGCCGATTGACGGGCAGGGGACCCTGACGGGCTATTTCGTGCCTGACTACCAGGCCGACTATGTCAAGAGCGACGAGTTCTCCCAACCGGTCCGGCCGAAACCCGATGACCTGGTGGTCGTTGCCGGCTCGCAATTGACGCCTGCTCAGTCGGCTACGAAGGTTGCCGCGCGCAAGTCGGGCGACAAGTACGTCGCCTACTATACCCGCGCCCAGATCGAGCAGATGCCGGTTTCGGCGGCCTATTACATGCGGCCCGAAGACTATTTCTTCATGCAGCTCCAGGGTTCGGGCTTTCTCGACCTGCCGGACGGCAAGCGTGTCTACGCCGCTTATGCCGCCGACAACGGCTTGCCCTTTGTCGGCATTGCCAAGGTCATGGTCGAAAAAGGCATTTTGGCCAGCAACCAGACGTCCGGCGACAATATCCACGCCTGGCTGGCGGCGCATCGCGGCGCGGAAGCGCAAGGAATCATGAACGCCAATCCGCGCTACGGCTTCGTCGCCATCCAGCCCAACCAGACAGAACCCCTGGGCGCGGCGGGCCTGCCCCTGCCGCCTGGTTCGGCGATTGCGGTCGATCCGGCCTATCACGACCTCGGCGATCTGTTCTGGGTGGACGCCAGCGTCGGCGGCAATGCCCTGAATAACGCCTTCCCGGTCTACCAACGCATGGTGTCAGCCCTGGATACCGGCGGCGCCATCAAGGGCAATATCCGCGCCGATCTCTATGTCGGCCACGGCGACCGGGCGGGTAGCGAAGCCGGAAAGATCAAGCACGTGCTGCATATGTACCGCATCGTGCCGTACATGGGGCAATAGCTTGCTTATACCTCCCCGCCACGCGGGGAGGGGGACCGCACGATGCCGTGTTCCGGGCGGATCATCCTGCACTGGCGGTAGGAGCGGCGAGATGCGGTGGTGGGGGCCTTTCTTTCCGTGACCAGCAAAGGCCCCCCACCGTCTTAACCGGCTGTCGCCGGTTCAGCCACCTCCCCACAAGTGGGGGAGTATAAAATTAAAACACCAAGTTAAACGCGCTGAAACACATGATCGCCAGCACGCCCGAGCTGGCGATAAACAGCCCGAAGCGGATCACCGCGACATTGCTAATCGCCTGCACCAGCGAATGCAGGATGCGCAAGGCAACGTAAAGCCAGGCGAAATACTCGATTTCAAAGCTAGTCCGGCCGGTCAGATTGACGACCAGGCACAGGGCATAGAACAGGGTCGGCTGCTCCAGCAGGTTATTGTAATTATCCGCCGGCCACTGCACGCGCGGCGACAGGTGGCGCACGGCCTCGCCGGTGCTCAAATGGTCTTCCGACACCGCATAGCGGTAGATCGACGGCAGCCGCTGGACATAAAGCCAGACGAGCATGACCATGGACCAGGCAATCAGGGTGATAACGGGCTGGATCATGATGCCAGTATGGCACAAGAGTCTTAAAATGCGGCTAAATGCTTATAAACAAAAGGTTTCCAAAATTTTGGCGCCGATTTTCGCACGAGCGCATCCCAAAATGAAAATTTCGGCGCAGCCAAAAACGGTGTGGAAACGGAGTTTCGGCACAGCCAAACGTCGATCGCGCTTTTTGGATAAGAGGCGCGACAAAGCATCCTGCCCGTCACACAACCGTGATGCTGTAACCTCTGGTTAAAATTCGCCTAAAATGATAATTTTAACCCTATTGAATCGCGCCTCTCTCGCGATTCAGTCACGGGTCCGGTGGCCGCACCCCCAGACGTGCCAGGACCCGCGATAGATGAATCGGGACACGGACGGCCCCGAGTGAGGTCGTTCGTAAAGACGTCGGCATTTCCTGTCCCCCAATGGGATTTCGCCGCCGTCCCGAGGTTCGAAGGCCCTTTTTCCCCATGAAAGGCGCCTTTGTCTAAAAGCCGCCAGCCCGAACCGGACTGGCGGCTTTTTTAGCGCTGCCATTAACCGGGCCCCATTAACTGGACAAGGGTGGAAATCGTTAAACAAACAGGCCGATAGTCGATTCGCCCATAGGGCGAAAGCTTCGCCTGTGCGGTGTTAACAAAGCCGGCGGCCTCTGCTAAACACGGTTACGCCTGCACGAGACCAACCGGCCGGGGCGGCCGGATTTAGGACTATTCCGATGGATGAACTCAGCCACCCCCATCATGCCCACCACGATTCCACGGCCATGAAAGACAAGATGCGTCAGGCTTTCCTGGCCGGGCGAGGGGTGTCCGCGATGGACGGGCTGGCGTCGTTCGAAAAGGCCTATCTCGCCCATATCCTTGAAGACTACGACCTTGAGGAACTGCCCGACGTCGGTATCGGCGAATTGAATGCCGTCATCGCCGATTTCTGGGCCCTGGGCGAAACGCGCGCCTTGCCTCAGACCTTGAAACGTATCATGCCGCTGACCACGCGGGCCGGCGGCGTCACGCGCTACGACCTGGTTCAGCTCATCCAGACCGACTCGCCGTTCATCGTCGAAACCGTCATGGGTGAACTGATCGACCAGGGCGTGTCGATCCGGTCGATGTTCCATCCGGTGGTGACCGTCTGGCGCGACGGCGACGGCAAGCGCCTGGTCCAGTCCGGCAAGCCCGAGGATGCCGTCAAAGAGTCGATGATGCTGATCTTCGTCGAGCGCCAGCCGTCGGGTCACCACGCCCAGATCCAGGCCGGCATAGATGAAAGCCTCAACGACCTGAAGCTGGCCGTGCGCGATTTTCCGCGCATGCAACGCCTGCTGACCAACGAAATCGACGCTCTGGAAAAACTGCGCGGCAACGACGCCCTGCGCATCGATGCCGAGATACTCGACGAAGACCTGGCCTTCCTGCGCTGGATCGGTGCCAACCATTTCGTCTTCCTCGGCGCGCGCGGCTATCACTATCCGCGCGAAACCGACGGCACCTACGCTGGCGAGGCGCCGCTCAATCCCCTGCAGGAAGGCTTCGGCATCTTGCGCGATGCCAACCGGCCGGTCCTGCGCCGCACGTCCGAACCGGCGGTCCTGAGCCGGCAGCTGCTCGACCAATTACGCGATTCCCAGCCGGTGACGGTGGCCAAGGCCAATATCAAGTCGCGCGTCCACCGCCGCGTCTACATGGATTACATCGGCATCAAGCGTTACGGCGACGACGGCCTGCCGTCGGGCGAGGTCCGCTTTGTCGGCCTGTTCACCTCCGAAGCCTATGACCGCCCGGCCTTCGAAGTGCCGCTGATCCGCCAGAAGGCCGAGAACGTGCTGCGCACCGCCCAGAACGAAGGTCTCGACGGCGGCTACAACGAAAAGCGCCTGAAGAACATCATCGAAAGCTATCCGCGCGACGAACTGTTCCAGATGTCGGAAAGCGATCTGCTGCGCATTTCCCGCGGCATCCTGCACATCTCCGACCGGCCGCGGGTCAAGCTGTTCGCCCGCACCGACCCATTCGACCGCTTCATCTCGATCCTGCTCTACCTGCCGCGCGAGCTGTACAGCGCGCAGGCGCAGAAGCAGGCCGGCGAGATTCTTGCCAATGCTTACCTGGGCCGGGTCAGCGCCTGCTACCCGTACCTGTCGGAATCGCTGATGTCGTGCATCCACTACATCATCGGCGTCACGCCGGGCGACCACTTCGACCCCGACATCAACGACGTCGAAGCCGATATCGAGAACATCACCCGCTCGTGGCCGCAGAAGGTCGACGCCCTGGTCCAGGAAGACGGCTATCTCGACCGCATGCCTTTGCCGACCGAGGATTCGCGCTGGCTGGAATGGGCCCGGGCCTTTCCGGCCGGTTATCAGGAACGTTACGACATCCCCGAGGCCATCCTCGACACCAACTATCTGAGCAATCTGACGCACGAAAATCCGGTCAACCTGCGCGCCTATCAGCGCCTGGAAGACACGTCTTCGATCTTCTGCTTCAAGCTCTATACTCGCGCCGACCGCGCCATCCCTTTGTCGGACATCCTGCCGGTGCTCGACAATATGGGCTGCAAAACGCTCGAGGAGTACGGCTTCAACGTCAAGTCCTGGACCATCGGCTGTTTCTGGGTGCATGAGTTCATCATCCAGCTGCCCGAAGGCCATGCGCCGTTCGAAACCTTCAGCCGCCAGTTCGAAGAAACGGTCATGGCCCTGTGGCGCCACCAGACCGAGAACGACGGCTTCAATGCCCTGACGCTGAATGGCCTGTCGTGGCGCGAAGTCGCCCTGCTGCGCAGTTTCTGCCGCTATCGTGTGCAATCGGGCCTCGATCCGAGCCCGGACATCCAGCAGGCGGCCCTGCGTGAGAATCCCGACGTTGTGGCGGCGTTGCTGGAACTGTTCAATCTCAAGTTCAGCCTCGATGGTGATGTGGATTCCCGGCGTGAAAAGGTCGCCTCCGCCCGGCAGAATATCGACACGCTTTTGCAAGACGTGGCCAGCCTCGACCACGACCGCGTGCTACGCCGGCTGGCCGCCCTGATCGCCGCCCTGCAACGAACCAACTACTTCCAGACCGTCGACGGCCAGCCCAAGGCCTATATTTCCTTCAAGGTCGCCAGCCGCGACCTGGCCGACCTGCCCGAGCCCAAGCCCTATCGCGAAATCTTCGTCTGGGCGCCGCACGTCGAAGGCGTCCATCTGCGCTTCGGGCCGGTGGCGCGCGGCGGCCTGCGCTGGTCCGACCGCAAGGACGACTTCCGCACCGAAGTGCTCGGCCTGGTCAAGGCCCAGCAGGTCAAGAACGCCGTCATCGTGCCGGTCGGCTCCAAGGGCGGCTTCTACCCGAAGGACTTGCCACGCCCCGGCACGCCCGGCGCGACGCCCGACGCCATCCGTCAGGTCGAGCAGGCCCGAAAGGACGGTCTTGTAGGCCTTGATCGCCTTGTCGCGGATGTAGTCGGGCGTAGCGCCGGGCGAGCCGGGGCGTGGCAAGTCCTTCGGGTAGAAGCCGCCCTTGGAGC
>CAYULN010000098.1:0-2746 GCA_964445605.1 uncultured Caulobacteraceae bacterium | reverse complement strand
GCTTGGCGACGTCCAGATGCGCAGCCTGGAAAAGCAGTTCCTGCTGCAGATGATCGACATGCACTGGCGCGAGCACCTGATGCACCTCGACCACCTGCGCGCCGTGATCGGCCTGCGCGGCTACGGCCAGCGCGACCCGCTCAACGAGTACAAGACCGAAGCCTTCACCATGTTCGAGGGCCTGCTGGTCAACCTGCGCCATTCGGTGACGCGCTGGCTGATGACCATGGAAATCCGCTTCCAGGCACCCGAGGAAGAGCAGCAGCAACTCGCTGCCGCCGAGGCGCCGGTCCTGCCGCCACAACAGAAGCGCCAGTTCCAGGAAGTGCACCTCGACCCGATCACCGGCCACAACGAACGCGCCGCCAAGCTCAGCGACGACTTGTCGCCGGAGGATCGCGAGAAGTTGCCGCACACGGCGCTGCCGGGCAACTGGGAGAACACGCCGCGTAATGGCTTGTGCCCGTGTGGTTCGGGCAAGAAGTTCAAGCACTGCCACGGCGTGCTGGTCTGAGTTCCTGGAACGCCCTCGCAGGAGGGCGTTCTCAAAAGACACACCGCATAACGATTGTGTCATGACGCCTGGCCGGGTCGGATTCCGCCATTGCCGGACCGGGCCCTTTAAGGTATCGTTTCTTGATTAATTTGGTTAGGGGACTTGCCATGCGCTTGCATGCCGCCGGTTTGACGGGCCTCGTTTCAGCCCTTTGTCTCATTGCCTTGCCCGCCGCCGCTCAGGAAGTGGTGGCCGCGTCCAACATGCCGGTCGCCGCCGGCGATGTCGCCACGGTCGCCGTGGCGCAATTGAACGACGCCGCCGATGCCGCCGCCGCCCAGAAGAAGATCGACCTCTACAAGCAGTTCATGGAACTGAACGGCACCTCGCGCAATATCCGCGAGTCGCTGGAGGCCACCAAGGCCTCGACCAAGCTGATCGTGCTGGAACGGGCCGGCAAGAAGACCCTGACCGCCGACGAGGACAAGCGCTACAGCCAGATCGCCGACAGCGTCATGAAGGACACCGAGGCGTCACTGATCGACCAGATCGCCCGCAACCAGTCGCAGTCCTTCAGCGCCGACGAAATCCAGCAGCTGATCGCCGCCAATTCGACCGTCGCCGCCGCCAAGTACAACAGCGGCAAATTCATGGGCGCCGAATCCGACCAGCAGGAGATTCAGAACTACATGACGGCGGCCGTGGTCCGCATCGTCAAGACGTTCAACGAGTCGATCGCCGGCTGAGCCTAGACTGGCGGGGGGCGCCAGAGAGAGACAAAAGATAGACACCGGTTTGGGGGATCGTTTTGCCGTTCGTGTTTCCTGATTTGAAGGCCGGATGGACCGTCGCGGTCCTCTTCGCCGGTGGCGTCTTGGCCTGCGGCGCCATGGCGGCACCGGCCCTGCCCGCCCCTAAGCCGGCCAAGCCGAACCTCGAAACCTTCCTGTCGCAAAGCCATGAGCTGCACGGCACCGGTAGCCCGGACACCTATCATGCCGTCGGCCCGGTCGCATCGTCGGCGGATCAGCCGGCCAAGCCACTGAGCCAGGCGGACAGCGAAGCGGTGGATCAGATCGTCGCCATGATGGCGGGCGGCACGCCGGAACTCGGTGCCGGCGACGTGACACGCGGCTTGGCCATGGGCGCGGCCCTGCCCGCCGTTCCCGCCATGACCGACCTCGACCACGCCACCGCCCAGGCGGTCGTCGCCGCCTTCAGCAAGCCCAAGGGCACGATCGCGGAGCAGGAAGCCCAGAACGCCGCCTCTGCCGCTGTCGATCCGGCCTTCGAGGAACGCGTGGCCCTGATCCGCACGCTTTACCGTGTCGACGGCACCGACGCCACGGTCCGCCACTTCATCGCCACCGTGCACATGAAGCTGATCATCACCGAGGTCAACAACCACATCGAGATTGCCCATCTGTCGAACAACGACAAGTACCGGTTGTCGGCCATCGCCGCCGCCGCCGAGACCGAGCTCGAGGAAAAGGTCCTCAACATGAACGCGCGCCAGCAGGCCGCCAGCCTGTCCAAGCCCGAGATCATGCAACTGATCACCGCCTACGACAGCGACGCCCAGCGCAAGCTGACCGCCCAGCGCCTGACCGATACCGGCAAGCTCGACCGGGCGCTCGACCTCGAGGTGCGCATCGCCCAATATCAGATCGTCAAGCAATTCGAGGCCGAATAGGCCCGCCCGCAGGAGTGGGAGCTCCCCATGATCCAAATCACGACTCATAAGCGCTTTTTCGCCCCCGTTCTGTTGGCTGCCGGCCTGGCCCTGGCCGCCGTCCCCGCCCTTCTGCCGGTCGCGGCCGACGCTCAGGTCCTCGCCGACAGCCCGGCCAAGGTGCAGGCCGTCGAAACCATCCTCGGCAATCTCAAGGTCTATGACGTCCTGGTGCATGTCGGTCAGAAAAGCCTGCTGGAAAGCCCGGACGCCGCCAACTACACGCCCGCCCAGAAGGCCCAGCTGTCGCAGCTGTTCGCCAGCGCAATGGCCAAGCGCCGGACGGTTCTGGTCCACAAGCTAGCCATGAGCTGCCGCAGTGACTACACCCTGGACCAGCTCAACAACCTGACCCAGCTGTCCAAGATCAAATACATCCAGGACCTGGTCGCCCAGGGCGGCGATCCTAGCCTGATCGCCGACGCCGGCAGCCTGACCGTTGCCGACCAGGACGTGGTCCAGACCGTCGGCAATGCGCCTTATGCCAGCGACTTTTTCAACCAGGCATTGGATTACAA
>CAYULN010000097.1:0-9907 GCA_964445605.1 uncultured Caulobacteraceae bacterium | reverse complement strand
GAATCGACCTCGATCCACCTGGTGCAGAAGGCGATCGCACGCTTCACCGGCTTTCTGCCGACCAAAAGGTATGATCCGGTCAGCCAGGACGCTTTCAACCGGCTGATGGCGGCGGAATATGTCGAGGTGCGCGACTTCCTGGTGCTGCATTACAATGCCACGTCGCGGGACGATTCCGAGTTCTGGAACTATTGCCGCACCATGGCCGTGCCTGAGACCCTGACGCAAAAGGTCGAGCTGTTCCGTACCCGCGCCCGAATCTTAAGCCACAGCGAGGACCTGTTCGGCGAGGCCAGCTGGCTGGCCGTGATGACCGGCCAGGACATCATGCCGGCGCACTACGATCCGCTGGTCGACGTGCTCGAACCGGACGATATCGCCGAACGCCTGCGTAAAATGCGCGGCATCATCCAAGACGCCGTGGCGCGCATGCCAACCCAGAACATGTTCATCGAAAAGGCGTGCAAGGCCTACCCCATGCCCGCCATGCCGGCGAAGGCGACCGCGTAATGGCCGAAGCCAATCCCGACGCACTCGACCATATCGTCATCGTCGGCGGCGGCACGGCCGGCTGGATGACCGCCGCCGCCCTGGGCCATGCCGTGCGCAACGGCACACGCGTGTCTCTGATTGAATCCGAGGAGATCGGCACAGTCGGCGTCGGCGAGGCGACCATTCCGCTGCTGAAACTGTTCAATTCCTTCCTGGGCATCGATGAACTCGACTTCATCCGCCAAACCAAGGCCAGCTTCAAGCTCGGCATCCAGTTCAACGACTGGACCGAGATCGGGCATACCTATATTCACCCGTTCGGCACCTACGGCCACGAACTGGGGGTCAGCGATTTCCACCATTACTGGCTCAAGGCGCACGCGGCGGGCAAAGGGGCGCGCCTGGACGACTATTCGCTCAATGTGCTGATGTCGGAAGCCAGCCGCTTCAATCTGCCGTCATCCGATCTGAAGTCGCCGCTGTCGACGCTCGGCTATGCCTATCATTTCGACGCCAGCCTGTTCGCCCGCTATCTGCGCAGTTATGCCGAGGCGCGCGGGGTCAAACGCATCGAAGGCAAGATCACCCAGGTCCAGCAGAATCCGGAAACCGGCTTTATCACCGGCGTCGCTCTGGAAACCGGCCAATCGGTCCATGGGGATTTCTTCGTCGATTGTTCCGGCTTCCGCGGCCTGCTGATCGAAGGCGCATTGAAGACCGGCTATGAGGACTGGACATCGTTGCTGCCATGCAATCGCGCCGTGGCCGTGCCGTGTGAGAACACGCCCACCCTTACCCCCTACACGCGTTCGACGGCGCGCAACTCTGGCTGGCAATGGCGCATTCCTTTGCAGCATCGGGCCGGCAACGGCTATGTCTATTCCAGCAACCATATCAGCGACGACGAGGCCATCTCCACACTGATGAACAACCTTGACGGCAAGCCCCTGGCCGATCCGCGCATAGTCCGTTTCCTGACCGGTCGGCGCAAGAGGGTATGGAACAAGAACTGCGTCGCCATCGGCTTGTCGGCGGGCTTCCTGGAGCCGCTGGAATCGACCTCCATTCATTTGATCCAGAAGGCGGTGACGAAGCTGGTGCTGGCCATGCCGACCAAGACCTTCCCGCAAACCCTGATCGACGAATTCAACCGCCAGAGCCAGTTCGAATACGAAGATGTGCGCGATTTCCTGGTGCTGCACTACAAGGCGACCCGACGCAACGACAGCGAGTTTTGGAACTATTGCCGTGAAAATCCCGTGTCGCAATCGCTGCAGGACCGCATGACCCTGTTCGAGGAGACCGGACGCATCTTCGTCAGCGAGCTGGAACTGTTCAAGAAAGCGAGTTGGCTGGCTGTGTTCTGGGGCCAGGGGTTGCGGCCGAAGACCTACGACCCGCTGGCCGACGACCTGCCGATGGCAGACATGGTGCGCAGTCTCGACCTGATGCGTGACCTGCTGGCGCGTGCCGCTCAGGCGCAGCCTGATCACGGGGCTTTCCTGGCCCGCAATGTAGCCCAGGTGATGGCGCAATAGCCATGAGTGACGACGTGTTCAGCCAGCTGAACGGCATCGAAGTTGTCGAAGCCATAACACCGGAGACGTTCAAGGACAGGATTCTGCCGCGCGAACAGCCGGTCGTGCTGAAAGGCGTGGTGGCCGATTGGCCGATTGTCCGGTTAGCTCAGCAATCGGACGAGGCCGCGGCCGATTACATCGCAAGCTGCGATATCGGCCGTCCCGCGCAGACCCTGCTCGGCGATCCGTCGATCAAGGGCGAGTTCTTTTATGGCGACGACCTGAACCGTTTCAATTTCCAGAAAGGCACGGTGCCGATCCCGGTGGCGCTGCGGCGCATGCTGGATCAGCGTTCCGAGGCCCGGCCCTACGCGGTCTATATTCAATCGACGCCGATCGAAGAATACCTGCCGCGTTTCCTGGAGGATCATCGGTTGCCGATCCTTCCGCCGGACGTGCTGCCGCGTATCTGGATCGGCAATCAGCTGCGCGTGCAGACCCATTACGACCTGTTCAGCAACGTCGCCTGCGTGGCGGCGGGCAAGCGCCGCTTTACCCTGTTTCCGCCAGATCAGCTCGCCAATCTGTATCCTGGACCGCTCGACAAGACCATTGCCGGACCACCGGTCAGCATGGCCAGCATCGAAAATCCCGATTTCGAGCGTTATCCTCGTTTTGCGGAAGCGCTGAAGCATGCGCAGACAGCCGAACTCGAACCTGGGGACGGTATTTACATCCCTTATTTCTGGTGGCATCAGGTGCGCTCGCTGGAACCGTTCAACGTGCTGGTCAACTATTGGTGGGACGATAATCCGCCGGGACTGGGGCTTCCCTTCGATGCTCTGCTGCACGGTCTGCTGGCGCTTCGCGATCTGCCGCCGGCACGGCGCAGAGCCTGGAAGGCGATGTTCGACTATTTTGTCTTCGGCGAGCAAGGTGAGCCTATGGCACACCTTAAACCCGAAGACCGCGGACCATTGGGGTCGCTCAACGAAGACCAAAGAAGGGGATTTTACGTCCAGTTGGTACGCAATCTCGAGGCACAATGGTCAGACAAGGCGTGACGATTGCAAAACCGTCACGTTGCGGCATTATGCCGCCGAAACGAACGGAGGGCGCCATGACCAAATCGAACGACACCACCGGACGGCGGGAATTCCTGCTGGCGGCGGGGATGAGCTCGGCGGCGATCGCCATGACGGTGGCGCCGAGCGCCGTGGTCGCCGAGACCCTGGCGCCGCCGCCGGAAGAAAAGCCGAAGTACCATGTCCGCTTCGGCGTCTGCGGCGTCAGCCACGACCATATCCACGGCATGATCGGCGCCATGCAACGCGGCGGCGGTGAGCTGGTGTGCGCCTGGGGCCTGGAACCCGACAAGATGGCGGTGTTCGCCAAGCGCTACCCGGACGTCAAGATCGTCAAGACCCAGGACGAGGTGATCAACGATCCCTCCCTGCAGCTGGTCATCAGTTCGCACATCGCCAATGAGCGCGCCGGCATTGGCGTGCGCGTCATGAAGACCGGCAAGGACTTCCTGGCCGACAAGCCGGGCATGACGACGCTCGAGGACCTGGCCCTGGTGCGCAAGACCATCGCGGAGACTGGGCGGTTGTACGGCATCCTCTATTCCGAACGCCTGGAAGTGAAGGCGGCGGTGCATGCCGGCGAATTGATCAAGCAGGGCGTTATCGGCAAGGTCATCCAGACGATCAACATCGCCCCGCACCAAATCGTGCAGGCCGGCGGCGACGCCGGTGGCGCGGCCCCGCGGCCGGACTGGTTCTGGAACGACAAACAGTTCGGCGGCATCCTGTGCGACATCGGCTCGCACCAGATCGACCAGTTCCTGTATTACACTGGTTCGACCTCGGCCGAGGTGGCGGCGTCGCAGGTCGCCAACCTGCGCCACGGCGACAAGCCACACTTCCAGGATTTCGGAGATATGACCCTGCGCGGCAATTCGGGCTTCGGCTATGTCCGCCTCGACTGGTTCACGCCCAATGGCCTGGGCGTGTGGGGCGACGGGCGTTTGTTCATCCTGGGCACCGACGGCTACATGGAGCTGCGTAAATACACCAATGTCGCGGTCGCCAAGCAAGGCAACAACCTGTTCGTCGTCAACGGCGACAGCGCCCGCTATATCGACTGCAACAACGGCCCGCTGCCGTTCGGGCCGCAGTTCATTTCCGATGTGGTCAACCGCACCCACACCGCCCAGGACCAGACCCAGGCGCTGCTGGCCGCAGAACTGGCGATCACGGCGCAAAAGAACGCCGTTCGGGTACCGCTGAAGCTGTAAATCCCTGTTGTGACACCGGTTGACATCCTTGCGGAACAGGCATTAGGTCTGCCGCAAGCACAGACTCGCGCACCGCTGTTTGCTTTCTAGTTTATCGCGCTTTTTATCCGAAAACCGCGTCACACTTTTCGGAAAGCGCTCAGCGAATTAAGCGCGACATGGGAACAAAGCCGGGCAAATAGGGAAGGTATATCATGACATCGTCTTTCAAGCGGCGCGCACTTAAGCGTCAGGCTGGCCGGATGGCGCTGTGCGCCGGCATAGCTCTGGCCGCGGCCGGGTTTTCGACCCTGGCCAACGCGGCCGACGACGGCCTGCTGTTCCGGCTGTCGGCCGACAAGAGTCTGACCGCCGACTTCGCCAAGGGTGACCCGGTGCCGAACTTCTCCGACAAGGCAGCCGTGGTGCCGACCGGTGTTAGCGGTGGTGCCCTGTCGACGCAGGACGACAACGTCCTGAGCTGGAACGCGCCGGGCAATATCTACGCCCAGCGCGGCACGGTGTCGTTCTTCTGGCGGTCGCGCTATCCCGTCGGCCGCGCGCCGTTCGTTCTCTACCGCGTCGGCTATGCCGACCATACCAGTTGGGACATGGTATGGCTGCGCATCGACTGGAACGGCCACGGCTACGACGCCTTCGTCACCGACGACAACCTGGCGCGGGTGCGGGTGTCGTTCAAGCTCGATGATCTGCCCAAGCCCGATGCATGGACGCATATCGCCTTCAGTTGGGATGAAACTACCGGCGTGAAGCTGTACGTCAACGGCAAGATGGTCCAGCAGAAGGCGCAGGTGGCGGTGCTCGACACCGGCCTCGACCAGTTCGGCATGGCGGCGCGCGCCGTGTCGCCGCACCAGGTGATGAGCCGCTACAACTTCATGCGCGGCAGTGACTACGATGAGCTGCGTATCTACGACCACGCCCTGGCCGACGACCAAATCGCCGCCCTGGCGCGCAATGAATCGCCGGCCGTGCCCGCCCAGGCGCCGGGCGATCTGAGCAACGCGGCCACGATGGCCGAATGGAACCTGCGCTACGGCTGGAACCGTCCGGGCGACGTGCCGGTAGCGCTGACCGCGCCGGTGACGACCATCCGAAAGGTCGAGTTCAGCGACGCCAAGGACATCAAGGAATTCATGTACAAGGCGACGGATGGGATTTCGGAAACGACCTGGCCCGGCGTCTACAACCGGTCGCGCCTGCCCGGCCGCAACGACTATTTCACCCTGCCCGACTGGAACGTCTATGTCGACGGCGGCAAGGCCCTGACCCTGACCCTGCCGGACGAGCCGTTCAACCACGTCGAAATTGAAGGCGCGGCCTACGGCAAGCTGACCTACAGCAAGGGCGACGCCAAGCCGGAACTGCTCGGCACGCGCGCTCAGGGACAGGAACGGACCTTCAATCAGTTCGCCGCGCACCAGGCCGGCACCCTGACCTTTACCAACGTGGCGCAGGAAACGCCGATTCAGGAGATCGCCGCCTACAATATCGTGCCGGGCACAGTGCCGAACGGCATCTTCACCCAGACCTATACCATCAACGCCAACGCGGCGGCGGATTCGCCCGACCTGAAGGAGCTGAACGCCTTCATCGCCGGGCGGTACACGCCGGATTCGCGCTCGACCGTGGTCGCCCTGCCGGACGCGGCTTCTTTCCGCCCCAAGGCCAAGGATGACGGCGCCAAGCTGCCGCTGGTCCATATCCTGATCCCGTACGAGTACGGCGCCTCGCCGGCGGCCCTGCCGCTTTACCGGTCGTGGAACTACGGCTGGGAAAACATCCACGACGGCCTGGACGGCATCGCCATCGATATCCCGGCGCTCAATGTGAAACCCACGGCCAACGGCCTGTTCCCGCTCAACATCCAGGTCAAGGACCCGATCTGGCCGGACCGCGACATGATGGACGTCACCGTCGCCGTCAAGCCGGGCGAGGCGCGCACCGTCTGGCTCGACCTGCGCGACCGCATCCTGCCGAACAAGAGCTTCTACCTGACCATCGCCGGCGGCGGCCAGGACTTCAACGCGGCGTCGCTCAACGGCGCCAAAATCCGTCTGGTGTACAAGGACCGCCAGGAAGCGCTCAAGGAACACGTCGCCGACCGCTTCAACCAGGTCAAGGACAACTGGGGCTTCCTGGTCGAGGAGCACACGGCATCGAAGCGCGAGCGGCTGTATCAGCGGCTGGTCGCCGACATGACCGACCTGTTCCGCGTCGATCCGGACAACCTGGTGGCGCGCCAGTACTGGGCCGACATCATGTACAACAACCAGGCGCCCCTGCCGTACACGGCACCGGCGACACCGGCGGGCGTACCGACCTGGGCGTACCGGCAACTGGAGGACCTCAAGGGCGTGCGCCACTTCGTCAACTGGTGGATCGACAACCGCCAGTCCGATTTCGGCGACTTCGGCGGCGGCATTTCCGACGATACCGACCTGATGGGGCAATGGCCCGGCCTGGCGCTGATGGGCGTCGATCCGGAAAAGATCCGCGTCTCGCAGATGCGCCTGGCCGATGCAGTCTACAAGAACGGCATGTTCACCAACGGCCTCAGCACAATCATGACCGACGAACTGCACGCCTATGAAGAAGGCATCAACTCCAATGGCGAGGCGATGTACATCAACTATGGCGACCCGAAGGTGGTCGAGCGGCTGATGACCACGGTCGCGGCCTATCAGCGCATCATCTCGGTCAACGACAAGGGCCACATGCACTTCAATACCAACTGGTATAACGGCGCCGACAGCTACCGCGAAGGGCCGTGGGAATGGGGCAAGTACTATAGCTATCTGGTCCTGCATCCGGGCGTGCTGATGGCCGAATATAACGGCGATCCGACTGGCAAGAAGTTCGTCACCGGTTTGGCCGACGGCATCCTGGCGCACGGCAAACAGAACGCCGACGGCTCGTGGACCTTCGCCGACGAGATCAACTGGCGGACCGACGAGACACGCGGCACGCTGGGGACCAACCAGCCGCCGCATCAGTTGCTGTGGGCGTCCTATCGCTGGACGGGCGATGCCAAGTATCTCAATCCGTTCGGCAAGGCGGCCGGGGCGATGTCGAGCATCAACGAGAACACGCTCGATATCCTGAACAAGCGCGACTCCTGGGGGGCCGCGGCGGTCAAGAAGGTGTCGAGCGGCGCCAAGGCGTCCGAAGGCGACATGGTCCACGGTGGCTACGTACCGCCGTCCGACAATCTCGACCTGTACCTGGCCTGGCAGACCAGCGGCGATACCAAATGGCTGGAGGCCCTGTACGGCAACGAGCTGCAGAAACAGGCCCAGATCATGTACACCCAGACCGAGGGCCACTGGTGGAGCGATCGCGTCGAGGTCGAAAGCCGCTTCCTGCAACGGACGCGGATGGGCGGCATCGCCGAGGAGCGCAACCAGATCTATCCGGGCGCGACGGTGAGCTGGAAGTTCGCCGACGACGAGGACGCGGTCAAGGTCGCCCTCCTGGTGCCGGGCGCCACGCCGAACCATTTCAAGGTCCTCGCCTATAATACCAGCGATCATGAAGCGAAGGCGACCATGACCGGCTGGGATGTCGCTTCCGGTTCCTGGGAAATGAAGTCGGGCGTCAACGACGGCGACAACCAGGCCCTGCCGGCCAACGCCCAGACTTCGACGGTCGATTTGGAACGCAGCGCCTCGCTGCCGGTCAGCTTCGCGCCGGGCAAGACCACGGTCTACGAGTTTACCCTCAAGACGCCGGGCGAACCGACCCAGACGCGGCCGGACATCGGCATCGGTTCGGATGACGTGGTGGTCAAGGGCGGTACCGTCACAGTGACCGTCCACAGCCTGGGCGCCAAGGACGTGCCGGCGGGCAAGGCCGAACTGGTCGACGCTTCCGGCAAGGTGGTCGCGCAGGTGGCGACTCCGGTGCTGACCGCGCCGGCCGACCTGAAGCCGCATACCGCGACAGTCAAGCTCAAGCTGCCGGCCGGTTTCAACAGCAAGGGCGCCAGCATCCGCCTCGACCTGGGCGGACTGAAGGAAGTCACCCAGATGAACAACAGCGTGCCGCTGAACTGATCTGAGGCGAATGCGTATGTTGACGGCCGGGCGGAGATGCCCGGCCGTCTTGTTTTGCAACGCCCCATGGTAGCGGGCGACCGCATTGCGCCCTGTCGTTGTTATTTCATTATTTCGTCGCGGAAATATTGCGACTCTTTCGCAAATTCATCACGGCCACGTTGCAGTCGCCGTCTACCCCCTGCCGATCCACTCATTGGGGGTTATCATGTTCAACACGCGTTCCTTCCTGCTGGCGTCCAGCGCGCTCATCGCCATCACCGTTGCCTTGCCAGTCCACGCTCAGGATTCGGCGGCCAACACCGCCGCCGACAATGACACCGTGGTCGTCACCGGCACGCGCGACCGCTTGCGCACTAAGTTCACCACGCTGACGCCCGTCGACGTGTTGTCCGCCAAGGACCTGCAGGACGGCGCCTCCAACCTGCTCACCGATCAGCTCGCCCAGGTCATTCCGTCGTTCGACGTCCAGAAGCTGCCGACCTCGGACGGCCTGCAGTTCATCCGCCCGGCGCACCTGCGCGGCCTGTCGTCGGACGAGACCCTGGTGCTGATCAACGGCAAGCGTTTCCACCGCACGGCCTTCCTCGGCCAGCGCGGCGCCCAGGGCCCCGATCTGGCGCAGATTCCGGACTTCGCCATCGGCCGCGTCGAAGTGCTGCGCGACGGCGCCTCGGCCCAGTACGGCTCGGACGCCATCGCCGGCGTGATCAATATTTCGCTCAACAGCCAGCCGGGCGTGGCCGCCTATGCCCAAGGCTCGGAATATTACGCCGGCGACGGCGCCACCACCCAGATCGGCGCGCGTTTCGGTTATGCCATCGGCGACGGCGGCCGCCTCGTCTTCACCGCCGAGAGCTCCAAGCAAAACATGACCTCGCGGTCACACCAGCGCCCGGACGCCATCGCTTTCCAGGCCGCCAATCCGACGCTCAACGTCCCCAACCCGGTCCAGCACTGGGGCAAGCCCGATCTGAACACGCGCCATTTCGCCGTCAACGCCACCTTGCCGGTGGCGATCGGTGAGGTCTATGCCTTCTCGACCTTCTCCAGCGGCGACGGCATCAACGACATCAACTGGCGCATCGCCGACGCCACGGCCAACGCCGCCGTCTACAAGACCGCACCGGCGATCTTCCCGGGCTGGGACCTGAAGTCGCTCTATCCGGCCGGCTTCACGCCGCGCGAAGCCGTCGATTACAACGACTTCCAAAGCGCCGCCGGCATGCGCGGCCATGCCGGCGACCATTTCGACTGGGACCTGAGCGCCTCGGTCGGCCAGAACGTCACCAAGTTCTTCCTGCACAACTCGATCAACGCTTCGATGGGGCCGTTAAGCCCGACCGACTTTTTCCTCGGCACCCAGCGCCAGCGTGAATTCAACCTCAACGCCGACGCCGTCTATCGCCTCGACGCCGGCCTGGCCGAGCCGATCAACATCGCCTTCGGTGCCGAACGCCGGGTCGAAACCTACACCGTGAAGCAAGGCGACGACGCCTCCTATCTGGTCGGTCCGGGCGCTTCGGCCGGTCTGGCCGCCG
>CAYULN010000096.1:0-11674 GCA_964445605.1 uncultured Caulobacteraceae bacterium | reverse complement strand
GCCGTTCAGATCGGCGCCTATTATTGCGAACACGACGGCAAGGCCGCCCGGCATTTCTGCGGCCTGCTGGCGAAGAGCGGCAAGTAGCCGTCCGTCAGTGCAGCCGGTTGACTACCGGTAATTTCCGGCCGGTGCGATCTTTCCTTCCGGGTTTCCGGCATTTTCCTTTCCCTGGTTCTTGAATCAACGCACAGATAATGCTCAGAATGGGCGGGGGAATTCCGTCTTGGCAGGTGGGCAGACTGCGATGAACGATGTGCTTTTCTCCTCCCTGGTCGAGCGGCTGCATCCGTGCGGGCCGGTGCTCAATGCCGAGACCGCCGATTATGTCTTCAATGAGCTGTTCGAAGTGGCGGTCGCCGAAGGGTGGCGCGACGTGCTGCGCCAGGCGGAAAGCGCCCTCAAGCCGATCCTGGCGGCGTCGCCCTATCTGACCGGGCTGATGCGGCGCGACCCGCAGCGCCTGCGCGAAACCCTGATCAGTGCGCCGGAAGCGCGATTGAAGGCGATCCTGCTGGCCGCCGAGGCGGTCGAAACCCAGGCCGCCACCATGGCGACGCCGGACGTCGCCGCCGCCAAGAAAATCCTGCGCCATCTCAAGGCCGATGTGCATCTGCTGACTGCCCTGGCCGACCTGGGCGATGTGTGGAGCCTCGACCATGTGACGGCGGCGCTGACGCGGTTTGCCGATGCGGCGACGTCCGCCGCACTGGCGGTGGTGGTGCGCGAAGAGACCGACAAGGGCCGTCTTGTCCCCTTCGACAAGGGCGAACGCGGTGTGTTGCCCGGACTCTTCGTGCTGGCCATGGGCAAGCACGGGGCAGGGGAATTGAATTATTCCTCCGATATCGACATCACCTTCTTCTGCGATCTCGACCGGCTGCCGGTCGGCGAAAACGTCGAACGCCAGACCTTTGCCGACCGGGTGGCGCGCCAGGTGGCGGTGATCCTGAGCGAGCGCACTGGCGACGGCTATGTCTTCCGCGTCGACCTGCGCCTGCGCCCCGACCCGTCGTCGACGCCGACCGTGGTGAGCGTGCCGTTCGCCCTGAACTATTACGAATCCGTCGGCCAGAACTGGGAACGGGCCGCCTTCATCAAGGCGCGGCCGGTGGCTGGCGACATGGTTGAGGCCAAGGATTTCATGACGGCGCTGACGCCGTTCATCTGGCGGCGGTCGCTGGATTATCCGGCCATCGCCGACGTCCATTCGATCAAGCGCCAGATCCACGTCTACCATGTCGATGAGCGCCTGGATGCCGCCGGGGCCAATCTGAAACTGGGGGCCGGCGGCATCCGCGAGATCGAGTTCTTCGCCCAGACCCAGCAGCTGATCCTGGGCGGGCGCGATCCGACCCTGCGGTCAAAGCGGACCCTCGATGCGCTGGACGCCTTGCGCCGGGCCGGGCATCTGGCCCCTGCCGTCGCCAAGGAACTGAAACAGGCCTACATCCGTCTGCGCAACTGGGAACACCGGACGCAGATGATCCACGACGAGCAGACCCACGAGCTGCCCGAGGCCGAGGACGGGCGGATGCAGGTGGCGGCCCTGTCGGGTTTTGCCAATCTGTCGCGCTTCGACCTGGCCGTGTCGCGGACCCTGCGGCTGGTCAACGGCCATTATGGCGAGCTGTTTTCCGAGGCCGAACCGCTGTCGTCGCACTTCGGCAGCCTGGTGTTCACCGGCGTCGAGGACGATCCGGAAACGATCAAGACCCTGACGCGCATGGGCTTCGACCACCCGGGCCAGGTGTCGGCGACCATCCGGTCCTGGCACCACGGCCGGATTCCGGCGACACGGTCGGAACGCGGCCGGGAATTGTTCACCCGACTGGTGCCGCGCTTGCTCGAAGCGCTGAACGAGACGGGCAATCCGGGGATCGCCTTTTCGCGGTTCGCGTCGTTCTTCGTCAATCTCAATGCCGGGGTGCAGATCCAGTCGCTGTTCCTGGCCAATCCGAAGCTGTTCCAGACCATCGTCGAGATCATGGGCATCTCGCCGCGCCTGGCGCAGATGCTGGCGCGCTATCCGACGTCGTTCGACGCCATGCTCGATGCCGGCTTCTTCGATCCGCTGGGGGCGGAACTCGACTCGATCGTGACGCGGGAAGTGGAGCGGGTGCCCGAGGACCTGGAAGCCGTGATGAACGCGCTCCGGCGGGTGGGCCGCGAGCAGCAGTTCCGCATCGGCATGCAAATCCTGTCCGGGCGTCTGGCGACCGAGGCGGCCGGGGCGGCCTATGCGCGACTGGCGGATGCTTGCATCCACCACCTGGCGCCGTTGTGCGTCGACGACATCCGGCGGCAGGCGGGGGCGCTCAACGGCCAGGTGGCGATCATCGCCATGGGCAAGCTGGGCTCGCAGGAAATGACGGCGACCTCGGACCTCGACCTGATCTCGGTCTACATGCCCGAAGACCCCAGCGCCACCTCGACCGTCAAGGGCTGGGCGGCGGAAACCTGGTTCGCCCGGTTCACGCAGCGGCTGATCACCGCCCTGTCGGCGCCGACCCACGAAGGCTCTCTGTACGAAATCGACATGAAGCTCAGGCCGCGCGGTTCGCAGGGGCCGGTGGCGGTGTCGCTGGCGGCGTTCGAGGCCTATTACACCAGAGGCGCCGAAAAAGGCGCCGACACCTGGGAGTTCCTGGCCCTAACGCGGGCGCGGGTGGTATGGGCGACGTCGGCCGACTTCGCCGACCTGATCAAGCTGAAGATCGAGACCTTCCTGCGCCGGCCGGTCAGCGTCGGCGAGACGGCGCTCGACGTGCTCAATATGCGGGCGCTGATGGAGAAGGAGCGACCGCCCAGGGGCCAGTGGGATTTCAAGCTCAGCGTCGGCGGCCAGGTCGACTGCGAATTCGCCGCGCAATATCTGCAATTGATCCATGCCGCCGACGGCGGGCCGTTGCGGGCGGGAACCTTGCCGGCGCTGGAGGCGATGCGGCGGGCGGGTCTGGCGCCCATGGACGAGATCGAGGCGCTGACCACGGCCTGGCGGGTGCAGCAGAGCCTGGCCCAGGTGATGCGGGTGTCGCTGACCGAACAGGCCGATCCGCATCAGGAGCCCGAGGCGTTCCAGCGCAAGCTGGCGCGCGCCGTGGCGACGCGGAGGCTGGATACCCTGGAAAAGAAGCTCAAGGACATCCGTCGGCGGGCGCGGACGGCCTTCGAAAAGATCGTTTCGCCGAAATAGGTCAGGCCGAGGTCTTGCGCCAGACCAGGATCATGTCGCGCGGCTGCGGTTCGCCCGACGCGGGATCATAACGGCCGTCCACGGTCCAGCTCAGTCCGTGACAGGCGTAGGCGTAAGGGCTACCGGGGTCGAGGGCCCGCAGCGGGCCGACGACGGCGCCGTTGCGCAGCTGGCCGTAATAGCCGTCCTTCAGGGTGATGCCGGTGTCGCGGCGCGGGGCGGCGCGTACCGATGCGGTTCCAGTGCGGGAGGCGGGCGTCACCTCGGGAATGATATGTCCGCTATGCAATCGTCTTCCCCTTCAGGGTTGAATGCGAGACCAGGTCAAGACCAGCAAAAACGCCCCTTATTTGCCGACCATCCAATCGGGCGGGATATCCGCCCGATTCGGTATCGATTAACCCTAGACATCAACTGTGGCGAGAAAATGGTTGGCCTGTCAGCGCTGTCTATGCCCAGAAAGGTAGAGAAAATCGTCCGGGCGCAACGACGGATACAGAATAACACCGCGTTGAAAGTGACAAGGGAACAGGCAGGGGTCGGTTCGCTCAGACAAAGAACAGGTATTCAAATGGCTATCAAGCTCGGTAAACTTCTTCTCGCTTCCGCCGCTCTGGCGGGTGTTGTGACGGCTTCGGGCGCTTTCGCCCAGGGTCAAGGCGGTGGCCAAGGCGGCGGCCGCGGTGGTTTCGGCGGTCCGCTCGGCATGTACGGCCGCGCCGACACCGACGGTGACGGCAAGGTCAGCCTGGCCGAATTCGAAGCCAGCCGCCAGCAGCAGTTCACGCGTTACGACACCGACAGCAACGGTTCGATCTCGTTCGCCGAACTCGACGCCATGTCGGCGCAGCGTCCGCAGATGCAAGCGCGCATCGACCAGTTGAAGGCGGCCGACGCCAACGGCGACAAGGCCCTGTCGGCCGACGAGTTCAAGGCCGCGGCCGACGCCGAGTTCAAGAAGGTCGACACCAACGGTGACGGCTTCATCGACCAGACCGAAGCCCAGGCGGCGATGCCGCAGCGTCCGGCCCAGTAAGGCGTGAAGTAAAGCGTTAGGTAAGCGTTCGACAGGTCCGGTCTGGTGCGGCGTTTAAGAATCGCCAGACCGGCACCTTTTGTGGTAAGGAATGACTGAAGCATGCCCGACTCCGTACGCCTTTCTCGGTCCCAAGACCCTGCGGAAGCGGATGGCGTCGCGGCGGGCGCAAACAAGATGCGGCCCAAGGCAAGGACCGCGCTCAGGGTGACAGTCATTTCAGGACCTTCAGTGAGTACCGATCCGGACGAGCTTCTGCTGGAACGTATCGGCCGCGGCGATATGGCGGCGGTGTCCGTTCTGGTGTCGCGCAAGCTGCCCAAGCTGCTGTCGCTGGCGCGGCGTATGCTGGGCGACGCCGGCGAGGCCGAGGACGTGGCCCAGGAAACCCTGGTGCGCACCTGGAAACAGGCTAAGGTCTGGGTGCCGGGCAAGGCGCGCATCGATACCTGGATGCACCGGGTGGCGCTCAACCTGTGCTACGACCGGCTGAGGCGGCGGCGGGAATCGGTGTCGACCGACGACGTCGAAATCGCCGATCCGGCGGTCTCCGCGCCGGCGAAGATCGAGGCGGCGCAGACGGCGGTGCGAGTGCAGAACGCCATCTCGGCCCTGCCGGATCGCCAGCGCGAAGCCATCGTGCTGACCTACTACCAGGAACTATCCAATTCCGAGGCCGCGGCCCTGATGAACGTCAGTGTCGAGGCGCTCGAAAGCCTTCTGGCCCGCGCCAGACGGTCGCTAAGAACCAGCATGGCGGAATCCATGCAGATTTCCTCCCCCACCAGTAACCCCGCCGCTGAGTCCTCCGGGAAGGCAACCCAAGCCGGCCAAAGGAAAGCGGGTAAGAGACCATGACGCGTATACCGATCATCGAAAAATTGTCCGCCGGCCGGGTCCGGGCCATCATCGAGGCCTACGGCGCCGAGCCGCGGCGCTGGCCCGAGGACGAGCGCGCCGGCGCGGTTGCCTACATGCTGCAGAACCCCGAGCGCGTCGCGCCGTGGCTGGAGGAGGCGCGTCAGCTCGACAGCCTGCTCGACGTGCTGCCGATCGCCGAGACCATCGACGCCGAGGATATCGGCACGGTACATTGGCGGCTGCTAGCGCACATCGCGCCGGACTCGCTGGAGGACACGGACTTCGATACGGCGGCCGAGGAGATGCCGACCGCCGGTGTCCTGCCTTTTGAGGCAAGAGTGGGTAAACCGCGCGCGCCAAAACCGCTGCCCGTGCTGTGGGCCGCCGGCATCGGCCTGGCCGCCTGCATCGCCGGCGCCGTCTTCGGGGTCAATCTCAGCCTGTCGAGCCTGGGCGACGCCCGCATGCAGACGGTTCTGGAGCAAACCCAATTGGCTGACGCGGAGTACTGAGGGGCATGACCTCCGCGCAGCTGAAATGGGCGCTCGGCGTCTCGGTGGTGCTCAACCTGTTCCTGATCGCGGGGGGGATCGGCGCGGGCTGCGTCCTGCAAAACCACATGCACGACCTGCACCGGTCGAACCAGGGCTACCAGCCGTGGCTGGACGTCGAGGCGCGCCTGTCGCCGCAGTCGAGCGCCTATGTGCACAAGGTGCTGAAGGACGCGGCGCTGGGCACCTATGACGATCTCGACAAGGCGCGCAAGCTGCGCAGCGAGGCCGAGGACCTGGCCTGGGCGCCGAACTACGACGCCGGCAAGGTGGTGGCCATGGCCGAGGAGGCGCGTTCCTATGAGAACATGTCGCGCGCCAAGATCGAGACGGCGCTGATCAACGCGTTGGCGACCCTGCCGCCGAAGGAGCGCGGCACGGTGGCGGGCTATGTCCTGCGGCCGGGCTTCCGCCTCCGTTATGCTTTGTATGATGGCAAGCACGGGCCGCATGGACCGAATGGCGGACCGCCGGCGAATGCGACGCCGCCGGCCGGAGCGCCGGCTCCGGCTGCGCCGAAATAGCGAACGGGGTTCTCGAAGCGGCGCAAACAGTGTATGCCGTGAGAATCGGTTAGGGAACCGGCGATGAGCGTGCAAGATAGTGTAAGTGGCAAGTGGAAATGGGGCCTGGGCGTCTCCCTGGCCGTCAACCTGTTCCTGGTCGCCGCCATGGTGGCGATGCTGCTGAACTTCAACAAGTTTTCGCGCCGCTTCCATCATCCGATGCCGACCGACACGGCCTGGAGCAATGCGCAGCAGCAGCTGTCGCCGCAGACCCAGGCGCGGCTCAAGCAAGTGGTCAAGGCGGCGGCGATCAAGGGCGAGATCGACATGGACCAATCGCGAATCGTGCGCCAGCGCATGATCGAGGCGGCGGGGCAGGAACCCTATGATGCGGCCCGCATCGAAGCCCTGGCCGAACAGGCGCGCACCCTGGAAGAGACGCCGCGCGCCCGTATCGAGTCGGCGCTGATCGAGGACATGGCGGACATGCCGGTCAAGGAGCGCCAGGCGGTGGCGCGCTTCATCCTGCAGCATGGCTTCTTCTACCAGCGGATCATCGGCCACGACGGCCACAAGCGCGCCGTGGCGCCGCCGCCGCCGGACCTGCCGGAAGCGTCAGCGTCAGTGAGCGCCGGGAAGTAGCGAGACTTATCGATAGAGGGGGAAATCGAAATGCGTATTGCTGCCGCGGTATTGCCTGCCTTATTTTTTCTGACCGGGTGCCAGTTCGTTCCGGCGGAATATCTGGAAGCGCCCAAGGACTACGTCCAGGTGACGCTTGATCCCGTCGTCGCCGAGGATTGCGACAAGACGTGCGACACCGTGTCCGTTCACGTGACGGTAAAAAACACCAGCAACGAGCTGGTTTGCGTTCCTCATCAGTATGAGGAAGGCGGCATCGCCTTCGCCTTGATATTTGTCTATGACGATCACTCCCTGGAGCCTGTCGGCATAAACGAGCCCACGGATCCGAGCTACATCTGGAGTCCGCGCTATAAGGAGGACATGCAGACCTTCAAGAAATGGTCGCAGGTCGTAGTCCAGCCGCATTCGCAGATTCAGTTTGAACAGAAACTTTACCGGAAATACGAATTGGCGCCCGGGCCGGCAAAAGCCTGGCTGCGCTTCATGGCCTACCCCTGTTCGGAAAAACTTCAGCCGAAATGGGGCGACAAGATACTGAATCTGATGTCGGAGGTTCGGTACAAGGTGAAATAGACGCCGCCGCCGGATTTGCCGCCGGCTTCGGAAGCGACGAGCAATAGGGGAGCTACCAGCCGTTGGCTTTGAATTTGGGGCTGGCGGAAAATTCCCCGGCGCCAATATCGAGTTCCTTCGAATCCGGGATGCGATATTCCCCCCAATTGGCGGTTTGCATCTGGGAGCCCAAAGACCAGCGTCCTGTGTACTGATTGTTGCTGTAACCGTCCGAGACGATGTCGATGTCATCGTACAACAGCCGGCCCTTGCCATCGATGTACCAGGCCAGCGTCATCGTGCCGTCGAGCGCGCTGCCGTCGCTTTCCGAGAAAAGGTAGCGGCCGTGCAGGACGCCCTCGACCCGGACGCGGCCCTTGAATTCGCCGTCGACGCCGAAATGCCGGTTCGGCAACAACTCGATCTTCTCGACGGACACGGTGCCGGAAAAGGGCGTCTGCTTGCCTTCCAAGAGGGTGTAGCCGCCGATCTGGTAATTGCCGGCCGTGTCGCGCGCCACCGAAAGAAAGACGACGCGCAGCCTTTGATAGTTGGGCCCCTGATAACCGAGAAACTGGGTCTTAGGCTTGAGCAATGCCGAAAAGTCGCGCGCGACATACTTGGCCGTGACATCGGTAGGGTCCTGAGCCGAGGCCGGCAAGGCGACCAGGAACAGTGCAAGCCAGAGGTATTTCATGTGGTTCCCCCCCGGAAATCAGTTTCCGCCGAACAAGGTACACCAAATCGAATTCCGCCGTAAGGGTGGACCGCTGTCCCTATGCCGCGCGCGGCTTGCTGTCCTGTTTGGCCTCTGGGGCCGGCTGTTTCAGCGGCAGGATGATATGCACGCGGGTGCCTTCGCCGACGGCGCTGTCGACCTGGAACTGGCCGCTGTGCATCTCGATCAGCGACTTGCTCAGAGCCAGGCCCAGGCCCGTGCCTTCCTTGGTCTTGGCGAACTGGTTCTCGATCTGCTCGAACGGCTTGGCCAGGCGTTGCAGGTCCTTTTCGGCGATGCCGATGCCCGTGTCGGCTACGGTCAGGTGGAGGCTCTGCTCGTCGGCCGACGCCGACACCGTGATGGCGCCGCCCTGGGGCGTGAACTTGACGGCGTTGGTCAGCAGGTTGAGCAGGACCTGCTTGAGGGCGCGGAAATCGGCCTCGACCTCCGGCAGGGGCGACATCTGCGTCTTCAGGCGCAGGCCGGCCTTTTCCGCCCGCTGGCGGATCAGGCGCAGGGCGTCCTCGGCCACCTCGTCGACGGCGACGGGTTCGAAGCGCAGGGTCATCTTGCCCGCCTCGATCTTCGACATGTCGAGCACGTCGTTGATCAGGCTCAGCAGATGCTGGCCGGAATTGAGGATGTCCGACGCATATTCCTTGTAGCGCGGGTGGCCGAGCGGGCCGAACATCTCCGACGACATGATCTCGGAGAAGCCGTTGATGGCGTTGAGCGGCGTGCGCAGTTCGTGGCTCATATTGGCCAGGAACTCGCTCTTGGCGTGGTTGGCGGCCTCGGCGCGGATCTTGGCCACTTCGTACTTGCGCGCCAGGACGGTCAGCTGCTGGCGGCTTTCCTCAAGCTTGGCGACCAGGCTTTGCAGCTGCTCCTCGTTCTTGCGGCTCAGCTCCTCGGCGATCTTGACGGCGGTGATGTCGGCGCCGGTGACGACGCGGCCGCCTTCGCGGGTCTTGCTTTCCGAGATCTGAATCCAGCGGCCGTCATTGAGCTCGGCCTCGACCACGCCTTCGCGGCCGTCGGGAGCGGGCTGCTGGCGGCGTAGGGAGATCTGCATGACTTCATCGATCAGGTCGCGCGGCGTGCCCTGGCGCAGGAAGCGGTCATCGATGTTGAAGGTCGTGCCGAACGTGGTGTTCCACATCACCAGGCGGCCGCGCCGGTCCCACAGGACGAAGGCGTCGGACACCGACGAGATGGCGTCGAGCAGGCGGGCTTCGGCGCGCATCGCCCGCGACTGGGCGGCGCGTTCCTCGGTGACGTCGAGCGCCACGCCGTTGAGCCGGGTGAAGCCGCCGGCGCTGCGTTCGCCGACGGCGTGGCCGCGGGCGTCGATCCACATGACCTGACCATTGGCATTGGGGACGCGGAAGGAGACGTCGAAGGCGCCCTTGAACCGGGCTTCCTGCAGGGCCTGCATCAGTTCCGAGCGGTGGTCGGCGGCAACGCGGGCCAGCACTTCGTCGGTGGTCGCCACTCCGCCGCCGCCCCAGCCGAACATGACGCCGGTGACGTCGGACATGTAGATCAGGTTCTTTTCCAGGTCCCAGTCCCAGATACCGCAGCGGGCGGCGTCGACCGCCAGTCGATAGCGCTGCTCCGAAGCCTGGAATTGCAAGGTGTTGTCGCGGTTCTTGCGCGCCTGGTAGAACAGCAGCAGGCCGAACAGCAGGCCGATGACCAGCGGACCGCCGATAAAGATCAGGCCCCGCGCCAGGCTGGCCGACGGGGAGAAGAACTGCGCCGACGGGGCCAGGCTCAGGACGGTCATGTCGTTGCCGTCGCCGCTGAACGCGCCGTCCGGTCCGTTGCCTTCCGGGGCGGCGGCGATCTTGACGAAGCCGCCTTCGGCGCGGGCGCCTTGGATCAAAGCGCCCTGGTCGGCCCGGTCGCGCAGGTCGGACGGCGAGACGGCCAAGGCGGTCTTGACGTCCTTGCCGACCAGGCGGCCGTCGGTGGCGCCCAGGATGGTGCCGTCACCGCTGACCAGGACGTCGCCGCGGCCGGTCGAGGAATCGTTGCCGAGCAGGTCGGGATCGAGGCGGGCCACCAGGTCGGGGGCATCGCCGGCACCGCGCAGGATCAGGTAGGTCTGGGCGCGCATGGTCAGGGGCGATGCGGAGGTGGTGATGGCCAGGCGGCCGGTGCTGGCGGCGGTTTTCTGGGTGACGGCGCGGCGGATCAGGTCGGCGTCGTCGTTGCCGCTCAAGGCTTCGATGGCGGCCCCGTTCGGGCCGAAGCGGACGATGGCCAGGCTGGCGATGTTGCCGCGCGCCAGCTTCACGCCCTGTTCGGCGGCGGGCACGGTTTCGTCGGGTTTGAGGGCAAGGCGGGCTTGCGCGGCTTCCAGCCCGGAGCGCGCCAGCGACAGGCGGGTGTCCAGGCGGGCGGCGGTCAGTTGCGCGCGGGTGAGCAGGCCCTGGCCTTCGCGATCCTTGTCGGCCGACAGGGAGTTGCCGAGCTGCAGGGTCGACAGGCCGGCGAACAGGGCCAGGCCGAGCATCAGGCCGAGCACGCCCAGGCGCATCCACAGCGGCATGGTATTGGGCACGGAGGCGGTGACGGCGCGGCCGACGGCAGAGTTTTTCAGTTTCTGCTTCAGGCTGGGTTTGGCGTCGGGCGAGGGCGTATCAACAGGCGCGGCGGACTTGCCGGCGGCGGCGCCGGCCAGGCGGCTCGAGGCCGTCTGCGCGTGGGAATGGGAACGCCCTGCCGTCACAAAATGGTTCCGCTGTGATTCGCTTTGTCGGGTAAGCGTAAACGCGGGGTTAAGCTATTGTCGAGAGTCTTAAGCTTTTATAAATGTGCATGAATCAGCGAAGCGTTCGGCGCGTTTTTTCGCTCGATGCGGGAAAATGGTCGCTTAGCTGGCGATCGAGTCGGAGTCGGTTTCGTCCGGACCCGGATTGCGCAGGCGTTCCGACAGCGGCGGGCGGTGGTCCGGGGTCCAGCCGTGGCGGCGTTCTGGGCCGTCGTATTTCGAGTCCTGCTTGCGGCGGCGGTCCGGGCCGAAATAGGTGCTGGTCTTGATGTAGGGGCGCGGAAAGTCGACGATAGCGACGACTTTGCGATAAAGTTCCTGGGCGGTGACCGGCTTGCAGCAGAATTCGTTGGCGCCGGCGTCGCGGGCGGCGGTGACGCGCGACCGTTCGGAGTGCGCCGTCAGCATGATGATCGGGATGTAGCGGTTCGGGCTGTCGGACGAGTTGCGGATCAGCTTGACGAACTCGATGCCGTCGAGGACTTCCATCTGGTAGTCGGTGACGACGATGTCGATGCTGTCGTGCTTGAGGCGGTGGAAGGCGTCGGTGGCGTCCTTGGCCTCGAATATCTGGGTCGCGCCAAAACCGCGCAGAATGGTTTTGACGATATTGATCATGTGGGTGTTGTCGTCCACCACCAAGAACCGAACACGTTCCAGGCCTGCCAAAACCGTCTCCTCGCTGTGCGGCCGCAAGACACGCGCGGCTCTTAGCAATTTATGAAGGGCATTGGCGAAGGATTGGTTAATGTCGCTGTACGGACTAAGTATGAACGGGGTGTGGGGTGTGGGACCCCACACCCCCCTCGGTTTTATCCGTTCAAAGC
>CAYULN010000095.1:0-4048 GCA_964445605.1 uncultured Caulobacteraceae bacterium | reverse complement strand
ATTGTCCTGGATAAATTCGCGGCGCGGTTCGACCAGGTCGCCCATCAGCTTGGCGAACATTTCATCCGCTTCGTCGGCGTGGTTGACCTTGACCTGCAGCAGGGTGCGCACGTCCTTGTCGAGCGTGGTTTCCCACAGCTGTTCCGGATTCATCTCGCCCAGGCCCTTGTAGCGCTGGATGGTCAGGCCCTTGCGCCCGGCATCGAGCACCGCCGCCACCAGATCGAGCGGCCCGCGGATGTCGGTCGTCTTGTCCTTGCGGTTATAGGCGCTGATTTCCTTGAACAGATCGCCCAGTCCTTCGGCGCGTTCCGCCAGGCGGCGCGCGTCCTGACTGTGCATCAACGCGTCGTCCAGCACGATCTTTTCGGTAACACCGCGCCGGGTGCGCTCAAACACATAGCCGCCGGAACCGGGCTGCCCCGGCACCACCGTCCACGGCCCGTCGCCGTCCTGGTTGAGGCGGCCGAGATGGCTGGCCACCCTGGCCAGGTCCGGCGTATGGCCGAACAGCCCGCCCAAGGCCGCCTGTTCGATGGCGAAGGCCGGCGCCCGTTGCGACAGCCGGTCGACGCTGAGCTTGAACGACTTGGCGGCACGCACCTGGGCGTCGAGGTCGCGGCTGGTGATGCGTTCCCCGGTGCGCAGCTCAAGAACCGCTTCCTGGATGCCTTCCTCGATGAGGAAGTCGTCCAGCTCGCCATCGTCCTTCAGGTAGCGCGACGACTTGCCCTTGGCCACCTTGTACAGCGGCGGCTGGGCGATATACAGGTAGCCGCGCTCGATCATCTCCGGCATCTGGCGGTAGAAGAAGGTCAGCAACAAAGTACGAATGTGCGCGCCGTCGACGTCGGCGTCGGTCATGATGATGATCTTGTGGTAGCGCGTCTTCTCGATATTGAAGTCGTCGCGGCCGATCCCGGCCCCGAGCGCGGTGATCAGCGTGCCGATCTGCTCCGACGACAGCATCTTGTCGAAGCGGGCGCGCTCGACGTTCAGCACCTTGCCGCGCAGGGGCAGGATGGCCTGGTTCTCGCGGTTGCGCGCCTGCTTGGCTGAACCGCCGGCCGAGTCACCCTCGACGATGAAGATTTCCGACTTGGCCGGATCACGTTCCTGACAGTCGGCCAGCTTGCCCGGCAGCGAGTTGATGTCGAGCGCCGACTTGCGCCGCGTCAGTTCGCGCGCCTTGCGGGCAGCCTCGCGGGCGGCGGCGGCCTCGACGATCTTGCTGACGACCAGCTTGGCTTCGGACGGGTTCTCCTCGAACCATTGCGACAGCTTGTCATAGACCAGGCCTTCGACGGCCGGGCGCACTTCGGAGGAGACCAGCTTGTCCTTGGTCTGCGATGAGAACTTCGGGTCGGGCACCTTGACCGACAGCACGCAGGTCAGGCCTTCGCGGGCGTCTTCGCCGCTGACCGACACCTTCTCACGCTTGGCGGCGCCGGTCGACTCCATGTACTGCGACATCACCCGCGTCAGGGCGCCCCGGAAGGCCGCCAGGTGGGTGCCGCCGTCGCGCTGCGGGATGTTGTTGGTGAAGCACAGCATGGTTTCGTGGTAGCTGTCGTTCCATTGCAGCGCCAGGTCGACCTCGATCTTGTCGCGCAGGCCCCGGACGGCGATCGGCGTTTTGAGCATCGCCGTCTTGCTCTTGTCGAGGTGCTTGACGAACTCGACCACGCCGCCGTCGTAGTGCAGCATGACCTCGTACGGCTCGGCCTCGCGCAGGTCGGCAAAGCGGATGTGCACGCCGGAATTGAGGAAGGCCAGTTCGCGCAGGCGATGTTCCAGGGTCTTGCGGTCGAAATCGATGAACGAGAAGGTGCCGTCGTCCGGGCCGGTGCGCAGCGACGGGAAGAAGGTGACTTCAGTTCCTGTGTAGTCGCTGCCGTCGGCACGTTTCGGCGCGTCGCCGGTTTCCTTGAGCGGGCTGACCGTGTCGCCGCGTTCGAAGCGCACCTTGTGCTGCTTGCCCTGGCGGTAGATGGTCAGGTCGAGATAGTCGGAAAGGGCGTTGACCACCGACACGCCGACGCCGTGCAGGCCGCCGGACACCTTGTAGCTGTTCTGGTCGAATTTCCCGCCGGCGTGCAGCTCGGTCATGATGACCTCGGCCGCCGACACGCCCTCGCCTTCGTGGATGTCGACGGGTATGCCGCGGCCGTCGTCGGTGACCGTGCACGACCCGTCGGCGTTGAGGATGACCTCGACGCGCGTGGCGTGGCCGGCCAGCACTTCGTCGATGGCGTTGTCGACCACTTCGTAGACCATGTGGTGCAGTCCGGAGCCGTCATCGGTGTCGCCGATATACATGCCGGGACGCTTGCGGACGGCGTCGAGTCCCTTCAGGACCTTGATCGAATCAGCGCCGTATTCGGACTGGCCGTTGGCGTCCAGTCCGTCTTGGTTGTCTTCGGGTTGATCGGTCATGAAAGGCCTTCGATTTACTCTATGAAATCAATGAATTGCCCGGCCTCGACACGGACGCCCAAGGCGCGCGATTTGAGGCCGTCGAACAGGCCCTGATCGGTGCCCGTAAAGAAGGTTTGTAGGCCCAAAGCATGGGTCTCGTCAAACAATGCGTGCCTGCGGACAGGGTCCAGATGGGCCGCCACTTCGTCCAGCAGAAGCGTGGGCGGAAGGGTATTGTCACCGGCCGACAGGCGCG
Source organism: uncultured Caulobacteraceae bacterium (assembly GCA_964445605.1). Taxonomy (GTDB): domain Bacteria; phylum Pseudomonadota; class Alphaproteobacteria; order Caulobacterales; family Caulobacteraceae; genus Asticcacaulis. The sequence continues at coordinate 1,374 of CAYULN010000095.1, read as the reverse complement.
CCCCCTGGGCCAGGATGATATTGAGCAGGAGCGCCTTCTGCTCGCCGGTCGAACAGTCGGCGGCGGGGCGGTTCTTGTCGCGATGGACGACGCTCAGGTCCATGCGGTGCGGCCCGAACAGCGACCGCCCGGCCGCCGTGTCGCGCTCACGGGCGTAGAACAGGCCCGTGCGGATGGAATTGATCAGCGTGTCGTTCTCGCGCTCCAGATCGCCGCCGGTCAGGCTCAGGTCGGCCTTGGGGAACGAGCCCTGGTGACTGTCGATCTGCGCCTGCAAAGCCGCCACGGCACGGCGCCGGGCCAGAACCATCTGCTCACCCTGCTCGGCCATGCCTTGCTCGACGATCTGGATCCAGCCGTCCTCGCCGGGATGGTCCTGCAACAGCCGCATCCGTTCGCGCTGCGCCTTCTCGTAGGCGCTGACGACATGGGCGTGGGCGGGTTCGGCGGCATAAACCAGCCGGTCGAAGAAGCGCAGCCGTTCCGACCGCGACTCGATGAAGATGCGGTCCTGGGCGGGCGTCAGCCAGATCAGCCGCAGGAACTCCAGCATGCGGTTGGCGTTGACGGTCTCGCCGTCGAGCCGGATGACCCGCCCGGCCGGATTGCCGGGCCGCGTGCCGGTGCCGAGCTGCACCTCGTCCTCGCCGGTCCCCAGCGTCGCCGCCACGCCCCACGGCCGGCCCTGGCGCTCGTCCGGCAGCCGGCGGCCCAGGTCCTCGAACGCCGCCCCGCGCAAGCCTTTGCCGGGATTGAGCACACTGATGGCTTCAAGCAGGTTGGTCTTGCCGGCGCCGTTGGGCCCGAACAGGTAGACGCTGCGCCCGGCGACGGCGAAATCGAGCCGCTCATAGGACCGGAAATCGGTCAGGGACAGGTGCTGAAGGACGCGGCTCACACCCGCAGCGGCATCAGCACATACTGTACGCCGTTGTCCGCCGGATCGAGCACCAGGGTCGGCGACGACGCGTCCGAGAAGCGCAGCTCGACGTTCTCGCCGCCGATCTGCGCCATCACGTCCAGCACGTAGCGGGCATTGAAGCCGATATCCAGCGCCTCGTTGTCGTAGTCGATCTCGGCTTCCTCGGTGGCCTGTCCGGCTTCGATATTGCGCACGGACAGGGTCAGGCGGCCGCTTTCGATGGTCATCTTCACCGAGCGCGACTTTTCCGCCGAGATGGTCGACACGCGGTCGACCGCCTTCGACAGCACACCGGCGTCGACCGCCATGACCTTGTCGTTGCCCTTGGGGATGACGCGGCCGTAGTCGGGGAACGAGCCGTCGATGATCTTCGAGGTCAGCGAGGCATTGCCGAACTGGAAGCGAATCTTGGCCGGGCTGACGGTCACGGCAACGGTATCGCCGCCGTCTTC
>CAYULN010000094.1:0-20378 GCA_964445605.1 uncultured Caulobacteraceae bacterium | reverse complement strand
GACGCCTTGTGTCCCCTTGAGTTTGCTCAGTATATAGGGCGCTGCGATGTAGGAATCGTGACTCAGGTCGCGCGGGTTGTAGCTGGTGCTCCACTCGCTGAAAAACAATGGCAGGCCAGGGAAAGGCGAGGCCTCGATCTGGGCCCGCACCCGCCGGACGTCGCCGATGATGGCGTCCGGATTGGGCGACAGCTTCAGGTCCATCTTACCCTCTTCGTCAAGATAGCCGTAGTCGACGCCGTAGGTATGGGTGGTGATGAAATCGATGGGCGCGTTGGTCTGTTTGGCATAGGCCAGCAGCTCCGGCACCCAGGCCGCCCCGGCCGACGACGGCCCGCCGACCCTGAGCTTCGGGTCGACGCCTTTAAGGGTCCGGGCGGTAATTCCATACAGTGCGAAATAGGCCTGCTGGTCGGCATATTGCCAGAAACCGTCGAGATTGGGCTCGTTCCACACCTCGAAATACCAAGACCGGACTTCGTCAATGCCGTAGCGGTCGATCAGGTGGCGTGCGAACGCCTCAATCAACTGCTTCCACAAGTCGAGCCGTGGGTGCGAGGTGTTGCCTTTCCAGTAGAAAATCGTCTGGTCGGAGGTCTTTAGCGCGTCCGGGGTAAAGCCGAGCTCGACGAATGGCCGGATACCCATTTTCAGCATGTGGTCGTAGAGATAGTCGATCTTCGTCCAGTCGAAGACGAGCGTCTTGTCGACCATCTTCACCGTGCCCAGGTCGTCGGCGAAAATGTTGTGGAAGCGCAGATAGCGGAAGCCGAGCTCGTCGACCGCCGTCTTCATCTGCGCCAGGTTGGCGTCGCGGATCGTCGTGCCGGCAAAATCGGCGCCGACGGACAGGTCGAAGAACCGGTCGATGGGCCGCGTCGCCTTACGCACATCCAGCCAGATTCTGCGTGTATCCAGCGTTTGCGCCCAGGTCCGGGAAGACATGGCCAGGGCGAGGCCTGATACCGAAAGCGACGCAAAACCGCGCCGGGACAACTGAGTTTTCATCTATGCTTCCGTTTGGAAAAGATGCCCTCCCGGCTGGGAACCGGAAGGGCGATACAGTCTGGTCCAAGGGAGAACACACCCGGCCAGTGGACCGGCTGGCTGAGCATCCTTTTGGCCATGCGCTCGAAAACACGGCCAAACCGGTTGGCGGGCGAGAGGTCTGCGTTTTCCTGATTGGCATTGTGCGTTGCCGCCATCATACCCGACTGGCGGACATGACCCTAAGAGATTATTTTCGTTTGACATTTGGTCAATTGCGGCGGCATGTTGTACGCGAACCTGTTCGCACTGTCCGGATTCGTACATGCCTGAGGCAATGAAAAGCATCCTGTTTGTCGACGACGACTCCGACGTCCGCAAGACGGCGGAACTTCTGTTGCGCAAACACCGCTTCATCGTCCACGGCGCGGCCGACCCGCAGGAGGCGATGAGCCGCATCGTCGCCGATCCGGTCGATCTTATCCTGCTCGATCTAAACTTCACCAAGGCACAGACGTCCGGTGAGGAAGGCCTTGCCTGCCTGGCGGACATCCTGCGCCACGATCCGCAGGCCAATGTCATCGTCGTCACCGGCCACAGCGGGCTCAACGTCGCCATCCAGGCGCTGCGCAACGGGGCGCGCGACTTCATCATGAAGCCATGGAACAACGAACGCCTGATTCAGGCGATCGAAAAGGTGCTGGCGTCGCGGCGCGCCGGCCATCTGTCGGTGGTCGATCCATCCATCCTGGTCGGCCATTCGGACGCCATGCGGCGGATCATTGCCACCTTCGATCGCTGCGCGGCGCTGACGGTATCGGTGCTGATCCGGGGCGAACCGGGCACCGGCAAAACGCTGGGCGGGCTGATGTTGCATCGCCAGTCCGGCCGGACCAATCTTGTCCAGCTTGAAGCCAGCGCCCTGACGGATCACCATCTTTCCGACCTGCCCGACACCACCTTGCTGCTGGAAAACATCGAACGGCTGAACGAGGGGCAGGTCGGCGGGTTGCTGAACTGGCTGGCCCGGGCGCCCCGGCACAACAGCCGCATTATCTGCACCACCGCCCACCCCATGGCCGACCTCGGACTGGACCGCCGCGTCAAGTACGCCATCAGCACGGTCGACGTCGAAATGCCGCCCTTGCGCACACGCGGCAACGATATTGTGCTACTGGCCGAACATTTCGTCCGGGTCAGTTGCCTGCAGCACGGTTTTTCGAACAAGACGCTGTCGCTCGAGGCCCAGGCCATACTGGCGTCGCAACCGTGGCCCGACAATATCCACGCCCTGCGCCACGCCATCGAACGGACGGTCATCATGCTCGACGGCAATAGCATATCGGCCGGCGACCTGGCGCTGGATACCGCGGCGGCTTCGCTGGAGCCACAGGCCAAGCCGAACCTTGCGGCGTCGGAAAAGACCATTATCGAAGACGCGTTGAAACGGAACAATTTCAACGTCTCGGCCGCCGCCGGCGAGCTTGGGTTGACCCGGCCGTCGCTATACAGGCGCATGTCCAAGCATGGCCTCTAGCGCGCGCATTCTGCATCTGCTAGCGGCGCTGCTACTGGCGGCGGCTGGCGCTTTCGCCTGGGACGCCGGGCGCAACGGCCTATGGGCGAACCTGATCTTGGGCATCGCCGGCATAGGCGGATTACTGTTTTTTTTACAGGCCACGTTCATCCGCCAGGTGACACCCGTTGCAGAGCCGGCGGAACCCGCCCCTGCCTTGAAGGAAGATCTCCGGGCCTTGCTGGACCAATCGCCGGCGCCGCTGATCCGCTATGTTCCGGAACAAAGGCCGCATGCCCTGAACCGGGCGGCCCGGACGCTGTTTCAGACGGACGACGTGATCGTCCCGGAAGCCGATGAGATTGTCGCCGTCCTGACCGCGCCCAGTTCCGGAGCACGCCGCGTGCTAACCGTCCTCGGCCGCCAGTATGCCGTCAGCGTCAGCGAAGTTATTTCCGACGACCAACGCGCGCGCCTGGCCACGCTGACCGACGTTCAGTCGGAAATCCACCAGGCTGAAGCTGCCGCCTTGCGCGACACCCTACAGATCCTCAGCCACGAGATCATGAATTCCCTGACGCCGGTGGCGTCGCTGGCCGACATCGCCAATGCCTATCTGGCCGAGACGTCCGCTCCCGACATCCCGTCGGCCCGGCAAGCGCTGGACACCCTGGCGCAGCGTGCCCGGACGCTTGGACGCTTCATCGAAGCCTATCGTTCGGTCGCGCGGCTGCCCGAGCCGGAATTCCAGACAGTCAATACCGGCGAATGGATCCGCAATGTCACCGACCTGTTCATTCGCACGGCCTCGAACGGTGCCTACGATTTCTCGGTCGATCTCGACGTCAACCTGCCGCGGTTGTGGCTGGACGAAGCCCAGATGAGCCAGGCCCTGATCAACGTCATCACCAACGCCATCGAAGCAACCGAAGGCCAGGATGGGCCGCGCCGGGTGACGGTCTCCGCCCGCCAATCCCGGCACAACGTCGTCATCGCGGTCACCGACAACGGCCCCGGCATCCCCGACGCCATCCGGCGCAACCTGTTCACCGCCTTTGCGACAACCAAACCCAAGGGCACCGGCACTGGCCTGAACCTGGCGCGCCAGATCGCCCTGGCGCACGGCGGCAATCTCGAACTCCTCAACGATGGCAGAGACGGCGATACTGCGTTCGTCTTCACCCTGTTCCTCTCCACCTGAGGCGCCCGGTCCATGACGCAAGCCTCGCTGATCAGCCTTCAGGACATCCATCATACCTATGCCGACACGGCGCGGGCCGTGCATGCCCTGCGCGGGGTCAGCCTCGATATCGACGCAGGCGAGTTCGTGGCGATCATCGGACCGTCCGGTTGCGGTAAGTCGACCCTTCTCAATATTATCGGCACGCTGGAACGCCAGACCCGCGGCGGATACCGTTTCGGCGGCCAGGACATCGCCGCACTGTCCGACCGCGAACGAGCCTCCATCCGGGCCAGCCGCATCGGCTTCGTGTTCCAGAGCTTCAACCTGATCGATCATCTCACCGTCTATGAGAACGTCCGGCTCGGCCTGCACTACCGGCGCGACAACCTGGCGCAGGGCCGGCGCGACCTGATCCTGGCGGCCATGGATCGTGTCGGCATCGCCCATCGTGCCGATCATCTTCCCCGTCAATTGTCCGGCGGGCAACAGCAGCGCTGCGCCATTGCCCGAGCGATCGTCGGTGGCCCGCAGATCGTGCTGGCCGACGAGCCGACGGGCAATCTCGATTCCGCCAATGCCGCGCAAATCCTCGGCATCCTGCGCGAGCTGAACGCCCAGGGGACCACCGTCGTCATCGTCACCCATGCGCTGGGCCAGGCGGACCAGGCTTCCCGCGTCGTCGAAATGCACGATGGACGTGTGCAGATCAGTTCGCGTCGGCTGTCATGACCGCGCGCCTGCCAGACATGCTGCGTTTCTTTCGCCTCTTTGCGGCGCGGTGGACCGTCTACATCCTGATGATCGCCGGCCTGGCGCTAGCCTACGGGGCGGCGACCGTCATCGGTCTCTACCTCCGCGACGAACTTACCTACGACCGCTTCCTTCCCGGGCTGGACCAGGTTTATGTCGCATCCGCCAAGTACGGCCCGCTCGGCCGGGCGATGATCGACAGCGACCGGACGCCGGCCGGCCTGGCCCGCTGGATCAGGACCGACATACCGGAGGTCGCGCGGGTGGCGCGCCTTGATACCCAGGAATGGCCGATGCGCAGTGCCCGCCACCAGGTCAAGGAGCGGTTCTATTTCGCCGACGCCGACCTATTCGATGTCTTGCCGTTGCCCGTACTGCATGGCGACCTGAAGACGGCGCTGGCCAGGCCGGACAGTGTCGTGCTGACACGACGGCTGGCCTTGGCCTATTTCGGCCGCGACGACGTCGTCGGGCAGACGCTTGAAACCAACAATCTCTACCGGTTGACAGTCACCGCCGTCCTGAAGGACTTCCCATCCAATACCCATCTCGACCGCGACATGTTCGTCGCCGGCAACACGTCTTACGCCAAGCTCTATGCCTACGACCACCAGGACACACTACTGTGGGCCAATACCTATACCTATTTCACGCTCAAGCCCGGTGTCAGCCCTGTCGGCCTTGCCGCCCGGCTGAAGGACATCAGCCGGCGGCATTGGCAAGGCCCGAACAACCTGCCGGACGCCTATGAGCTTATCCCGCTCAAGGATTTGCATTTCCGGCCGCATGGCGATGGCGAGATGAAGCCGCGCGGCCACCTCGATTCGCTGGCCGCGCTGGGCGGGATCGCCGTCGCCATCCTGGCGGTGGCCTGCATCAATTTCTCCGGCCTGGTGTTTGCCGAACGCAACGAGCGGATTGCCGAGATGGCGCTTTACCGGGCGCTGGGGGCGCGGCGCATCGACCTGGCGGCGCAGATCGTGCGCGAAGCGGCCGTCGTCAATCTGTTCAGCGCCTTCCTGGGCCTGGTTATCGCTGAACGCATTCTGCCCGTCCTCAACGCCACGCTCGGCCTCGATCTTGCCTTGTGGGCGCATCCGGTCAGCGTCCTGGCGTCCACCGGCCTGACGGCAGCGGTGCTGATCGCCGCCAGCTGCATCGTGCCGGCAATCGTCATTTCCCGGCCGCAAACGGCGAGGAGCCGCGCCGAGGCCGCGACCATGCCGTGGCGGGGATGGGTCATCGCTCAGCTTGCCTTGGTCATCGTCATGCTGTGCGCCGCCCAGACGATGTCGCGGCAATGGGCCTATTCGACGACTGAAGCGCTGGGCTTCAACGGCGACAATGTCGTCATGGTGAAATTCTGCGAAGATCCGGGGATCAATGCCGCCTTCAGCCGCGATGTCGCCACCGTCCCCGGCGTGGTGTCCGCCGCGCCGTCATGGAGCGCGCCGACCAACGATTATGTCCGCCCGGCATGGATAAGGCAGCCGGGGCGGCCGTTGATCGCCCTGACGCGCAATTCGGTCACTCCTTCCTTCTTCGATGTATTCGGCGTGCGGCTTCTGGCCGGCCGCAATCTGGCCGGCACCTTCCTGAACCCCGAAACACCGCGGACGGTGCTGATCAACTTGGCGGCCGTCCGGGCGCTGGGCTTCGCCACGCCGCAGGCCGCCGTCGGCGCGGAGATCGACTATTACACCGACCGGACCGTGATGCATTCAAAGGTGGCGGGCGTGGTGTCGAACTTGCGCTTGTCGACGGTCTATGAGCCGATGCAGCCGATGATTTTCGACAATTATGCCAAGTATTTCAACTTGGTGAGCGTCCGGCTGGCGCCCGGCCACGTGGACGAGACCCTCCGGCGGATCGATGCGCTGTGGCGACGCGACTCCTACGGTTCCGTGCCGATCGAGCGGACATTTTTCCACGACTACCTGATGTCGCAATACCACGATCTGCGCCAGCAGATCACCGCCTTCTATATCATTTCCGGCCTGGCGATCCTGCTGTCGACCTTGGGCCTAACCGGCCTGTCGATTTTCCTGACGCGGCACCAGATGCAGGAAATGGCCATCCGGCGGGCGCTCGGCGCCACCTTCGGTGACATCTTCCGCCAGCGTTTCGTGCCGTTCATCGGGCCTTTCCTGGCGGCCAACCTGGTCGCCTGGCCGGTGGCGTGGTTTTCCATGGCGAGCTGGCTCAGCGCCTTTGCCGAGCGCGTACCGCTGCCGTGGCTGTCATTCCTCGGCGCCGGCCTCATCTCGGTCCTGTTCGGCCTCGCGACCATAGCGGTCCATGCGGTCGTCACCTTGCGCGACCTGCCCGTCTCTTCGCTGCGGTCCGAATAGGAACTAGCCAGCCTTGCAGTGGCCGTCGATAAACGCCTGGTGGGCCGGCATGGCATGGGCCGTACGGGCGACGAGCATCCTGACGTGAGAAAGAAAGCTTTCGACTTCGGCCAGCGGCAGGGCGTCGACAGCCGGATCGTGCCCCTGTGGCATAATGTTTTGGCCCAGCAGCACGGCCAGCCAGCTGTCGATGGTGAATAGGTCCTCCTCGCGACGGAAAACCCGCCCCCGGCCCTGGAACAGCTCGATCTTGTGCGCCAGCGAGTCAGGGATCGCCATGTCCCGGCAATAGCGCCAGAACGGCGTGTCGTCGCGTTGCGTCGCCTTGTAATGCAGGATGATGAAGTCGCGGATCTGGTCGTATTCCAGAAGGGTCTGGCGGTTATATTCGTGGATTTCCGCCGACAGCATCTCGCCTTTCGGCAGGAGGGCCAAATGCTTGGAAATGCCGGTCTGGATCAGATGGATGCTGGTCGATTCCAGTGGCTCGAGAAAGCCGCCCGACAATCCAATCGCCACGCAATTCTGGACCCAGAAGTCTTGCCGGCGGCCGGCGCGAAACCGGATCGGCCGGGGCTCTGCCAATACCTTGCCATCGAGACTTTGCAACAGGCGCGTCCGGGCAGCATCGTCGTCGATATAGTCCGAACAATAGACGTAGCCGTTGCCAATCCGGCTCTGCAATGGAATACGCCACCGCCAGCCTGCCGCATCGGCGGTTGAACGCGTATAAGGCACGGGCTCCCCGGCGTTTTCGCACGGCACCGCCAGGGCGCGATCGCATGGCAGCCAGGCCTGCCAGTCCTCGTATCCAACGCCTAGGATGTCGCCGATCAATAGTCCCCGAAAGCCCGAGCAGTCGACAAAGAAAGTGCCGTTGACCAACTGGCCGTTTTCGAGATGAACCGATGTCAGCGCCCCATTCATGGGATGCTGACCTACATTCACTATCTTGCCCTCGATGCGTTTAACCCCGCGCGCCTCGGCATAGCTACGTAGGTAACGCGCATATAGGCTGGCATCGAAATGAAAGGCATAGCGCAGACTAGACAACACGGCCTGAGGATCGGCGGACGGCCGCGTGAATCTCCCTCGTCGAGCAGCGACGGCACTCAGGCTGTAATCCTCAAAGCGCCGGGTGGCGTCGTCTTGCTCCCTGCCCCTCAACCAGTACTGGTGAAAACCCACCCCTTGGAAATCGAGGCCCGTCTTGCCGAACGGATGGATGTACCGCCCATCCGCGCCGCCCCAGCCGACGAACTCTATGCCGAGCTTGAAAGTCGCCTGGGTATGGCGCATGAAGTCGTCTTCGTCGATGCCGAGCAGACTGTTGAAGGTCATGATCGACGGGATGGTCGCCTCGCCGATGCCGACTGTGCCGATTTCGTCGGATTCGACCAGGGTGACCCGATAGCCGGCCTGGCCGGTCAGCCGCGACAAGGCGGCCGCGCACATCCACCCTGCTGTTCCGCCGCCGACAATGACGATGTGCTGTGTCCGCTTCTCGCTCTCCATCAGGCCGCCTTGAAATCCTGGCCCATGACCTTGGCGATCAGCTCACGATTGGTTGGCAGGACAGTCTGGGCGTATGCTGCCTGGCGCTTCAGGTCGGCGAATTCCGCCCGCGCCTCGTCATAATAGCGATAGACGCCCGCCTTGGCCGAAAGATCGGTGCGATAGCCCATGCCGTACAGCACATATTGCCAGCTCGATTCATTGAAGATGTCGATATTCGGATCGATGTCGATCGGCTCGGGCGGACGGTTGCGCCAGCGGTCGAGCAGGTCCTTAAGGCTGTCGGGCACAGTGGTGAAATCGGCGTTGTCACGCCAGAATGATGTATCGCGGCGTTCCGTCAGGCAGTAGTGCAGCTTGATAAAATCCAGCGCCCGCTCATATCGCTTCAGCATCAGGTCGTTGAACTGGCGCGCCGCCGCGTCGTAATGCCCACCCCACGGGAACAGGTTCGACAGCATGACAGCTGCCACCTCGGCGAAGATGATGCCGGTCGCCTCCAGCGGCTCGAAGAAGCCGCTCGATAGCCCTATGGCGACGCAATTGTTCTTCCAGTTGGTTTCACGGAAACCAGCGGTGAATTTGAACCGGCGCGCCTCCAGGCCATCGGCGGCCGGACCGATATAGCGGCGTAGGGTTTCTTCGGCGCTGTCGTCATCCATATGGTCCGCGGAATAAACGTGGCCGATGCCGCGCCGGTGGTGCAGGCCGATATCCCAGGTCCAGCCCGCCTGGTGCGCCGTCGAAATCGTATAGGAGGCGATCGGTGCGTCCGGCCGGTCGTAGGGCACCTGTAAGGCGATGGCGCGGTCGCAGAATAGAACGTCTCGGCACGGCTTATATGGCACACCCAGCGCCTTGCCGATCAGCTCGGCGCGAAAGCCGGTGCAATCGACGTAGAGGTCTGCCGACAAGGTACCGTGTTGGCGCGTCACCACCCCCGAGACATAGCCACGGTCGTCCAACGCCACCTGGTCGACCGTGTCGACGACATGTTTTACGCCCAGCTCAATGCCGTAGCGGCGCAGGAATTGCGCCAGCTTGGCGGCGTCGAAATGGTAGGCATAATTCAACGGCCCGGCAAACGGCGGATCGACGATGCGCTTCGGCGCCCGGAAAGCGTCGGCCACCGGCTTCTGCACGGTGTTGACTTCGTCCCAGTTACGGCCGCTACCTTCGATACCTAGCAACCAATAGGGCAGAAGGTCGAGATTGCCCGGCGCCTGGGTGACGGCGAATGGATGCATATAGTGGTCGGGCCGGCCGGCTTCCTGGCCCGGCGTGAAACGCCAATGGGCGAACTTGGCGCCCTGCTTGAGCGTCGCGTCGCATTCGCGCAGCAACGCCGCCTCGTCGACGCCGATGCGTTGAAGTGTCCGCCGGATGGACGGAAAGGTGCCCTCCCCGACCCCAAGGATGCCGATTTCGGCCGATTCCACCAGGGTGACGGCCACGCCTTCCGGCGATTTGGCGTTCAGGGATCGGGCCAGGTAGTCCGCGGTGATCCAGCCCGCCGTGCCGCCGCCGACGATGACAACCGATTTTCGCATGACATTCAGCCCCTAAAAGCGAAAAGGGGTCCCCCCGCCGGAGCGAGGGGACCGTAGTTTAGAGGAACTCAAGTTCAACTTACCAGGGAGAGCTTTTTGTCCCTCGGACAGGCATTAGAAGCTGAGACGCAAGCTGGCCGAAACGCGCCGGTCGGTGGTGAACCAGCTGCGGGCATAGAGCGCCCCGTTCGGATAGCCGCCCTGCAGGGTTCGCGGCGTCGCGTTGGTGACGTTGGTCGCCTCGATCGACAGCAGGACGTGGTCGTTGAACTTGTAGTTGCCGCCCAGATCGACCTGGCCGTACGGCGCGGAATAAACCGGCAGGCCAAGCTTGGCGCACAGGTTGGTGGTGTCGACTCCGGTGGCGTCGCAGCTGCCGTTGCCGGGATTGGTCCGCGGATAGGTCCAGATGGTGTAGGTGCCGTTGGTGCCGTTGGCGTTGGTGCTCATCAGGTACTTGCTGCGCCAGCTGTAGGCCGCCCGCAGCGACCACGGGCCGTGCTCGTACATCGCCGTGAAGTTGAGGTTGTTGTCGGACAGGCCGGCAATCGGATTGTTGCTCAACGGATGGCTGTTGGTGACGACATTGGTCGTCGCATTGGTGACCACCACATTGTCGATCGCATAGGCCAGGTCGCCCGGGTTTTCGCTGTGGATGTGGGTATAGGTCGCTTCGTAACCGATACCGTTCAACGGCGAAGGCAGCTTGTCGAAGAACTGCCGCACGCCCAGTTCGTAGCCGGAGATCTTGGCCTTGTCAGGCGAATTGAACACGTTGTTGGTGATGGCCAGCTCGGAGACCGTCTGGGCCGTCGGCGCCGTGAACGTGAAATTGACCGGATAAGCGGACGTCCCGTAGATCAGGATATTCTTGATATCCTTGTTGAAGAACGCCATGTGCGCGTTGAAGCTGTTCGACTTGTACCATTCCACCGACAGGTCGAGGTTGTTCGAGAACATCGGCTTAAGGTTCGGATTGCCGGAATTGGTGGTGAAGTTGTTCAGCTGTGGCGGCGTGCTGTTGGTGAGACTGACACTGCCGCTGCCGGTGGCCTTGGTCGCCGTATAGCTTGGCAGGTCCATGGTCGTGTTGGCTGCCAGCCGGATCTTCACGGTCGGATCGGGCGCGAAGGCAATGTTGAACGACGGCAGCGCCGCCGTCGTCTCGCGGCCGCCGGAAATGTCCTTGTTGACTGCGGCCAGGGTGTAGATCGTAGTTCCCACGGCGTAGGACTGAGGATTGATGACGAAGTGACCGGTCGACTGGTGCTCGACCTTGACGACGCGCACCCCGAAATTGCCGGTGAACGGCCAGCTGAACGGACCCGTGTCACTGGCGAACTTGGCCTCGACATAAACTTCCGATGTCTTGTCGACGCCATGCGAGTAATCGGTGTCGGGGTTGATCGCCACCTGGTTGGTGCCGCTGCCCGAACCGTACTGCTTACGGATATAGGCCGGGTCGAAACGCGCCACCAGGGCATTGCTGGCCGTCAGCAGGGCGATCGGGACACTGATCTTGCCGCGGAAGAAGTTCTGGAACGCCGCCGTGCTGATGTCGCCAGCCGGCGCGTTGGCGAAGCTCTTGGTGCTGGTGGCCGGATTGTTGTCGCAGCCGTCCCAGCCCTGACAGACGTCGGACCAGTTGTAGTTGGAGACGTTGTCGCGCTCGGTGCGGCTGGCATAACGGGCGCCCCACTTGATGTCGCGGATGAAGCCGGTATCGGACACCGCCCAGTCGACATCGAAATTGGCCGCGCCCATCGATCCGTGATTGCTTTCGATGTGCGTCATGTCGGCGCCGATGAAATAGTTCTTCGGATTACTGAAGGTGGCATTGCCCGAGGCCGGCATGGTGACCACCGGCAGCTTGCCGGAAATGTCGAGGCCGAACGTGCCGGGGAAGGCGACGGACGGGAACAGGTCGTAGTTGCGGGCATGCGACTCGGAATCGACGAACTGGATGGCGCCAGTGACCTGGGTACGGTCGTTCGGACGCCAGATGAAACCGGTCGTCCAGTCGCTGGTGATGTGATCGCTGTTCTGGCGGCCGACGTCGCCGCCGACGTTGAACGGCGTGCCGTTGAGCGTGCCGTCACTGGTGTTGAACGTCGTCAGGCTGTCGGTGCTGATCAGGCCGCCGTTGCTGTCGAAAACATTCTTGCCGGCCGGATTGACGGTGAAATTGGTGCCAACGACGAATTCGCCGCCGTCGGTGTTATCCGCCGTGTACTTGGACGAAAACAATGTGGTGTAGAATTGCAGGTGGTCGTTCGGCTTCCATTGGAAGGCGGCGTATTCGCCGATGCGTTCCCGGTTGAAGTCGTCGGAGCCGTAGTCGAAGCCGCCCGGAACGTAGCGCGTCTGACCGGCGACGGTTCGCTTGTAGAAGGGCTCCATGCGAATGAAGTTGTCGTGCGCCGAATACTTGCTGTAGGCCAGATCGACCAGGGCGCCGATCTCACCGATCGGCGTATCCCAGCGGTTGGTGACGAGGAAGGAGCCTTCCGGCGTCGTCTTCTTGACCAGATCGCCGTAGGAGGCGCCGAGGCTGGCCTGGAAGGACGGCTTCTTGTAGTCGAACGGCATCTTGGTACGCAGGTCGATGGCGCCACCGGTCCCGCCAATCAGGCGGTCCGCTGTCGAGTCCTTATAGACATCGACCGCCGCCATCAGTTCCGGCGTGACGTCGCCCCACAGCAGGCCCTGGCCGCCGTTGGCGCTGAACACTTCGCGGCCGTTGAGGAAGCCGGCGACGCCGGACAAGCCGCGCACCTGGATGCCCGAACCTTCGGCCGAGAAGTGGTCGGGGTCGCCCAGCGAACCGTATCGCACGATCGACACGCCCGAGACGCGTTGCAGTACTTCGGTGATCGAGTTGTCCGGCAGCTTGCCGGCTTCGTCCGCCACGACCGAGTCGATGACGGTATCGGAATTCTTCTTCCGGTCGGTGGCCGTTTGCAGGGCCTTCCGGCGGGTGGTGACGACGACGACACTTTCGTCATCCTTTGCGGCCGCAGCCGTTGTATTGGTCTGGGCGTGAGCAACGCCGACTGCGCCGGTCGACATCGCGACCAGCGATATACCCGCAAGTAATATTGCGCGCTTGCTTTTAGTAGTTTTCATTTTCTCTCCCTTTGTCCGCTTCAAATAAAATAACAATTTGAATCAGACACCGTTGTGGATGTTGAACTCTTCGTGTTCTTCATATCTTTTCGATATTTTGTCTTTTCCCTTTTTCTTTTGGTCTTTGACGGAAATGCCGTTGGAAATATTACGACATTGTCCGACCGCGTGACTTGTCAGAAAAGTGTCTGTGTATTTGCGCTTTGCTACGCTCACCCGTCACGAACGCCGATGGCGCCCCTTAGGTGCGGCATTTTTTGAGTACACAGATTAATCTTCGGCCACGGTTCGACGGGGCGCGACAAGCGCACACGTCGGACATGATTCCTCCTTAGCTATCGTTCTGTGCCCGATAGTAAGGCGCGCGCAGGCCTTAACCTAACCATTTGAAATTATAATTATTTTTCCCGGAACGTGAGACGCAGTGTCCGCAAAAGCGTCCGATATGTCCGAAAACGGACACTTTCCTCCCGCAACCGATGTTTTATGGCAGCAGAGCGGAAATCAGATGGGGGTTCCCGTCTGGGAATATAGATTGGCATATTTAGCCCAATGTCCGGATTGGGCTACCTGCTCGGCCGCCGCGCGTTCTTCACTTCCGCCGCAGTAAGCCGCAATTTTGGACGTCGAGCCACTTTCCTACCCCAACATTTACCCCAACAAATTTTCGAGATAGAGGGGTACATTGTGGGGCGCGCGGGGACAAATGAAAAAATAAACATCTATATTTTATAAGGAATTTTAGACATCATGGAGCAGCTTGGAACACAACTTCGATTCCCTTCACCCGCTCCATTTTTCTCAGTGCTCCGATTGGCCGGGAATTTCCGGCAGGCCCGGATCGTCCAGCACTTGCACCGCCGTCGCTGGGCCGAGATGCTGCCAATCCTGCAGGACCCAGACCACGCGCTTGTCCGGCGTGACCTCGACCAGTTGCGGCCCCCTGTTCTTGCCGCCACGCGAACAGATAATGGTATTGCCGTTGCTCAGGCGCGTGGCGCTCTGGGTGTTGCCGAAACGATAAGCTTCGGGCAGGTCCTCCGGCTTCAACTCCCACACGGTCTCGCCTTTTGGGTTGACCTCGCGCGTCAGGATGTCGTGTTCGTCGGTGATCAGGGTATTGCCGTTCTTTAACCGCACCGCTGCCCACGGCGTCGGGATGTTGTATTGCCAGACGACATTGAAATCCTTGTCATATTCGACCACCTGATCCTTCTCGAGATAGGGGATGAGATAGGTGCCCTGGGAGGTGTAGCGCGCCCGCCGGAACTCGGCGTGGACCGAGCGGTCGGGGGGGCGGCTGTCGAGGAGGTCATGCTGGACCTCGACCTGGCCGGTCTTGATATTCATGACCATCAGCTTGGCCGGATCGCCGTTGAGGATGAACAGCACCTTGTCCAAGCCGATCGGCTGGGCGGCGTGCAGCTCGGTGCCCGCCGGGACGTCGTAGCGCCAGACCACCTGCTTTTCCGGCGTCACTTCGGCGACGTACTGCATGCGGCTGTACAGGATATTGCCGTTCGACAGCATCCAGACGTCGTCCAGCTCGTTGCCCGGCCCGGTCGAATAGGTCCAGACGACCTTGCCTTTGTTGAGGATGTAGATGCGGTTGTCGCCTTCGCCGATATACAGCATCGGATGCTGGGCCAGGCCACGTCCCGGCAGATTCGGCGGAATCGGTGGATTGGGCGTGGCCGATGCTTTGGGTGGAATGGCGACCTCGGCCGGGCCCACGGCAGGTACGCCAGGCGCACTGAAACGCGGCAATTGCGCCATGACGGTCGGCCCGGGCGCGCCGGCGCACGCCGACAGCAGTCCAGCCACGGTCAATAGGCTTGACCATTTTCCTATCGTAGCAACGCCCCTGTTCGGACTAAGTCTCGCGGCTTGAAAGCGTTTCATGCGGCATTTCCTCTAGCATTTGCTTTTTTATATGAAAATATTACCGCTTATAAAAATAATGTCAATCATCCCTGCCAACTGGCCTGATAAGTCGGGATGACAGATACAAAAATGGCTCACAACCGAAATTCGTGAGCCATTGAGGCCAGATAGACGTGGCCAGGCCTAGAAAAAAACCAGCCGTTCCTTCTCGCGTTCGCCGCCATTAAAATAGCGCTGCGTCCAGCCAGCGGTTTCGTCCAAATAGGCAGCCTTCGGATTGGTGACGGCCTGGGCCTTGGCGGCCTTGATGTGGTCTCGGTAATAATAGTGGTCGAACATCCGCATGAATTCGCCGATATAGACATCCGCGACTTCCGGCTCGTCGAAAATGAACAGCTGATTCTCATCGTTGTTGCGTGACGAATTGTTGCTGAAATTCGCCGATCCGGTCACGGTGATCGGATGGACCGACAACGGATCGATCAGGATCAGCTTGGTATGGATAAAGACACCGCTGTGGTGAAGCGACTCCTGCTTCAGCCTGTCCAACATCCGCCCCTGCCAGGCCTCCAGCACCGACCGCTCGTTAAACGCAGCGGCCGCCGTCAACAGCGTATTCGAAGCGTCGTACATTGCCTTGCCAACGACGCCGTGCTTGTTAAGCAACCCATAGACTTGCGCCGGCGCTCCGATCAGCGCCTTCTCCAGGTCGTCATGCAGGGCGAACGGCGCCGTAAAGCAGACGATATCATGGGCACCGCCGACCAGCTTGGCGCACAGGTCGATGGCCTCGATATTGGTGCGCGGACTGAATACGGAATGGGTGCCATTGGCGGCAAACGGCATCGGCGTAAGCGTCTTGGTCAAGCCGCGCGACAGTGCGGCGCTTTTGGAGGGGGCGTTCCAGATGTCTTGGTGCCACTTCAAATAGGTCGTCGCCGGTTCGGGTCCGATAATCGCGTGCCCGACATTGGTTTGCGCATAGACGGCGGCATCGGAGAAATTTGTCGACCCGGTCCATACCGCCAGTCCCTTGCCCGCGCCGTCCGACAGGACCATGAACTTGTTGTGCGATATGGCCAGACCGTCGCCCGTGCGATCCCTGGCGACGTCGTCCAGACCGTATTCCTCGAGCAGGGGCTTGCTTTCCAGGATGGGCCCCTTGCCGTCCTTGCCGATAATACCGTCGTGCAGGATTTCCAGTTTGACGCCGCGCGCCCGGGCCGCCTTCAGAGCCTGTGCATATTCCGGCTTGGAGAATTCGTACAGAAAACAGTGCAGGGTCTGCCCAGACTTGGCCTGGTCGATAAACGCCGTCAAAGCTTCCTGCAAACCGCGCGACAGCCAGGTCCGCGCATTGGGATCGACCACGTCGCCGGGTGGCAGGTCGGGAAAGCGCCGTTCGAAAGCCTGACTGGCGGCCGCTGAGCGGTTGAAATTGACGCTATGCCCGTTCTTGCCGATCTTATCGGGCACTTCGCAGGTAATGGTGACCTTGACGCTGTCGGTTGTCGCCAGATTGGTCTTGGTGCCGCGCATGGCGAAGACTTCGTAATCGTAAGTCCGGCCGGACTTGACCGTATAATCGCCCCAATGGAATTTCTGGATGGGATGATGGCGAGTGGTGACACTGTCGCCGTCATCGCTATTGGGGAGATCGAACTTTTTCAAGCCTCTCAGCCAGATCACCTCGCCATTCTCATGATCGGTACGTCGGATGCCGAAGCCCAATAGGTCCCTGCAATAAACCTCGTCACAATTAAAGGCGACCAAGACGACATAGGTCCCCGAAATGGCTCGAACCGAAAGCCCCGCAGCATTCGGTTTGCTCAAGATACGCATTACGCACCCTCCCCAGCCGATGGATAGCAACGCTCACAATGCCGCGGACGATCATTCCGCCGGCACAACCTACCAGTTAATTTTGCCATTTAAACGACAAAATGAGACTGACATCACTTTTACGCGTGCTCCGCCCGGAAGTTTGCGTTAGGGTAGAATCGAAGGGTCTTCAATTTATTGTGCACTTGCAACATATCAGTTGGCGGCGTAACTAAAAAGCAAGCGGATATGGGCTCGCAGCTGTCGTCATGCGAAATCATCACGCTGCAGCGCAGAGATAAAATCGCTCGATCGGCAGAGGCAATATTTTCGGCGTCCGGGCTGTCCAGATCCCAGCTCGGGTGGCTGGGGCGCTTATCGAAGCAAGCAAAGAACAACCCTGGGTATAAGTTGCGTCCAATGTTTCCATGACTAGGTGACGGCATGACGGAAAAACGCCCGGAGAGGCATAAAGAGGTTATGGTTGGGCTCCGCTCCGCCACGGGCAAAGCTGTTCAGAACGTAAACGATCTGTACCATCTAAGCCTTCCGCACCAACCGCCGCGTGGTCGCCGTGACACGAGCCGACCGCGCCTTGCCCAGAGGCACGCCCAAAACCAGCGCCCAATAAGATAGCGCCGCCCGCCACGATAAGGGAGCCAGGGTCGTCGCCAGCCGGTAATATTGCTTGGCCTCTTCCGTATGCCCCAACCCAATCGCCGTATTGCCCAGTTTGCGTGCTCGCTCGGACAGCCGGAACTGCAGGAGCGGCAGCAACCGGGGACTATTGCGTACAATGGAATAAGCAACGAACGCATGGTGCGCCATCAGCTCGGCGCGCTTGGCGGTGATCGAGGAGGAATGGTTGCGTTTCTCGATCAGCGGCTCGGCGACAAAGGCGAATTTGCAGTGTTTTGCTACCCGGGCGTAGAATTCAGTGTCCTCGAATACCCGGATTTTCTCATTGAAGCGGCCGCACTTTTCAAAAATGTCGCGCCGAACCAGGACGCATGATGGGATGATCGGCCCGTCCAGCCTGAAATAGTCGCGCTCGACATCGTTCGACCGGCTCAGGTCGACGATCTGGGCCGCCGTCTTTTCCGCCGGCGTGCCAGATTCGAACATCAGGACGCCGCTGTAAACCAGGCCGACTTCCCTGTTGCCGTCCACGATCGCCATCTGTTTTGCGATTTTTTGCGGCAGCCACAGATCGTCACCGTCGAGGATAGCGATCCAGTCCGAGGTCACGTGCGTAGCGGCCAGATTCCGTGCCTTGGGCAAGCCGTTGCCCTTGGAATAGATAATTTCGACGCGTGGATCCAAGGCAGCGATGCCAGGTAGGACCCTCAACGTCTCCGGCTCGGAACCGTCGTCTACAATGACAATCTTTTCAATGAGATCGTTGCGCGTCTGGCTCAAGATGCTGTGCACGGCGGGGCCGATAAACGCACCCTCGTTAAAGCAGGTCATGATGACGCTGATCGTACTCATGGTCTGGGCATCTCTTCAGATCTCTACCGGGAAATACACTGCACTAAGACGCCCCCCGGCGACCCGAAACGACCCTAGCATACTTTTGCTGCACCGCAACCAACGAACCCTGCAACGCCAAACGCACAAAGGTAACGAATTGTGGACCAATATATGCTATGGAGGAAGGCTATCCGTCGAACACAGTCAGAATGACACAGCCACGAAAAAATCGAGAATGAACGGACCTTCAATTATGCCAAAGCGTAACGCCTCCGAGGAATCCTTCTTCAGCTTGCTGCTAAGCGCCGCCGTACTCGTCTACCTGCTGCCAACTCTGCTCTACATCACCAAGGGAGGGCAGAATATTAAGCTTCTGTTCTTCATTAATCTCCTTACGGGCTGGACCATCATCGGGTGGACCATTCTGCAGGGGTACGCGGCCTTGTTTAAACCGCAGGGCGGGAACGCAGAAACACATAAGAACTTGCTCGAGGAGTACGAAGTTCTTACGGCACAAATATACCGCAAGTAAAATCTACTCCACGCGACCTTAGGCCGCCGCGGCGTTGACGCTTTTCACCGACCGGCGCATCAGCGCGTAGCCTTCGTCCAGCGCATTGAACATCGATTTTGTCGACCAGGCTCCAACTTCAGCCTTGATCGCGCCGCGCGTCAAGGCATCCATCAGTTCATTGTTCAACAAGGCCTGAACCGCCGTCTCCGCCGTCGCCGCCGCCGATCCATCGTCGACAATGCAACCATTGACGCCGTGGTGCACGACCTCGTCTATGCCCTCCAGCTGATTCAGAACCACCGGCTTGCCACCAGCGAGGAACTGGATGACCACGCGCGGCAAGCCTTCTCGCTGCGACGCCAGTACGCCCAGGTCGGCCAGCGCGATCAGGCGCTCGGGCTCAGCATGATGCCCCAGCAGCTTGACGCGGTCACGCAGATCGAGCTCGTCGACCCGCTTTTCGATCTCTTCACGCTGCGGCCCCTCGCCGGCGAATAGGAGACGAATGGCTTGCCCGCGACGGGTCGCCTTGGCGAAACCTTCGAGAAACTCCAGATGCCGTTTCCGCGGCTCCAGGGAGGCCAGCATCAACATGGTGCGCGGGACCGGGTCGGAGGGGCCGATTTCCAGCACATCCCGCCAATTGCCGGGAATCTGGGCCTTAGTGAACCGGTCCAGGTCCATGCCCGAGCGGACCACCACGTGATCGGCCTGCTGGCCGATGCGGGCCCGCTCATAGACCGCCTTGGTGCCGCGGCTGACGTGCATGAATAGGTCAGTCACATTGCCGACCAGCATCTCGACTGTGAAATAGATGATCTTTTCCAGGAACGACACATTGACGAACGGCAGGATGTGCACTCCGTGGACGATGTGCGGCACCTTTGCGCCCTTGGCCGCCAGCCGTCCGATGATGCCGGCCTTGCTGGTGTGCGTATGAACGATATCGGGCTGCAGCTCCTTGAGGAGCACGACCAGTTCGTTATAGGCTGCGAAATCCTTGGCTGGGCTAAGCGGGTGCACAAGCGAGGCGATTTCGACATATTTGATGCCGCGATACTTCGACTTGAAGTACTCGGGCTTCGATGCCGCACCATACAGCAGGTAGACATCATGTCCCTGCGCCGCCTGATGCAAACAGCTTAGAATTGTATTTTCTTCGGCGCCGGCACGCAGCAACCGGGTAATCACGTGAACAATTCTCATCTGTATTCACCTTTTACCAAAAACCGATCCAGCTCTATCCTTGCGTCCCCTTCCACGCAAAAAAGCCGAACATACTCCCCAGTTTTTCAACTACCGCATCTGCGTGACCATGCCCGCCCCGCAGCGCAACAAAAAAATGAAAATCGAGATAACCGCGTCATGTTTCACACTGGTTACGCGAATGCCGCAATTTCCATAATTTTAAGGAATTAACTATGGTGATTGTGGCTTATTAATGACCTGGCGTCTAGCGTGCACCGCAAAAAAAGTTAATGCGTTCGGCTTGACAGCGCGTCGGTTTTGGCTTCGTTTCGGTGTCTGGCGCAGGTCTTCCTTAAGGTAGGCAGACGCCGAACCGCATCGGATGGTCCGCTGTCTTTGGGGCCTGGGGACTTGCGTGGCTCTGAGACTGCTTTCGGGAGTGGTTCTGAGGTTTCGACACCCGCGCTTTCCGGTCGAACGGCATTATATTCTTGCCGCAATTCGGGGTTACTCCGTCGAG